>JADFVW010000045.1 GCA_015222725.1 Pseudomonadota bacterium | reverse complement strand
TCTTTTTTGTCGATCTTCTCCAACAATACTTCCGCGAATTTCACCAGATTTGGGTTGCCGAAATGTGTCAGTGTACTTTCCAGGTCTTCTTTCTTCACACCCAGGTCGTACATGCGTTGGGTAAATATTTCGACGTGACGGGCCTCGTCCAGAGTCTGGGTGGCCAAAAAGTGCTTGCTCTCATAGTCCGGTGCACAGTTAATCAGGCCGGATGATGCAGCGAGAGCGCAGCGCTCACCCAATACAAGCTGGGTTGTCGTGCGCAGTGCATCTTCGCGCATCATTTCGTTATCGAGGTTGAAGTCGGGCTCTTTTTCACCGGGTTGGTGTCCGTACTCTGTGTCCATCAGGTATCCCTGTGGGCAGCTTTCCAGCCAACTTTGAATTGAGTATGCGCTTAGGAAATTGCTCATGACGTGGTGCTCCCTGTGGGTTGCTGGGTTAAGCGCGGGAGAAGATTCCTCGCGATTCCCAACAGCCTAGTCAGGTGAGCACTTTCAACAAGGTTATATGTGGCCAAATAGGGTATGGAATTTTGCCAGTCACCGGCAACTTGATATGGGTCAATGTTCCAGGGCCTAACTGATCAACATGGCCCGCATAACCCGGTGCAGCAGACGCTTCTGGCGGGCGATATTTTCCGGGGACTGTAAATCACCTTCCGCCATTGTATCGAAGGCCCGCTGGGATAAAAAATATCCGGTGGTGAGATTGAACATGGCAATGACATTGATAGCCAATGCAGCTTGATCCGGGTCGTTCTCACTGTGAGAGCCAAGACCGCCCAAGCTTAGAAAACCCTCATTGAATAGTCGGTTCAGCCAGTTGCGCATCAGTTGGTTACCCGCTGAGTCACTGTCACCCTGCATAGCCTGCTGGAAGAGGGCGGCAATTTGAGGGTGGTCCAGCAACAGGTCAGTCATCAGGGATGGCAGGTTGGTGTAGTCGCGCAGCCCCGACGCCTGGTTCAGGTGCGCACCCAGGGCTTCGGTCATGGGGTTGAGTGCCCGGTGCAGCACCGCCTCATAGAGCGCCAGCTTTCCGCTGAAATGGTTGTACAGCCCGGGCTCCTGGATAGCCGCGGCCCCGGCTATTTGCCGTAGCGTGGTGCCTTCGTACCCTTGCCGCGCAAACAGATCCTCCGCTGCATCAAGAATTCGCTCTGCCGTTAGCTGGCCTTTACTTAGTTTAGGGGGCGCATTTGCCATAAATTAATACTTGATTGTTAAATTATGAGCAAAAAATAGCAGATTTTGGTCGAATTATCGATAAACAGGCGTGTATACTGTCAAAAAATTAATAGTTGATAATTTAAAGAGAGCAATATGTCCTATCGAGTCGCGGAGTTGGTCAATAGTGATGCTTCTTTGATAAGCCGCCGCTGCTGGTCCAGTCAGGCCGTGTATGAGCTGGAAAAGCGGGCTATTTTTGGCCGAGCCTGGTTGTTTTTGGGCCATGAGTCCCAAATCACAAAACCGGGCGATTTTGTCCAGGCCTATATGTGTGAAACACCGATTATCCTGTGTCGCGGGCACGACGGAAATGTCCATGCCAATATCAACAGCTGCACCCACAGGGGGCTGCCTGTCTGTCGGGCCGACCACGGTAATGCCAAGCGCTTTATCTGCCCCTACCACAGTTGGTCTTACTCGATTGAGGGGGACCTGGTGAGCATCCCCCAGGAGAAGGAACTTCGAACACAGCCCGATAAAAGCCAGCTGGGTCTTAAACGCGTCCCCCGGGTAGAGTCCTGGCGCGGTATGATTTTTGGCAGTTTTGATGAAGCCATTATTCCTCTGGAGGACTACCTGGGAGATATGCGCTTCTACCTGGATGCCTTTTTTGAACGTTTTCCAGGGGGCATTGAATTTATGGGTGCGCCCCATCGCTGGCAGATCAATGCGAACTGGAAGCTACCGGTGGAAAACCAGTTGGGTGACGTCAATCATGGGGCATTCCTGCACGCGGCTATCATTCCCCGGGAGGCACAGGATACGATTGCCGAACTGGGCTATAGCGTGGTGACGGCTCCCGGGCACGGCGCTACCTTTCGCCTTATGCCCGAGGGCTCGCCGGTCGATGAGATGGCCTGGGGCATGGAGGCCATGGGCAGCTTGTTGGGCGGGCAGGAAGTGCAGGAATATTTGCGCGAAGTACAGGCACAGGCTGCCCAGCGCGTGGGGGACATTCGTTCCAGGATGAAAGGCCTGACATACGGGATCTACCCCAATCTGTCATTTTTGTGGTCGAACACCTCGTTCAAGGTGTCTCATCCACGGGGGCCCGGAAAGGTGGAGTACTGGTCCTGGGCGGTGGTGCCCGCAGATGCGCCCGATTCAGTCAAAAAAATACTGCGCACTAACTATAGTTCATTCTTTGGCCCCGCCGGCATTCTCGAGCAGGAGGATTCCGAGGTGTGGAGCCAGCAGTTCCTGGGCAGTAAAATAGATTTTGCCGATGACAGGCCATACTTCTATGGCCTGGGTCTGGGAGAGGAGGGCCCTCATGCGGACCTGCCTGGTATGGTGAGCGTAACAGCCAATGAACATTACGCGCGGCAGTTTTTTATTCGCTGGCGGGATGAGTTGCAGGCAGTGGAGGATGTGGCATGAGTGAAGCCATTGGCAATAAGTCCCTTGTGACTACGCCGGAAGAGCAGCGGCTACTTGAACGTTTCTATCACTTCGAGGCGCGCTTGCTGGATAATCGGCAGTACAAGCAGTGGCTGGTTTTGATCAGCCCGGACATTCACTACACCATGCCCTCGCGTATCAATGTGCAGGTGAATAACCGCGAGCGCGGTCAAGAGAGCATGCTGGCCGTGGAGAATGAACTTGAAAGCTGTGAATCCATGGGCAGTCCGCTGCGAGAAGAAGCTTACATCCATCTCATGTTACGCGCAGAGCGTGCCTTTAAAATGAACTCCTGGTCGGAGAATCCGCCCGCCCGTACCCGCAGGATCATTGGCAATATCGAGCTTATGAGCCGGGAGGGTGAGCGCCTCTGCGTTATCAGCAATTTTCACCTGTATTATGCCAGGCCGGGAAGCGAGAGCGTTTTCTACAGCGGCCAGCGCCGCGATGTGCTGTTACAGCCGGAAGAGGAGTCGGGCGACTATGTCATCCACAGGCGGGAAATTATCATGGACTACGCCGATATCGAAGTGCCTACCCTGGGACTATTGCTTTGACGCAGGTTTCGATGTGCCGCGGGATTACCCTCACTCTGAAGCCCGCCCGCCAGGGCTGTAGTCATCGGTAGCGTCTCGCTAGTGCAGGGTGCTCCTGAGCTTTTCCAGGTCGGCAAAACGGCTGGGAATATCAGCACGGTCGGCAGCGTTGCGCATATCGCATAGTTTCTTTAAGGAGCGCAGCATGACGTCCAGGGGTGGACCACTGGCAGTGAGGTCGGCCTGGTATTGCAAGCCCTTATCCTGCGCGGGCTCTTCTATAAATTTGGCGATTAGTCGCTCGTGATGCTGGGTTGCGGTATTGCCGTGAGCGGCACACACCTGTAGAAACATGGCGGCATTTTTCTGGGACCAGGGGGAGTCACCCTGTCGCTCGCACTGCTCCAAAAAACCGTCCAACAGGCTTTGTCGGCGCATGCAGTCACGCAAAATTAACTGCTCCTCGGGCCGCATAAATAGAAACTTGTCTACCAGTAACTGCGAGTAATAGGCATCATCTGCACGGCAAAGGCCCAGCAGCAGGTCCACCACATTAATGCCTGCGAAGTCGCCGGCGTTGGCTCCGCGGTATTCGTGCATGCCCACCCTGTGGGTTTTGTAGTAGGGGCGAACACAGTAGAAAAAACGATCGGTGTCCAGTTCATCGAACAATTTTTCGTTGTAGCGCACGACATCTTCCAGTGCGTTACGTGCTGCCAGCAGCAAGTCGTGGGTGACGGGGTGGGAAACCCCCAGACCCAATGTGTGCCTCAGTGCCTCGGAGGCCCGGATAAATGCGAACACTGAGCGCGTGTTATAGCTGAGAAAAATTTCCTCATCTTCCAGAGCAGTAAAGCGTTTGTAATTCCCGTCCACTGCCAGGTTATGGGTCTCCAGGTGTGCGGAGGCAAAGCGGGGGATAACGCCCAGGGATGCACCCAACTGCATCGCCAGTGCCGACGCTTCCTTCTGCGGTGATTTGCTTTGCGTTGCCGGGTCGGTTAAACCGTGCCGCCTGCAGGCTGCCATATACAAGCCGACGTTGCCCAGCAGGTTAAACCCGGACTCGAAACCCTCATCGGTGTTGCCCTCTGCCAACAGGGTAACGATATGGGCTTTGCCCTCGTCTTCCAGTTGATGTTTTATCTCATCGCCAACGCCGATGATTTGTTCCGGATTTTCCTGCTGCAGATAGATCTCCTCCAGCGCGGTGTTCATTGCGACAAAATTGGCGCGTATCCAGTCATCAAAGCTTTGTGCTTTTTCAGTCATTTTGAAACTCCGTCTCAAAAACGTCTATTCAGCGGCTTTGAATTCTAACAGGAACTGCGCCGGGCTTGGCTAATTCTCCTGTTAAATTCGCTTACCGAGCGCTGTGGCGAATAAAGTCATTGCAATCACAGGCATGGCGTATCACTCTAAACACTGTTCCAGATTAGGTTTTATCAGAGGCAGTTTTCTTGCGCTACACGCTTGTTTTTGTGTTTTTATTCCTCCCGTTTGTGGCGGGGGGAGCATCCGCGACGTCGGCAGAAAAGCCGGATGGTGCCACCGCCAACAAACAGGCCGTAGAGCGCGGTGACTACGGCGAGGCCACAGCGGCCATTCGTCGCGGAGCGTGGTCAGATTATGAGCAGTTGCGCTCGGGTCTTGACACCTATCCCCTGGCTGTTTACCTGGACTATTACAAACTCAGTGGCCAGGCATCGAAAGTCAGGCCGGCCGAGGCCAGGCGGTTTATCGACCTCTCCCAGGACACGCCGTTACCCAATCGTTTTCTCGGTGTTTACCTGATGCGTGCCGGCAAGGACAGACGCTGGAAGGATTTTCTGCAGGTAATGCCGGATGAGCCCAATGCCGTAGAATTAAAATGCTACTACTTTCGCGCCAAACTCAGTGCTGGTGACAAACTCGCCGCCTGGGAGGGTGCCGAGCGCCTGTGGGTCTACGGCAAGTCACGGCCCAAGCAGTGCGACCCCCTGTTTGAAGCCTGGCTGAAGGCCGGGGAGTTGAGCGATGAGGTGGTCTGGGCGCGCCTGCTGGAAGCGTTTGATGCCCGCCAAAAATCCCTGATGACCTACGTTGCGAAAAAGGGCAGCGCCCAGCTCAGGCCCTGGTCGGATAAATTGCTGGCGGTGTACAGCAGGCCCGACCGCATGCGTGGCCAGTCCCTGCCGTCTTCCAATCCCCACTCCAGCGATATTGCCAGTTACGGTGTGGCCTACCTGGCTCGATACAATCCCGAGAAAGCCTTGCAGTTTTGGCAGCAGTATCGGGACCAGCTGAGTTTTAGTGAAGAGCAGGCTGGCCGGGCGGAATATGCGATAGCCCTGCGCAGCTTATACAACAAGACCGAGCCCCATAGCGACTGGCTGGCGCAGGTACTTAAGCGACTGGATGACGATAAACTGGTTGAGATCAGGCTGCGCTGGGCACTGGGCGAGCAAGACTGGGCGGCGGTGCGCAGCACGCTGCCGCTGCTGTCTGCGCAGCGGGCCGAAAACGGGGAGTGGCGTTACTGGAGTGCCGTGGCCCGCGAGGAATTGGGAGAAGCAGAACAGGCTCGCAAGGAATTTGCCGGCCTGGCCAAAGAGCGGGGTTTCTACAGCTTTCTCGCCGCAGACAAGTTGGGGGAGTCCTATGCGTTTAATAATAGCGCTGACAGCGCGGTGCCACTGGTCGGTGCGGCCAGACCCATCGCGCAGCTCCCGGCCGTCGTGCGTATAGAGGAACTGTACTTTCATGATGAAGACCAGTTGGCTCATTCCGAGTGGTTCAAGGTTTTGCAGGATGTAGATGCGCCCCGTCAGGAAAGCCTGGCCTCCTATGCCTCCCAGCAGGGCTGGTACCGTATGGCGATCGATGGGGCCAATACCGCCAAAGCCTGGGACCGACTGGACTTGCGCTTTCCCATGCCGTACCGGGAAACGTTTGATCATTACTCCATTGTACAAAAAGTACCCAGTACGGAGCTAATGGCCATCGCCAGGCGTGAAAGCGCATTTTTCCCTGCTGCCAGGTCGCCTGTGGGTGCGCGGGGTCTTATGCAGCTGATGCCCGCCACGGGAAAGCAGGTGGCGCGGTCCCTGGGCCGGCCCCACCAAAAGTCCGACCTTTATGATGTGGACCATAACGTGCTGCTGGGCAGTGCCTATTACAAGCAGTTACTGGATCGCTACGACGGCAACCGGGTATTTGCCATCGCTGCGTATAATGCCGGCCCCCACCGGGTGGACCAGTGGCGCAATAAGGCGGGCGATACCGTGTCCCTTGAAATCTGGGTAGCCACCATCCCATTTCAGGAAACGCGCAACTATGTGCAGGCGGTGTTGTCCTATAATGTGGTATTTCACCACCTGTTGGGGGTGGACCGCAGCTTGCTGAGCATGGCTGAGTTGGAAGCAGACTACTAACACCCAGAGAGAATTTCGGAGTTGCACACCCCATGATGGATACCCGTCCGCTGTTGCTGGAGACAGATTTTCCCTCGATTGCCCGTGGCCAGGTGGAGATCCTGCAGGTCAACCTGGGTTATTTGTGTAACCTCAGTTGCGTGCATTGCCACGTGAATGCGGGGCCGACCCGTACCGAACTCATGACTCTGGAGAATATCGACCAGGTACTGGCGCTGTTGCAGCGCAGCGAGATAAAGACGCTGGACTTAACCGGTGGTGCACCGGAGATGAATCCCCATTTTCGCTATCTGGTGTCCGCTGCCCGAGCCCTGGGTGTGCATGTGATAGACCGCTGCAACCTGACCATTTTGTTCGAGCCCGGGCAGGAGGGTCTGGCAGAATTTCTGGCACAGCAGGGGGTTGAAGTTGTCGCTTCATTGCCGTGCTACCTGGAAGCCAATGTTGAGGAGCAGCGGGGGAAGGGCGTCTACAACGACAGTATACGGGCGATACATATTCTCAATCGCCTGGGTTACGGCGTTGAGCCCGACCTACAGCTCAATCTGGTGTACAACCCCACAGGCCCGGTGTTACCGCCGGCACAGGACGCTCTGGAGGCAGATTACAAACGCGAGCTGGGCTCTCGCTACGATATTCATTTTAACCGGCTGTTCACTATCACCAATATGCCGATAAAGCGTTTTGGGGCGGTTCTTCTGGCTCAGGG
>JADFVW010000044.1 GCA_015222725.1 Pseudomonadota bacterium | reverse complement strand
CAGGGAAGCCAGCGTCAGGGGTTGCTCCATCAATTGCTCACCAAAGTTAGTCGGCATATTTTGATCCAGGTCAAACGGGTCCATTGTCCATCGAGGCTACACTAATCCTAACACACCGGTCGATTAAACTGGTGCCACGTCATTCGGCAATAGCGTCCGGTTTCCTGTGGATATCACCATTTCATGCGGTGCATGTTTTTCTGTGACAGAACAGGATATTGCCCCTATACTTCGCGCATTGAGAACAGGAGTTAAGCCGATGGCTAGTAGGAACCCCCTGGGTAATTTGTTTGGCCGATCACCGATCGGGCCAATTCAGGACCATATGACTGTAGCCGACAGAGCAGCGCAGTTGCTCGCTACTTTTGTTCAAATTTCTATCGATGAGGATTGGGAAAAGGCCGAAAAGATCTACAAAAAAATCCTGGAGTCAGAGCGTGAGGCAGATCAATTAAAACGCACTATCAGGCAAAACCTGCCCAAGAGCCTGTTCCTGCCCGTTCCAAGAACTGATTTGCTGGAGCTGGTCACCATCCAGGATCAGGTCGCCAACAAGGCAAAAGACGTGGCTGGAATCATGACCGGACGCCACATGCACTTCCCCGAGAAAATGCACAAAGGCATCATTGATTTTGTCAATACCTGTGCCGCTGCGTCCTCACAGGCTCTAGCCTCCATACAACGCCTGGACGAATTACTGGAAGTGGGCTTTTCCGGGCGCGAGGTCAAGCTGGTCGAGAGCATGCTCAAAGAGCTGAATAAACTGGAAGGGAAGACCGATAAGCAGGCTATCGCATTGCGACAAAAGTTGTTCAAACAGGAGGCAAAGCTCCCGGCAGTTGATGTCATGTTCTATTACGAAATCATTGGCTTGATCGGTGGCGTTGCAGATGCCGCCGAAAGTGTTGGTGACCGCCTCCAAATTCTGATAGCCAGGTAAGCTCACTATGGAAATCATTGCAGAACACGCAACCCTGTTTTTGGTCCTGGCCTGTATTTTCGGCTTTTTCATGGCCTGGGGCATTGGTGCCAACGATGTAGCCAATGCCATGGGAACCTCGGTGGGTTCCCGCGCCCTCACAATCAAGCAGGCGATACTGATCGCCATGGTTTTTGAGTTTTTGGGCGCCTATCTCGCCGGGGGCGAGGTTACCTCTACCATCCGCAAGGGCATTATCGATGCGGAGGTGCTAACGGATTCGCCGGAGCTCATGGTCTACGGCATGATGTCGGCGTTGCTGGCCGCAGGCACCTGGTTGATGATAGCCAGTGTTAAAGGCTGGCCGGTTTCCACCACACACACCATCGTGGGGGCCATTGTCGGCTTCGCCTCCGTAGGTATTTCAGTTGACGCCATACACTGGGGGGCGGTGGGCAAAATTGTCATGAGCTGGGTAGTGTCCCCTATTATGGCGGGAACACTCTCTTTCAGTTTGTTTATGAGTGTGAAAATTCTCATCCTCGACACGGAAGATCCGTACCATAGGGCCAAGAAATACATTCCTGTTTATATGTGGATGGTTGGCTTTATGATTGCCATGGTCACCCTGATAAAAGGGCTCAAGCACGTGGGACTTGACCTGGACCTGGGGTTCGACAGCACTTTCGCCAATGCCCTGCCGATAGCGGCAGTTGTGGGTTTTGCCGTCGCGGGTCTGGGTGGCTTTTTCCTCTCCCGCATAGAAGACACGCCCAATGCAGATGACCGCTTCGACAGCGTTGAGAAGATTTTTGCCATCCTGATGATATTCACCGCCTGTGCCATGGCCTTTGCCCACGGTTCCAATGATGTCGCCAACGCCGTTGGCCCTCTGGCAGCCATTGCCAGCACCGTGCAGTCTGGCGGTGAAATCGCCGCAAAATCTGCCATGCCCTGGTGGATTCTGCTGGTTGGTGGCCTGGGCATCGTAGTGGGTCTGGCAACTTATGGCTGGAAGGTTATCGCCACCGTGGGCCGCAAAATCACCGAGCTCACCCCCAGCCGCGGTTTTGCCGCCGAATTGGGTGCCGCTTCCACCGTGGTGATCGCATCTTCCACAGGTCTGCCCATCTCAACCACACACACACTGGTGGGTGCAGTGCTGGGCGTCGGTTTTGCCAGGGGTATAGGGGCGATAAACCTGCGCACCATCGGTGTTATCTTTATGTCCTGGATAATCACCCTGCCCGCAGGTGCTGGCCTGGCGATTATTTTCTTCTTTTTGTTCAAGGGTATTTTCGGTTAGTGCCCCGGTAGGAGCCCTATGTCCCCGAACAGCAAGGTAATTCTTCGGCAGCTGCAGCAGCTGGTTGGTATTTCCTCGGTCAGCTCCACCGATCCGGGCTGGGATCAGGGCAACCGGGCCGTGGTCGACACCCTGGCTGGCTGGCTGTCGGATATGGGGTTCGCCATCGAAATCCAGGACGTCAACAGCGATGGCAGCAAGGCAAACCTGATCGCCACCTTGGGCAGTGGCCCGGGCGGTCTGGTACTGGCCGGGCATACCGACACCGTCCCCTACGACGATGGCCTGTGGCAATCCGACCCCTTGAAATTAACCGAGCGCGACAACCGACTCTACGGTCTGGGCAGCACCGACATGAAGGGGTTTTTCCCCATCGCCCTCGCCGCCGCCACCGCTTTTAGTGACACCCCGCTCAAGCAGCCCCTGATTATTCTTGCCACTGCCGATGAAGAGAGCTCGATGAACGGCGCCCGGGCGCTGGCAGCAGCAGGATACCCAAAAGCCCGGGCAGCCATTATCGGTGAACCCACTGGCCTCGTGCCGGTGCGAATGCACAAGGGCATCATGATGGAGGCCGTGCGTGTAACTGGCCGAGCCGGGCATTCATCCAACCCCGAGCTCGGCAACAGCGCGCTGGAAGCAATGCACGCTGTTATCGGGGACCTTATGGCATACCGCGGCGAATTGCGTGAGCGCTACAGCAACGAACTCTTTGAAGTCGCTTTTCCCACCCTCAACCTCGGTTGTATACACGGCGGTGACAGCCCCAACCGAATTTGTGGCAGAACTGAACTCCATTTTGACTTACGCATGACGCCCAATGGTGACAATGCCACCGTGCGAGGCGAAATTGAGCAGCGTATGAAGCGTATCGCGCAGCAACACGCCCTGGATATTTCACTGCACTCCCTGGTCAAGAATATTTCTCCCTTTGTACAGGATGCTGACTGCGAGTTGGTAAAAAT
>JADFVW010000335.1 GCA_015222725.1 Pseudomonadota bacterium | reverse complement strand
TTATTGGGCAGAGGGCACGCTGTTCCTGCGGCTGTCGGGTGCGGAAAATGCCGTCGTACAAACAGCGAAGCACTGGGGAGGTGAGCCCGTATCTTCAGCCACTGCACTATGGCGGCAGTTACGAGAATTCGAGCACCCCTTTTTTGCCGGTGACAAGCAGCTCTGGCGTCTCTCCCACAAACCCACCGCTCTCGTACCGAAACTTGGTGATGTGCTCATCGACTGGGGCGGCGCCCAACGCTGGCTGCGCGCAGAGCAGGACCGGGAGGCTCTGCAGCGAGTCGCCGAAGAGGCCGGCGGTCACGTATCGCTGTTTCGCGGCGGAGACAGAACTTCAGAGCTAAAACACCGTTTAAGCAAGCTGGAGAAAACTCTGCAGCAGCGCCTGAAAAAAGCTTTCGACCCCGAGGGTATTTTAAACCCCGGGCGCCTCTACTCCTGGATGTAAGCCATGTATGTAAAACTTCACTCCAGCTACCACAACAGCTCCCCGGCGGAAGCGGCAAAGGAGTATTTGAGCGCCTGTGTGCACTGCGGCTTCTGCCTGGCCACCTGCCCCACCTACCTGGACGCGCAGGACGAACGAGACAGCCCCCGGGGGCGTATCTACCTGATAAAACAGTTGCTGGAAACCGGCAGTGCCGGCCAGGCCACGCAAAGCCACCTGGATCGCTGCCTGAGCTGCCGCAATTGCGAGACCACCTGCCCCTCGGGCGTAGAGTACGGGTCACTGCTGGATATAGGGCGAGACCTGGTAGAGCAGCAGGTCAACAGACCTCTGCCTGCAAAAATAAAACGCTGGCTGTTGCGCACTATCGTATCGCGACCCGCACTGTTTGGAATATTTTTGAAAACCGGCCAATTTTTTCGCCCGATTCTGCCCGGCTTCGTACAACAGAAGATTCCCCGAAAACAAAAACGACTTGAACAGCCAAGCTCCCAGCACGCCCGCACCATGTTGGTACTGGCCGGCTGCGTGCAAAGCGCGGCAACACCAAACACCAACGGGGCGGCCCGGCGTGTACTGGACAGGCTTGGCATATCGCTTATCAGCATTAAAGAGGCAGGCTGCTGTGGTGCGGTTAATTATCACCTGTCTGCGCAAAAAGATGGCCTGGATAATATGCGCAGTAACATCGATGCCTGGTGGCCCTACATAAACCCTGAGTCAGGCAGACCGGCAGAGGCCATTGTCTCCACCGCTTCGGGCTGCGGCAGCATGCTGGTCGATTATGGACGGCTATTGGCACACGACCCCGCCTATGCCGACAAGGCAAAGCGAGTCAGTGAACTGTGTAAAGACATCTGTGAAATAATTCTGGCAGAAGATATGCAGTTACTGTTTCGAAATGGTAAAGGTGACCCGCCCCGCGGCAAAGTTGCCGTGCACACACCCTGCACCTTGCAACACGCCCTGAAACTGCCAGAGGCTATCCCCACCATCCTCGCCCGCGCCGGTTTTGAACTGGTCGACACCACAGAAAAACACCTTTGTTGCGGTTCTGCCGGTAGCTATTCGATTCTCCAGCCCGACATTAGTGAGCGTCTGCTGGATAACAAATTACAGGCACTCAATATCGACCAGGCATCCGTCATCGCAACCGGCAATGTCGGCTGCCAGCTGCAGCTGGGCACAAAATCCATTGTTCCAGTGCGACATTGGATAGAGCTTTTGGATGAGCTGCCAGCTTAGTGGTATATTGGCAGCCCTTTGTAATTCACCCTGGATAATTAACGATGTATAAAACTTTAAGTGCCCTGCTACTGGGCCTTTTACTTGTTGCTGGCGGCGTTCATGCGCAGCAAACCGTAACGCTGACAGCCAGCACCAGCCCGCCCTACGCCGACGCCAAACTGCCAGAACAAGGCCTGGCAATGGAACTGGTAAACCATGTTTTTAAGCGCGCCGGATACCAGCCACAAATAGAATTCAAAATCTGGTCCCGGGCCATGGAGGGTGTGAGCGTTGGCCTGTACGATGCTCTGGCGGCCGCGTGGTACTCCGAAGAACGGGAAAAAGAATACCTGTTCAGTGACGCCTACCTGACGTCGAAGCTTATTTTGCTCAAATTGCGCACCGACCCCACGGTGTACGCCGACAAATCGCACCTTGCGGGCAAGCGCCTGGGCACCCAGGTAGACTATGCCTACGGTATCGATTTCGATGCGATCTCCGGACTGAGCCTGGTACCCGAAAACCATGCCATCCAGAATTTACTAGGCCTGCTCAATGGCAGGGTCGATGTCGTCATTGGCGACCAGCGCACACTGGCCATGCAACTTAACGAATACCTCCCAAAAGAGATGCACAAATTTGAGGTGGTGGAGGCCAACCTTCCCCCCCGAGCCAGACATGTTGCCGCCAGCCGCGCCATTGAGGGTGAAGAAAAATTAGTCGCCGACTTTAACCGCGCGCTGAAAGCTGTACGCAAGGATGGAAGCTACGACGCCATCGTGGCCAAGTGGGACAAACGCTACCCACTGAAATAACCACACATGACTAACACAAGACCAAAACAGGAACCGCACAGGACTGGGGCGGTTTAATCGGTCTGCGCCTGGTGGCGGAAATGCCTGAGCGTTTTGCCCGGGTGGCGAGCGCTGGTCGGCAATCATAGTCGACTGGATCAAAGCCTGACAGGCGGGCTTTTCAGGAGTAGGTCTGTACCAGCTCACCGATAACCGGCGCGATAGAGGACACCAGCAATACCGCCATCGCGACATTGAAGATTCTCTGGTGGGACGGGTCTTTCAATAGCTTTTTCAGCCCCAGACCAAAGGTCATCCAGATTGCGACACAGGGAAAAACCGCCAGCACAAAGGCCGAAGTGATAAGTAAGACCTGAAAATAGATACCGTTCGAGACCGAGGTAAACGCAGCCACCGCACCGGTCACCATTACCCAGGCCTTCGGATTCACCCATTGGAACAGTACCGCCTGCCAGAAAGTGAGGGGCTTGCCCTCCCCGCCCTCCAGCGACACCGGGGAGGATGTGGCAATACGCCAGGAGAGATAGAGTAAATAGGCTACGCCGACTACCTTTATCACCTCATGCACCAGGGGAAAGCGCTCAAAAACGGCCCCGATGCCCAGCCCCACCAGGATTACCATCACCGGGAAACCCAGGCAGATACCAAAGAAGTGCGGCAGACTGCGCCTCACACCATAGTTCACACCCGATGTCATAATCATCACATTGTTGGGCCCTGGCGTAATTGTCGCCGTAAAGGCGAATAAGAGAATGGCAAAATAATATTCCATGGGACTATTTTACCCTACCTTCAAGCTGCCAAGTAGGGTATAAAAGGCCGCCATGAAAATGCCAAAACGAATTAAGCCCCTTTACGAGGACGGACTGGTCGACGAGGTTCTGCGCCAGTTGATGAGCGGCAAGGAAGCCACCGTGTATGTCGTGCGCTGCGGCGAAGAGATACGTTGTGCCAAGGTTTATAAGGAAGCCACCAAACGCAGCTTCAAAAAGGCCACCCAGTACCGCGAGGGCCGCAAAGTTAGAAACAGCCGCCGCGCCAGAGCTATGGAGAAAGGCTCCAAATTTGGCCGCGGCCAGCAGGAGGAAACCTGGCAGTCCGCCGAGGTCGATGCGCTGTACCGCCTGGCCAGTGTCGGCGTCCGGGTGCCACAACCCTACGGTTGCTTCGACGGTGTTCTGTTGATGGAGTTAGTCACCGACCACGAGGGGCACGTAGCCCCGCGCCTCAGCGACGTCGCCCTGACACAAGAGCAGGCTCTGGAGGACCACGCGATGATGATGGAATATGTCATCCGCATGCTATGCGCCGGGCTCATACACGGCGATCTGTCGGAGTTTAACGTGCTGGTCGACGCCTACGGCCCGGTAATTATTGACCTGCCCCAGGTTGTTGATGCCGCTGCCAACAACAATGCCGAGTGGATACTGGAGCGCGACGTTAATCGAATTACCAACTACTATGCAGAGTTCGCCCCTCAACTTCTGGACCTGCCCTTCGCAAAAGAAATGTGGGCCCTGTATGAAGACGGCGAGCTTCACCCGGAAACCAAGCTAAGCGGTGTTTTCCAGGAGAGCACCGAGGACGCCGACGTCGATGCGGTTATGCTGGAAATCAAAGCCGTGTTAGCTGAGGAGCGCGAGAAACAGGACCGACTCCGGGAGGCTGAAGAGCTCGACTAACAGGGTAGTTGAAGCTGAAACGCTATCGCGCCACCAGCTTCCTCGTACCGTACAGCCCTAACAGC
>JADFVW010000334.1 GCA_015222725.1 Pseudomonadota bacterium | reverse complement strand
TAGAGGGGCTTCTTGCCAACCCGGTCGCGCGCCAGCCACAGGCAGCGTTCTTCCCTGTCCCACAGTGCCAGGGCGAACATGCCTTCAAGTTTACTGACGGCCTTTTCCACACCCAGGTGCTGCACCGTCGCCAGAATCACTTCGGTGTCGGAGTGGCCCTGGAAAGGGTAGCCCGGGAGCCCGGGCTCCTGCCGAAGCCTGGCAAAATTGTACACCTCACCGTTGAAAGACAGCACGTATCGGCCAGATGCCGACTCCATGGGCTGGGCTCCGGCGCTTGTCAAATCGATGATTGACAGGCGGCGATGACCCAGCGCCAGTGGAAAAGTGGGATCCACCCATACCCCGTCCGCATCGGGACCGCGGTGGATAATTGTGTCAGCCATACCCTGGCAGCGCCTGGTGAGTTCATCCCTGGGGCCGCCCTTGTATTGTATAAAGCCGGTAATTCCACACATGGTATTGCGTTTCCTATTGTCGATCTGCGGCCCGTGCGACAGCGGCATCCAGTACTGCAAGGTAGTTGTTGGCTGCGCGTTCAACGGAGAAGTCTTCTGCTCTTTGCAGCAAGAGTTCACTGGCGGTTGGGTTGTCCAGCTCTGCAAGAACAGCCTGCGCCATTGCATCAGCATCACCTACGTCAACCAGCGCGCCATATTTTCCGTCAACAAGAATCTCCGCGGAGCCGCCAGGACAATCTGTACTGACTACCGGACAACCGCAGGCCAGTGCCTGAATAAGCACACCCGGCAAGCCCTCGTATTCTGAAGACAAGACCATAACAGATGCCCGAGCCATATATTGCAGAGGATTTGCTACAAAACCAGGCATCTCCACATCCGCCTGGATACCCAGCTTTCTGGCAAGATCTTCGAGGTCTTCCCGCAGATTGCCCTCACCCAGTATCACCAGTCGCGCCGCCCTTTTTGCACGGACACCGGCGAACGCACGCATCAATGTTGAAAAATCCTTCTGCTCAGTCAGCCGGCCCACTCCCAGAATCACGGGCACGGCATCTGACGCAAACCAGGTATGCTCCAGTGTCTGTTGAGCGCTTGCTCGCAGGGCGTCATCTACGACAGGGTTGTAGAGCGCAATGACGGACGGATGATTCAGGCCGACTGCTGTGGTCAAATCCTCTGCGACATGGGTTGATACCGCCACTACGGTATCGGCCCGGGGGTAAGTTCGGCGCACCAGTTCCGGCAGATAGCGCCAGCGCCACTTGCGGGAGTTGGACGGCGCGTTACAGTAGGTGGACAAGGCAATGCGTTCGCTCACGATAACCGGCACATCGGAGCCGGACATCTGCTTCGCCCATATTGCGACAAGATTGGCATAGGGCAGTGCAGACAGGATCACATCAGGGCGGCCCTTTTTTATGTATTGTTGCAGTGAGCGTAGTCTGGCGATCTCCGGGGGAATTTTACTCGCCAGCAATACCGGTCGTAGCAAAGCGAACAGATCGCGGATATTCCCCAGCGCCGCAATCAATCGCGTGCGCAGGCCACCTGTGGCCTCCAGCACTATCAAGGTCGCCCCATCCGGAACCTCTGAGAGGTACGCCCCCTTAGCCCGACAGAGAACCAGGTCAACCGTCCGCCCCTGTGCCAGAAAGACCTTTACCAGATTCAACATGGAACGCTCCGCACCGCCGCCCTCCAGCGAGGGCAGCAGTACAGCTATCCTGGCGGCGCGGATATCTGAAGATAGTGTGCCGCCCATCAGTTTTGGATCTCTGATTTCTCAATAGAGTCGGAGCGGGGTGTGGTGCTCTGGTAAGCAAGCAACAGTGCCAGTGGAAACCAGAACAGCATCCACTGATCCCGGGGCCGCTCAATAAGTGTGTCCACACCGGTCATCATTGTACTGGCGACGAACAGGAACATGCAGAAAATTGTAAACTCTCCCCGCTGGCGCCCCCACAACCAGGCATGGTGAAACGTGGCCGCTAGCATAAGAAGAAACAGACCCAACCCGATCACCCCTCCCTGCCAGAATACTTGCAGGTAGGCATTGTGTACTGTCTCGAAAACGCGCTTGCCCCCCGCGACGGAAACTTCCGATATAAAACCATGCCCGACAATGGGTGTGGATTTGGCCGCCTCCCAAACTCCGGCCCAAATCTGCGGACGTAAACCCGCTCCTCGGACAAACGCCTGTTCAGCCGAATCATGAAAAATGAGAGCCAGCACCGCTACCAAACCGGCCAGGATTACCGTATACAGCGCTCTTCTCTCTTTCGGCATCAAAATCACCGAGGCTAACAGCGCAATTATTATGGATACAAAAGCTGTTCGACTTTGGCCAAACCATGCAAAACTGACGAATACCACGATTGCCAACGAAAGCAGCACCCTGTATGGGAGACTCTGTGTCCGTCGCGCAAATCCCACGCCAAGCAGGGCGAACACGCCGTACATATTCGAAAATTCATTGACGTTGGTTAATGATCCAATACCGTCCAGCCGGGTGCCGGGAAAGGCGTGTTCGCGATAAAAGAGCACGACATTTGTCAGCGCTGCCGCGGCCGCGATGAGAACAGAAAGCTGCAACATGCGTTCATATAAGCCCCGGTTCCAATGCACAAGAAAATGCGTGGTCGCAATGAAGCTGAGGAGGTAGATGGATATCGTAGTCTTCTGGCCCAGCCGGTACCAGTCCAGTGGGTCACTCCACAATCCGCTGAGCAGGAGATAGAACATGTAGGCGGCCATGGCCTGAAATACCGGGTGCCTCCATGTATTCCTTATACCTCCGACGAATACAAATAGCCCCGGGATAAACACGAATTTGGCAAAAAACCGATAGTGATCACTGTAGTCCTGAAAAATGAAATAACCACACATGAATATCCCGTATACCGCTAGCAACAGGAAGGGGAATGCTCGCTTTAAATTGTCGAGGAAGGTCAATACGGTGTTATCAATCAGGTATGAAAGGCCGCCCTGAATATCAGGGACGCACACAGTAATCGAGCCATGAGCCCGGGTTATCAATCGCGATATTATACACTGAAGGCATCTGCCGAAGCACCACCAGTCTTATCCAATGTGGGCATCGGGGGCTAGCGCTTGTGCCCTGTACGAGTCAATTTGGCTGCAGTAGGCGGATTGCGGCCATGTATTGGGGGAACAGCGCGCTTTTAGGGGACTTTTTCACAGTGTGTATTGCAAGGCCCGGTGGTATTTCGGTTGTATACTGCTCATCCAGCGTATATCAAGAGCAAGAACATAAGACAGCTATGAGCGACACGGAGGATTCGCCCATCTCTCTGGAGGTGGTGACCCAACCCAAACAATGGCGCCAGTTTCTGGCCCTGGCGCATCGTATCTACGCCTCGGATCCCGCCTGGGTCGCACCGCTCAATGTCATGAAGCGCGAGCAGCTTTCCCCCGCCAACCACTTTTTCGAGCACGCCCGTTGGCGGGCCTGGATCGCCTATAAAGACGGTATTCCCGTGGGTCGCATCACCGCGCAAATTGATGAGATGCATCTGCGACAACACGACGATGGCGTCGGGTATTTCGGCATGCTGGAGGCGGATGATGACCCGGCAATCTTTGCCGCGTTGTGCGGTGCGGTACAAGATTGGCTGCGCAGCGAGGGGATGCGGGAGGTGCGTGGGCCGTTCAATTTGCATGTCAATGAAGAGGTGGGTTTATTGGTGGACGGATTTTCCACACCGCCATACTTTCTGATGGGCCACGCCCGGCCCTGGTA
>JADFVW010000333.1 GCA_015222725.1 Pseudomonadota bacterium | reverse complement strand
CCTAGACAGCACGGGTTACGGCTGCTTTCACCTGACCCTGGAAGCCGAAGACGTCGCCACGCTGAACCCGAAAAAGCACACTGCGGGCACTTTTAACGACTTGCTAGTGGCCGCGATGCACGCGGCTGTCGAAATCTGGAATGAGCGCCAGGGTGATGATAGTGACATTCTTAAAGTGACCAGTCCTGTAAATCTGCGACCCAAAGAGTGGTGGTTTGAAGTGTTTGGTAACTTTGCCATGGCCTTCGCAACTCATACGACCCCCGCTGATCGGGAGAGCCCTGCACAACTTATGACCACGATTACGGACCAATCCCGTGTTGCCAAGGAGAAGGGCTTCGCCGAAGCCATGCTGGTGGGCCTGGGCATGAACACCAAGCTGCCTGTATGGGTAAAAAACCTGATGTTTAGCAATCCGGGAGAAAAAGCGCCCGTTGGCATTACCCTGACCAACGCCGGGCGCATTGGGGAAGAGCTGTCTTTTGGTGACGATGGCGAAGCGGTGGAAGTGTGGATGTCGCCACCGGCGGCCATGCCCGATGGTCTGGGCCTGGGTATTACCAACTACAATGGAAAAATCCACCTGGCTTTTCGTCACTGCTACGAACTACTCAGCGATGACTCCGTAGCCGACTTCGCCGAGCTCTACCGTGAAACGCTGGACTGGCTGAGTTAAGGACGCACTGTCAGTGGTGCAGGTTATCGACGGCGGCATGGGCGCCACGAATAACCAACCTAATCTTCCTGCACTGGCTGTTGAACTGGGTTTTGTATAACAGCGAGGGAGCTGTATATTTTCCGCAGTGGAACCTCAGACAACTACAGGACAAAATGATGAGCTTATTGACAGGAAAAGTCGCTTTTATTACCGGTGCATCATCCGGCTTGGGAGCTGCAACGGCCAGGCACTTTGCCACACAGGGCGCGCGTGTATTTATCGTCGGGCGTAATGAAGAGGCATTAAGCCAGACGCGGGCCGCTTGTCAGCAGGCTGGCGCTGAAGTCGTCGCGCAGACATTCGATGTCGGTGATCGAGCGGCCTGTTTTGTTGCTATTGCGGCTTGTGTTGATCATTTTGGCCAACTGGATGTACTGGTCAATGTTGCGGGTAAGCATTATTTGCATCACAGCACTGAAGCCTCCCTGAATGACTGGCGGCAGGATATCGACAGTAACCTCAGCGGCCCTTTCTTTTTAAGCCAGGCCGCCATTCCTCATTTACTGGAACAAAAAGGCAATATCGTCAATGTCGCGTCTATTGCCGGCTTGCAGGGACAGGCCTATTCTGCCGGTTACTGCGCTGCCAAGCACGGCCTGGTTGGTTTAACCAAAGCATTGGCGTTGGAATATGCCAAAACGGATTTGCGCGTCAATGTGATCTGCCCTGGCGGCATGGATACACCGCAGGTAAGCAGCCTGCAAATGCCCGAGGGCATCGACTTTGAATTGCTGATGCGCTCTGCCGGCCTGCGCGGCATGATGACACCCGAAGAAGTAGCGCCAGTGATTGCCTTTTTAGCCTCCGACAGCGCCTCGGCCATTCATGGTGCGGTATACCCGGTGGATAAGGGCAAGACCGTGGGCTAATTACTCACAATCTGGTGGCCCGCAAGCGTCGCCAGCAATCACCAGTGCCGCATACCCACGTGCCCACCAGGACATCAATCGCTGGGCGCCGGTGGCGACAATGACTTCATCGACACCCAGTTGCCTGAGCGTGTCGGCCCTGGCCAGGGTGCTTAGCTGTACACTGGCGGTGGACTGTTTTATCTGCAGGTGCAAACATATAAATCCCTCCATTTATTGCACACAATCGGTTATCAGGGCTGATACCAAATGGCCGAACTGACCGCTCGCTCTTGAATAGTTGCTGGCTCAGGCGCCTCCACACCCAGCGCTTTTGCATCGTAGGTGGAGTAACGAGGTGTTGGAATTTCAATCACCCGCGCATAATAGAAGGCCTCTTGGGTTGCAACAAAGTCAGGGTCTGTCCAAAGGGCGGATAATTGTGCACTGCCAATCGTATTGGTGTAGGACGCATCCTCTACATCCACCGTATTGCCAACAGACGTCAATAAACCGGTTACCGGATCGATTTTGCGATCACCAGAGCCGTCCACATCATAAATTTTCTCGTGACTGCTACCGCTTTTATCAATCCAGGCCTTGATGACTTGCAGGCGATCCAAATTTGCACCTATCGGATCTTTACCGGCAAACAGAATAAAGTGCGGTGCGTTCAATGCTCCCGCTTTTGGCAAAGAGCTACCCCTTATCTCCCCTCCCCTTAGTTCTCCTCCCATAGGTACGCCACCCGCGTATGACTGCTCCAACCAATCGGCTTGCTCCGGCACCTTCTCATCAGAGTCCCAGCCAGCAAAAACGCGCAGCGACATACGCGGCCCGG
>JADFVW010000332.1 GCA_015222725.1 Pseudomonadota bacterium | reverse complement strand
GGTGTAACGCGCGAGGTATTCTACGACCCAAAGGAGATAGCGATTTTGCCCATGGGTTTCTGTTTCCCGGGCAGCGGGAAGTCGGGAGATCTGCCGCCACGGTCCGAGTGCGCACCAGCCTGGCGTAGGCAGCTACTCGGCGAATTGCATCACCTGGAGCTTACACTGGTGCTTGGGCGGTACGCGCAGGCTCACCACTTCGGTGAGGCGGGTGCTACCGTGACCGACCTGGTGAAGTCGTGGCGCAGCTATTGGCCACAAGTGATTCCTCTGCCACACCCCAGTCCGAGAAATAACCTTTGGCTGCGCCGCAACCCCTGGTTCGAGTCTGAGTTGCTGCCATCGCTGCGGGAGCGTGTGTCAGAGATTCTTGCACGATGAACCGGGCGCATCAAAAGTCGCAGGTTGGCGCATCGGGTAATGCGAGTGTTGAGGCAGAGTGAATAATATATTTGAGAATATACCGGTAGATTTGCACAGTGAGGTATTTGATTCGCTGGTCGAGGCCAATGGTGTAAGAATAGAGCGCATCATATCCAGGGGGCATACATCGCCGGAGTCCGGTTGGTATGAACAGCCCCGGGATGAATGGGTTATGGTGCTGAGGGGTAAGGCTATTATTGTGTTTGATGACAAGTCGCCCGTTACCTTGCGAGAAGGCGATTACATCAATATAAGGGCGCATGAAAAACACCGGGTTCAGTGGACGGACCCTGACCAGGATACCTTGTGGCTGGCAGTTCATTATGAAAGCTAGTGTCAGGCAATTTGATGCCAAGAAAGAATACCATTTCGCAGAAGGTTGTTTTATCACGGAGTTGTCCAATTCTGCCGATGACCCCGGGGTGTCGATTGCCCGGGCACGGGTTGCGCCGGGTACAACAACCCGGTGGCACCGCCTGCGTGGCACCTCCGAGAGGTATGTGATTATTGAGGGGCAAGGCTTTGTGGAAATCGATAGCCTGCCGGCGCAGGAAGTCAATGTGGGTGATGTCGTCACCATACCGCCAGAGGTCCGGCAGCGAATAGCTAATGCCGGCCCTGGTGATCTCGTTTTCCTGGCGATCTGTGCGCCACGCTTTCGCGCCGGGATATATGAGGACATGGACAGTTAGGGCGCGCTTTGTTCCTGCGCAATGGTGAGGTCAGCAAAGGGTGGCTGGCGCAGAAGGTAATCCACAGGAAATTTATTGGAGATGAGTTATGGCTGAGTTATTTGAAGCACTTACCGACAAGCATATTAAGTTTATAAGGGAGCAACATCTCTATTTTATCGGTACGGCGGGGGCGGAAGGCTTTGTCAGTGTTTCTCCCAAGGGCATGGACAGCTTTAGAATCATTAATGGTTCCAAAGTGGCCTGGCTGAATTTGACTGGTAGCGGTAATGAAACAGCGGCGCACGTGCTGGAAAATGGCCGGATGACTGTGATGTTCTGTTCTTTCGACAAGCAGCCGCTTATTTTGAGGTTGTACGGCCAGGCAACAGCGACACACCCCCGTGACGAGAGGTGGCGCGAGCTGGCGGCGCTGTTTCCCGAGTATGTGGGCGCCCGGCAGATATTCGAACTGGAACTCGAGCTGGTGCAGACCTCATGCGGTTACGCCGTGCCATACTATGAGCTCAAAGGTGAGAGGCCAACGCTGACCAAGTGGACGGATAACCACGGGGAACCCGGCATCAAACAATACTGGCAGGAAAAAAACATCAAAAGTCTGAACGATAAAGACACCGGTATTTTATAAGGCTAGAACTAATGTCCCAGATTGAATTTACCAAAAAGGAAACAGATATCATCTGTCGCAAAATCCAGCTCTATTTCCATGAAGAGCTGGAGCAGGAAATCGGCCAGTTCGATGCGGGGTTTTTGTTGGATTTTTTCACCGAGGAAATTGCCCCGTACTTTTACAATCGCGGCCTATACGATGCGCAGTCTATTTTAGAGAGCAGGCTGGAGAATATTGGTGAGGCTATTTATGAAATTGAAAAGCCCACCCAGTTCGTCAGGTAACATAATATACGAACTGTTAGCCGAAAGCTGTGCGTCAGGGTTCAGTTACTTAAATGCCCGGTGATATGCAAAACGAAGCGATCAACCCCGATTTTATATTGCCGCTTGCGGCCGATGTAATTCTGCTGTTGCATGTGCTGTTTGTAGGCTTTGTGGTTTTGGGCCTGGCCCTGATAGTTGTCGGTGGGCTTCGCGGCTGGTCCTGGGTCAGAAATCCCTGGTTTCGGCTGGCGCATGTTATCGCCATAGGTATCGTCGTTGTGCAGTCGTGGTTTGGAGCTATTTGTCCCCTGACTGTCTGGGAGATGGCCCTGCGTTCCCAGGCTGAGGGTGCAACTTATGCGGGTACTTTTATCAGTCATTGGCTTGGCCGTATTTTATATTATCAGGCACCGCCATGGGTTTTTGTCGTCTCTTACACCTTGTTCGGGGTGCTGGTGCTGGCCTGTTGGTTCTGGGTTCGCCCGCGCCCCCTCGACGGAGTGCACAGCAGGGATTTAAAGCGGTAGTCTTATGCGTAAACGAAGAGTTTGGTGGCTGACGGCACTATGTTGAGGGTTTTATTGTGAATCTACGTCGTGTGGTGTTGTTACTGTTATTGCTGGTCGTGATTTTACCGGCCCTGGCGCTTGCTTACGCCTTGCT
>JADFVW010000331.1 GCA_015222725.1 Pseudomonadota bacterium | reverse complement strand
TATAACTTACCCATCTCATCATCTTTGCTGACATCAATAGGCACATTGAAATCGCCATCCGCCACCCTGGTAAAGATATGCAAAACGGAACGCAGGGGCTTGAATACACGCCTAGCCAGCAACCAGGCCAAGCCGACGAAAATAAAGGCAAAGTTGAACATTTGGTGCCAGGTTGCCCTGTCGGTGACTGCTTGCAACTGCTGTTGAATATCGCGGCTCTGCTGCAGCGAGCTGTTGCCTATAGCCGCACTTAGCTCTGCAACACCCTGGCTGTTCATCCACCAGGCATTGACAAAAAGCAGTGCCGTTAAAAACGTCAGCGCGGCAAAGGTATTTCTCAGGGACATGTGACGTCGCAGCCCCGCCAGACGACCACGCACACTCCTGGCCGGGTCACTGCCCGCATTGAGCTTGCGGTACAAAAATTCCGCCTCCCGCACCTGCTCAATCGAGGGCGCTGTACGCACCGACATAAACTCAACAATCTGCCCCTGCTTTATAATCGGTATGACATTGGCATCCACCCAGTAATAGTCGCCATTCTTGGCACGATTTTTAACCCGGCCGTTCCAGGGGCGACCCACATCCACCGTATCCCATAATCCCTGGAAAGCCGCTGCAGGCATGTCGGGGTGCCGAACAATATTATGACTCTGGCCCAACAACTCATCCCGGCTGTAGCCGCTGACATCGACAAAGGGCGTGTTCACATAGGTGATAGTCCCCTTCAGGTCCGTTTTGGTAACAAGCTTTGTTCCCGCTTCCAGAACAATTTCATTGTTGGTTACTGGCTGGTTCGTGCGCATTGTGACAACCTTCTCTATTATTAAAAATTTGAGCCCTGTAGAGGGTATAAATCTATTGCCCGCTCCTCAGGCAGCTCCATTAATCAAAACTCTGCCCAGGCCTCCTGGCCAGCGGCTTTATATGTCATCTTTTGCCCGCCACCAGAGCCAGCGATTGTGACTTGTCGTCAATTTTCGCTAGCGCTGGACTTACCGATTTTGCCTTCGGTCTTAATACGTCTGGCGCCGCCACGGTATCCACCGAGAAGAAACCAATCAGGTCATCGAGTACAAGCGACTCGTCGCCCAGTGACCGGCTCGCCGTAGCCGCCTCTTCCACCAGGCCTGCATTCTGCTGGGTCATCCCGTCCATCTTGATAACAGCCTTGTTGACTTCCTCTATGCCCGTCGCCTGCTCCGCGCTGGCCGACGATATTTCTGCGATAATATCGGTCACCTTTTTCACTGAGTTCACAATGTTTTCCAGAGTCTCGCCTGACTCATTCACCAGTCTGGAGCCATCCTCAACCTTGGCACCACTGTCCACGATCAGGACCTTGATCTCTTTGGCAGCGGTGGCGCTTCGTCCGGCCAGGTTGCGCACCTCATCCGCCACCACGGCAAAGCCTCTACCCTGATCTCCCGCCCGGGCCGCTTCAACCGATGCGTTCAGTGCCAGCAGATTGGTCTGGAAAGCAATTTCATCGATAACACCGATAATATCTGCAATTTTGCTACTGGAATCATTAATAGCCTGCATAGCTACAATGGCGTCACCCACCACCTTGCCACCGGCTTCTGCTGCCGTTCTCGCACTTTGCGACAAGTCATTTGCCGCCTTCGCGTTATCCGCATTTTGCTGAATGGTGGCGGTTATTTCTTCCATCGCCGAGGATGTCTCTTCCAGACTCGCCGCCTGCTCCTCGGTACGCACTGACAAATCGGCGTTGCCCGAGGC
This sequence comes from Pseudomonadota bacterium, assembly GCA_015222725.1. Classification (GTDB taxonomy): domain Bacteria; phylum Pseudomonadota; class Gammaproteobacteria; order Pseudomonadales; family Halieaceae; genus JBALVT01. The sequence continues at coordinate 21,742 of JADFVW010000331.1, read as the reverse complement.
AATCTCTTCAGAGCCTGATTTGACCGCCGCTGCCGAACTCTTGATTTCAGTCCCCGCCGTGGTCAACTGGTCAATGGTGCCGTTAACACCGTCCTTGAGGTGCTTGAAGCTGCCCTTATAATTCGCATCAATCGTCTGGGTCAGGTCACCCTTGGCCATGGCGTTGACCACAATCACCGTGTCATTAATCAGGCGCTCAAAAACTTCCACCAGTTGATTCACCGGCTCTCCGAGCTTTCTGGCAAGATCCGACTTGCCAGAAAAATCGAGACGATGGGCGAGGTTGCCCTCTAGTGCCTGCTCCACGATGCCACGCGTGTCTTCTATCGCCAGATCGGCACCTTTGGCGATCTCATTCACACCCCTGATGGCATCATCAGCCGCTGTGACAAGATCATTGACACCGGAACTCAAATTCCTGAAGAAGCCCTCCTTGCCCTCCAGATCGATGCGCCGGGTCATGTCGCCGCCTACCGCACCCTCAATAATCACCTGAATATCTGTTTCAATGGCCACATCGGCCGTGCGATCCAGCCACTCGACCACCGAACCGATACGCCGCTTTTTCTCATCAAACACGGGGGTCACGGATATCGCCATTGTAAGTCCCGCCACCTCCATTTCAACCATGTGGGTGGTACGCAAACCATCAACCACCTGGTGTTGATGTGCAGGGTTTTCATGGAATATATCCATGTTTTTTCCAATAATGGATTTTGCATTGAAGGTGGGCAGTACCGACTTGAGGTCAGCCTCCACCTCAGAGAACATCGTCGCAAGCGCTTTATTTATGTAGGTAATATTGTGGGATTTATCGGCGATCATCACATTGGTATTACACACATCCAGGGCACTCCGAATCTGGCGCCCCTCCAGCGCACTGCGCTGGGCCTCGGCCAGATCGTAACCCAACTTTATTTTCAGATTGTGCAGGGCCTGGTACAACTTGCCCATTTCATCATTTTCGCTGACATCTATCGGCACATTAAAATCACCATCCGCCACCTTGATGAAGATATCCAAAGCGGACCGCAGCGGCTTGAATACCCGGCGAACCAACAACCAGATCAAACCGGCTAATAAAAAAGCAAAATTGAATACCTGGTGCCAGGTTGCCCTGTCGGTGGCTGCTTGTAACTGTCGCTGAATAGCCCGGCCTTGCTGTACCGCACTGCTGCCCTCCAGTTGCAGGCTGCCAATGGCCGTATTTACTTCGGCGAGGCTCTGGCTGTTCATCCACCAGGCATTGGTATAAAGCAGCGCCGCTACCAACATCAGCGCGGCAAAGATATTCTTCAGGGACAAATAAGTTCGCAATCCCGCCAGACGGCTGAGCACACCCCCACCTGGATTAATGCCGGCATTGAGTTGGCGATATAAAAGTTCCGCCTCCTCTACTTGCTCAGCCGAGGCCGCAGTGCGCACCGACATAAGTTCGACAATCTTCCCCTGTTTAATAATGGGTATGGCGTTAGCATCCACCCAGTAGTAGTCACCATTCTTACAGCGGTTTTTAACCCGTCCATTCCAGGGGCGACCCGCACCCACTGTATCCCACAAACCCTCAAAAGCCACAGCGGGCATGTCTGGATGACGGACAAGATTATGATTTTCACCCAGCAACTCTTCCCGACTGTAGCCACAGACTTCAACAAATGCATTGTTCACATAAGAGATAATTCCCTTTAGGTCTGTTTTGCTAACAAGTTTTACTCCCGCCTCCAGAAAAATCTCATTATTGGTAACTGGCTGGTTATTGCGCATAGGGACGACCTTCCTTGCCTGAAATATGTGCCCTGAGGAGCGTATAAATCTGTTGTTCGCTCCACCGGCCACTCTGTTAATAAAAAAGTAATCCCGGGCTACACATCACTGGACAACACGCCAGGTTAAGACTCATCTGTATAATTTCGCGTGCCAGGGACGATGAGCCCGGGATTAGGTTAAACACTTGCGTCAAAATTCTGCCCAGGCCTCCTGGTCAGTTGTTTCAAACTCCTCGCCCTCCCTCTCTACCAGGGCCAGCGAGGGCGAGCTGTTTTCAACATCGACCACCGCTGGACGCGCCGGCGCTGCCAGCGGTGTTGACGCGCCCGCTGTATCCACAGTGAAGAAACCAATCAGGTCATCGAGCGCTACCGACTCACCGCCCAGTGACTTGCTCGCCATGGCGGCCTCTTCCACCAGGGCTGCATTTTGCTGGGTCATCTCATCCATCTTGATAACGGCCTTGTTAACTTCCTCAATGCCCGCCGCCTGCTCCGCGCTGGCCGAGGAAATTTCCGCGATAATATCGGTCACCTTTTTCACCGAGTTCACGATATTATTCAGAGTCTCACCCGATTCATTCACCAGCCTGGACCCATCCTCAACCTTGGCGCCACTGTCCACAATCAGGATCTTGATCTCCTTAGCGGCGGTGGCGCTTCGCCCGGCCAGGTTACGCACCTCATCGGCCACCACGGCAAAACCTCTACCCTGATCTCCCGCCCGGGCTGCTTCAACCGAGGCGTTCAGTGCCAGCAAATTGGTCTGAAAGGCAATTTCATCGATGACGCCGATAATATCGGCAATTTTACGACTGGATTCATTAATGGCCTGCATCGCCACAACCGCGTCTCCTACAACTTTTCCTCCGGCCTCTGCCGCCGATCTGGCACTCTGTGACAAGTCATTTGCCGCCTTGGCATTACCGGCATTTTGCTGGATGGTGGCGGTTATCTGTTCCATCGCGGAAGATGTCTCTTCCAGGCTAGCTGCCTGCTCCTCCGTGCGTACCGATAAATCGGCGTTGCCCGAGGCAATCTCTTCGGAACCCAACTTCACCGCTGCCGCCGACCCCTTGATTTCAGTCACCGCCGTGGTCAACTGGTCGATGGTTCCGTTTATACCGTCCTTGAGGTGCTGGAAGCTGCCTTCATAATTTGCATCGATAGCCCGGGTCAGATCACCCTTGGCCATGGCGCTAACCACAATCACCGTGTCATTGATCAGACGCTCAAACACATCCACCAATTGGTTCACCGGCTCTCCCAATTTTTTGGCCAGATCCGACTTGCCGGCAAAATCGAGACGCTGGGTGAGGTTACCCTCCAGTGCCTGCTCCACGATGCTGCGTGTATCTTCTATCGCCAGATCGGCATCTTTGGCCATCTCATTCACGCCCTTGATGGCGTCATCCGCCGCCGTGACAAGATCATTGACCCCGGCACTCAGGCTCCTGAAGAAGCCCTCCTTGCCCTCCAGCTCGATGCGCCGCGTCATATCACCGCCTACCGCACCCTCGATAATCACCTGAATGTCCTGCTCTATCACGTCGGAGATTTTTTTAACCGTGCCATTGGCATCCTGCTTCAACTCGTCGAAAGACCCCTTGTACTCACCATCAATGGTCTGGTTCAAGTCACCGCGCGCCATTGCCGCAAACATCTGTGCAATATCGTTAACCGCATTATCAACGACTTCTACAAGGTCATTAATACCTGTGCCGATGTCGGCATAAAAGCCCTTCTTGCCATCCAGATCAATGCGCCTGGACAAGTCACCCTCAAGGGTGGCATCGGTAACACTCTTGATATCCTGCTCCACAATATCGGCGAGTTCCGACTGCATGGTTTTCATGGTCTCCAGCATGCGACCGGTTTCGTCCTTGCTGTTGATTTCAATTTTGCTGGACAGATCTCCCTCGGCAATAGCAACCAGCACCTCGACCACCCGGCCAATCTGGCCCACCAGGTATCGCGTCACCAACCATCCCATAAACACCGATATGGCTGCGCCAACCAGCAACAAAATCCAGCCGAAGTACATCATCTCGCTGGTCTTGTCCTGTAACAGGGTCGCATCTGCGTTCAGCAGTCCCTTTTGATTGGCCGACATTTCCTTGAGTATCACACTGAGACGACCACCCAGGGGCGCCGCCTTGGTGGCCAGCCAATAGTTACTGGTATTCCAGTCGGTGCCGGCGCGCATCTCCAACATTTGCAGAGGCAACGGGGAAAATATGGCCCGCGCATTACTCAACGCCTCGAAAGCTTCCAACTGCTCTGGGTTCAGCAAATGTGCGTTGTCACCCAGATCCTTGAAGCGGCGAATATTTTTCGCCCATAACACATCAAATTTATCCTTGAATATCGCGTCCCCCGACAGTAGAAACGCGCGGATATTTGCCAGAGACAAGCCCATGGTGCCGCGCACATCAGCCATCATCCCCAACAGGGCTTTGCGCTCCCGGGTGGCGGGCAGTTTTGCCTCCAGGTCAATCATGCGGGTGATATTGCTGACAATAATTTGCGCCTGGGGGGCGGCCTGGTTCAGTAACATTTTCACTGCGGGTACATTGTCCTCGGTCTGGGCAATATCCTCGATCTCGATCTGGTAACGCTCGAAATCGCCCAGAATCTGCTCTATCTCCTCTAAACGCACCACGTTCTCGGGGTTCGTCCAGTTTTTAGAAGCCGCCTTCAAAGTCGCCAGTGCCGGTCGTACATCCTCGTCCCAGGCCTCTGCCCGCGCCTCTTTAAAGCCGTCCATGCCTAATAGCATCCAGCCTCGCAGTGCCGCCAGAGCATGATTGGTGCCATTGAGCATCTGCAGGCTTGCCATTGCCGTGGGTACCCGAATGTCAGTGATACGGGTGGACACGGCGGAGGAGCTTTTTAGCTGAACATTATTGAGAACTACAATAACCACCAGAATCAAGGTGGCGGCACCAAAACTGGCACCCAGTTTCTTCGACAAGCTCAGGTTGCTGAGGAACATTTTCATAATCTTACGCCTTTTTTAATTGGACTCTACACAGGTCATGACGACGGATATTTGTACTTGCGTAGTTAGTATCGACAGCATGAGAAAAAAGTTGAGCGTATTTACCTTTTTTTGCCAGATCACGCCAATAACAGGGTGCACCGGCATCCCCGGCACAGTAATTTCATAATTAATCACTAAAGCTTTCTCTGTAGATGCCGATATACCCCGTGCATGCGCGGTTATGTGTGCTTATTGTCCACCTACTAGACGGGCTGCTGCCAATGACAGACCAAAAGACCATGCTGATTGTTGATGACAGCCGAGTCTCTCGCATATTAATCAGAAAGTTCGCCGGCGATGCGAATTCCGGCTGGTGCTTTCTGGAGGCCGAAAATGGCGATGACGCGCTGACCAAGGCCAGGGGGCGCGATATCGACCTGATGACACTGGATTTTCATATGCCGGGTATGAATGGCCTCGAACTGGGCGCGCTGCTACGCGAGCAGTTTCCGCATGCGCATATGACCCTGCTGACCGCCAATGTGCAGCGCAGCATTTTGGAAAAAGCCAGCAATGTGGGCATGAGTGTGATGCACAAGCCCATCACCCAGGACAAAATTCGCAATTACCTGGCACAATCCACATGAATCTTCCCGCCACAACATTGTCCGGGCTACAGGAAGATGCCATCACTGAGCTGCTCAATATCGGCATCGGGCAGGCCGCGGGGGCACTCAGCGAAATTATGGGTGAGGAGGTGTCACTGACCATACCCCTGATGGAATTTTTGCCCAACACCGGGGCAGCCCAGGGCGTCTCCACCGAGCCCTCTGATATTGTCGCCGGCATACAACAGCGCTTCGAGGGCACGTTCCAGGGCGCCGCCCTGCTGCTTTTTCAGGAAAGCGACTGCATGCAACTGGTGCGGGCACTGCTCCATGACACGGTGCCCCTGGCGGAACTGTCCGAACTGGAAGAGGAAGCACTGGCTGAAATTGGCAATATTGTTTTAAATGCCTGTCTGGGAAGTATCGCCAACATCCTGGGCAGTTCAATTCAGTCCTCCCTGCCGCTTTATATCCATGGAAAATTTGATGAAGTCCTGAAAACAACCGATATGGCTACTGAGATCAGCTCATTGCTGTATATACGCGTTGAATTTCAAATGCCCACACGCTGCATCGGCGGTTACGTGGTATTTGTATTTGATACGGTTTCAATGATTCGATTCACAGAGAATGTCGATAATTTTTTACGCAGTATAAAGCCGCCAGATAATGTTTTGGCCGGCCCTATTGGAGGAAAACTGTAAGTCATGATTACCCGGGAACAATCAGCTGCTTCCCCCTCGTCAACGGGCGCTCTACTGAACGCCCAGGGCGACAGGGAGTCCTTTGTGTGTGTGGATCAAATCATTAACGCCACCGAAGTGGGTATTGTGGTTATCGACAGCCAGCAGCAGGTGGTGTTCTGGAACACCTGGATAGAAAACATGTCGAATATCAGCCAGGCCGACGCACTGCATCGCTCCCTGACCGATTTGTTCCCCACGCAAATATCGCCGCGCCTGATTAATGCGGTAGACAATGCCATCAGCAATCGCTTTGCCACCCTGATCTCTCCGGCACTCAACCAGAGTCCCGTACCCATATTTTCCTCCCAGGAAAACCGTTTGCTGAACCGCCCTATTCCACAGATGATCACCGTAAAACCACTGAGCGGAGCGCGTGGGGAGGCCCTTTGCCTGGTGCAGATTATCGATCTTTCCCAGACCACTAAACGCGAGCGGGTATTGCGCAAGCAGGCCCGGGAAATGCAGCAGCTTGCCACCCAGGCCAAGGAGCGCGAGGTATTCCTGCGCACACTGATAGACAGCACGATCGACGGCGTGATCACGGTGGACGCCAAGGGCCTTATTTCCACCTTTAATCCGGCCGCCTGCCAAATTTTTCACTACCTGACACCCGACATCCTGGGCCAGCCATTCAACCTTCTGCTTTCACCCGATAACCCCTCCATTAGCGCAGCTGAGCCGGGTACAAGCTCCATATTGAGCCAACTTAGCTGCAACAGTTGCCTGGAGGTCGAGGCACGCAAATATGACGGCACTACCTTTCCGGTGGAACTGAGTGTGGGCAGCATGGAAATTGATCAACAGCCGGTTTATATCGTTAGCGTAAAGGATATTACCGAGCGGAAGAGGGCCGAGGCGCAAATTCAGCATATTGCACACCACGACCCCTTGACCAGCCTGCCCAATCGGGCTTTGTTCCAGGACAGGCTGGACCAGGCCATCGCCCTGGCGCAGCGCAACAATACGCTTGTAGCTGTGATGTTTCTTGATCTCGATCGTTTCAAGGGGGTCAATGACACGCTGGGGCATCACACCGGCGACGCCCTGCTCAAGAGCGTCTCGAACTGTTTACTGGAGTGCACCCGGGCCTCCGACACAGTGGCGCGACTGGGCGGCGATGAATTTGCCATTATTCAACCCGACATCAACAGCATAGAGGGTGCTGTTAAGCTGGCGCAGAAAGTGGTCAGCGCCACAGCCTCCGCTTTTTCCATAGATGATAAATCCATACAGACCAGCACCAGCGTGGGCATCACCCTGTTTCCCAGCGACGGGCAAGACCATGAACAATTACTGAAAAATGCCGATACCGCCATGTATATGGCCAAGAAGAAAGGCCGTAATAATTTCCAGTTTTTCAGCAGGGAAATGCACGAGGAGGCCCAGAATAAACTGAAGCTGGAGCAGGATTTACGTGCCGCACTGGAAAAATCAGAGTTTTTCCTGCAATACCAGCCAAAAGTTGTACTGAGTACCGGCCGGGTGGGCGGACTTGAGGCACTGGTGCGTTGGGATCACCCCCAGCGCGGACTGGTCTCCCCCGGTGAGTTTATTCCGCTGAGTGAGGAGTCGGGCCTGATTGTGCCACTGGGAGAGTGGGTACTGGAGCGCGCCTGCCGCGAGACACAGGGCTATATTGACCGGGGACATAAAAACCTGCGTGTAGCGGTAAATATTTCACCGGTACAATTTCAATCCCAAGGACTGGTCGAATCTATCGCGCGCATACTGCACAACACCGGCCTGTCACCCCATCACCTGGAGATTGAAATTACCGAGAATATGCTGATGGAAGACGTGGTCGAAACCGCACGACGGCTGCGCGACCTGAGTGATCTGGGTATTGAACTGTCAATCGATGATTTCGGCACGGGTTATTCCTCGCTGGGTTACCTGAAGAGCTTTCCGGTCAATACCATCAAAATAGACCGCTCTTTTGTCAAGGACGTGGTGACCGACAAAGACAGTGCCGCTATCGTGCAGTCCATTATCAATCTGGGTGACAACCTGGGCCTGAAAGTCATTGCCGAAGGTGTGGAGACCCGCGACCAACTGCAGTTGCTACGTCAGTTAGGTTGTCATGAAATACAGGGCTTTATTTTCAGTCGCCCCCTGCCAGCAGCGGACGTAGAGAGCGCGATTGCCCGTATCAACAGTTGTGATGTGATAGAGCCCAATGCGACCACACACCGTTGGCGTGTGCTGGGTGAGGCCTGAATAGCTGCACTTTCTCCTCGTGCGGCAGGACCCGCTCAAGAATCCGGCGAAATAGCCGATACAGTGAATAGAACTGGAATTTTCCCACAGGTGCACAATGGAACAGAAAACAGCTTTGCTTGTTGCCGCCAATATTGCCTCCAAACCCGGCGGCGAGCGCGAGTCCCTGCTGGACTCAATTCTCCAAACCATCGTGGACGGCATTATATGCCTTGACAGCAAGGGGCTTATTTGTTTTTACAACGTCTCCGCACAGGCCATATTTGGCTTCAGCGAAAATGAGGTTATCGGCAGGAGTGTGGGCATTCTGATGATGAGTGATTCCGCGGAGCGCCATACCCAGTATATGGGCCAATACGATACCTCTAACCTGGATGGCGTTATTGGGAAGAAACGTGAGGTTCGCGCTCGCAGCAAAGATGGTCGAGTCTTCCCCATCGAAATCGCCGTTGGAAAAATGTCATTTAACGGAGAGCTTGTATACACCGCAATCGTCAGTGATATCACCAAACAGAAAAAAGCGCAGCTGGACCTGGAAGATCATCAGGATCGTCTGGCGCTCATGACTTATGAACTCGAGCAGGCCAATGAAGAACTGCTGCGCCTGAGCCAGACCGATGGTTTGACCGGTCTGAGTAACCGACGCAAATTTGACGAAATACTGGCACAGGAAATGCGACGCGGGTCGCGGCATGATGCATCGGTATCACTATTGCTATGCGACATCGACTGCTTCAAACAGTACAACGATCACTACGGCCACACCGAGGGCGACAAATGCCTGATACAGATAGCGCAGTGTATTAGCGACTGTTTTAATCGGGCAACGGATCTGTGTGCACGCTATGGCGGGGAAGAATTTGCCATTATTTTGCCCGATATCGAGGCGCGGGAAGCGGCCCATGTGGCACAGAAAGTGTGCCTGGCGGTAGAGCGTTTACAACTGCCCCACGAGAGCTCCAGCGTCGGCAACAGCGTAACCCTGAGCATTGGGGTTACCACTGCCTGCCAGTTTCGAAAGCTGTCAGAGAATGCGTTTATCGACCAGGCCGATCAGGCGCTGTACCAGTCCAAAGCCAATGGCCGCAACTGCGTGACCTCCTATAGCACCCCCATTGAAACCGGCACCGCGGCAAGTACCGTGTGAGCTTTCCATGAGCTAGGTACAAACCCAGCATGGGGCCTAGGCTATCAGTCGCTCATCCACCAGCCGCTCCAGGTGAACCCTGTGCTGTTCCAGCGCTCGCCGATGGCGGGAAAGTGCATGGTCACCTGAAACTTGACCACCTCTCCGGACAGGCAGGCATGCATGCCTGGCGTCTATCGTCTCCGCCATGCTTCTGCACTACCTCTCTCCCTGCATATGCCCCCGGGCACGGTCAAACTGAACCACTGGCTGCAGACTCCGGCAACCACTTAAGTATAGTTGAGAATAAGGATTCCAGATCGAAGGGCTTGCCCACGAAATCATTCATACCGACATCCATACAGGCCTGCCTGTCCTCCTTGAGTATATTTGCCGTCATGGCCAGAATTGGTAACTCGGCGGCGCTGCCGCGCAGGCCAAACGTAGAACGAATCAGCGCGGTGGCCTCCAGTCCATCCATCTCCGGCATCTGAATATCCATCAGCACCAGATCGTAATCAGCCCGGCGCACGCTCTCTACCGCCTCGCGCCCATTGACCGCGTGCTCTACCGTCAAGCCGATACTGAGCAGTAAGCTCTCTGCCACTTCGCGGTTAACCACATCGTCTTCCACCAGCAAAATACGTGCACCGGCGAATTTTTTACGCAAAATTATTTCCGCATCACTGCTGCCATCCAACACTGCATCGGGGCCGGCTTCATGACCGAGACCCAGCCAGGCGGTAAACCAGAATGTACTGCCCCGCCCCTCCTCGCTGTCTACACCCACCTCGCCACCCATTAATTGCGCCAGGTGCCGGGTAATTGCCAGACCCAGTCCGGAGCCGCCGTATTCCCGGGTGGTAGAGGCGTCACCCTGCTCAAAGGCCTCGTACAGGGTCGCCAAATTTGCCGGGGCGATACCAATACCCGTATCGTGAACCTCAAAACGCACCAGCACTTCCCTGTCGCGCTCTTCCAGTGTTATCGCCCGCAGGGAAACCGTGCCCTGCTCGGAGAACTTAATGGCATTGGCAACATAATTGAGCAGTGCCTGACGCAGGCGGGTTGCATCGCCACACAACCACTGCGGGACATTGTTGTCCGTCACCTCTATAAGCAAGCCCTTGCGCGTGGCCTCTTCGCCTATCATCGACTGCACATGGTCAAAGATGACATCCAGATGGAAGTCAGTCTGCTCGAGAACCAGTTTACCCGCCTCGATTTTGGAGATATCCAGTATGTCATTGATGATAGCCAGCAGGTGTCCGGCGGACGAACTGATCCTGTCATACCAACCCAACTGCTCCGGCGTCGCCTGCGAACGCTGCAATAAATACGCCGCACCGATAATGGCATTCATCGGCGTGCGGATCTCGTGGCTCATATTGGCCAGGAAAGTACTCTTGGCCCGGTTTGCGGTCTCCGCCTGTCGCCGCGCTTCCTCCAGTTCCCGGGTGCGCTGCTCCACCAGTTGCTCCAGGTCGCTGTGGTAGCTTTCCAGCTTTTCATTCAGCTGTTTTTTCTCGGTGATATCACGTGCCCGGACCACAAAGCCGACAATCTCCTCGTCCACCCGGTAGGGCGTATACACAACATCCACATAAATTTTCCCATAGGCACGGGTGGTAACCCAGGTCTCAAAACTGACCAGCTCACCGGCCATGCAGCGCAGTCCATTGGGCCGAACAACCTCCTCCAGGTATTTCCCAGCCAGTGCGCCTTTATAATATTTTGTGCCAAACACCTCCTCCGCGGAGTGGCCTATCACCTGCTCTCTGGACAGGCCCGATGCCGCCAGATACGCAGGGTTGGCTGCCCGGAAAATAAAATTCTTGTCAATCACATTGATCATATCTACCGAGCTGGAGACAATTTTCTCGGACAGCTGCAGGGATGCCTCGGTTGCCTTACGTCGTTCTATTTCACTTTTTAATCGAAGATTACTGGCCTCAGTTTCTTTTTTCTGGGCGCTGGAATGCTGCGCCAGATAGACCACCAGGGGAACCGCAATACTGACAATAACACCGATAAGCAGGGCCACGTTGTGAATAAAAGACAGCGCACCGGCACCGCCGTACAAATTCATAAACTGGATTTCATGGAAATTGGTGGCCCAGCGCATACTGACAACCAGTGTGCCCATGCCAATGCCCGCCACCAGTGGCAGCCAATAGGGCAGTCGCGAAGAACCGCCGGGGCTGGAAAGACAGACGGCGGCCGCACCCAGCAAGCCAAAGCCCACCACCGTATGGACCGCCATATAGATCAGCTCCTGCCACTTTGGATCATTATCTGTCACCGCCATATAGCTGATCAGTGAAAAGGTAGCCAAACCAACCACCACAGCGCTGCAGGCTCCGCCCACCAGAGGCGCATACCAATACCGGGCTTTTCCGGCGACGGACAGGAAGGCGATTCCAAGCAATAAAAAACACGACGCGACATGAGCTGACATGCGGCCCGGGAAGCCGGTGCCGTAGGTAAGGTAGTGCTCCATGAGCAGCTGATCGATACCGAGACTCACCTGCCAATAGTATTGCGTAAGAGTTGCCAGCCCCAACAGCACCAGAAACACACTGCCGCCTGCAGCGAGTCGAACCCAGTTGCGGGTAAACGCCAGCACACACAGACCACTCACTAAAAAGCCCAGTGCCGTATTGTATTGCATGGCCACAAATCCGGGAAAAATCTGGATAAGAGACAGGCTGTGGATATGCCAGCCGAGCAGGACAGCAGTACTCAGGGCGACCAGAAAAAAGCCGATACAGCTGAGCACCAGCAATACGGCGCTACTCTTTTCAGACCTCATATCAGGACCGGGACTCATCTCTACTCCTTGCACGCAAGACCTCTATGCTCAACAGGGCGGCGTGATAATCGAAGTTTTCTATTTGTTGCCCCAGTGCTCCCGCCTGCACCCCAAAAGTGCTGCGCAACAAATCCTCCGAGGCAATATACAGCGTATTGGCCGCCGTATCGTCCTGTTGCAGTAAACGACCGAGCCGGGTCAGTATTTTCTCTGCGGCGTGGGGGTCAGCTGCTGGAAGCGGTGCAACCGGCAGCGTCTCAACAAGCGTGCTGAGGGCCGCATGAAAATTAGCCCCGGCCGCCGTTAGCCCAGCCACAAGAGCCTGCGCCGACACGGTATCACCCCAACTGCCAGCCTGATCACGAAGATATAGTTCCAGTTCCTGTGCCAGTTGCTGCAACTGTACCAGCCCCAACGAACCCGCCGCACCTTTGGTGGAGTGCACCAGGCACAGTGTTTCCTCAATGGCGTGATCTTTGAGCAAATGCTCCCCCAGTTGACGCATGTCGTCGCCCAGGGCCGAATCGAATTGCCGTAACAGCCGCACATACCCCCCGGCATCACCACACATATTGCGCAAACCCCGCCGCGCGTCCAGCCCCTCTATTTGCATTAATTGTTCCAGCAAAGCCCCATTGTCATCATTCGGTATTTTATTCACTCCCTGTTCACACAACTCAGCCGATCTGGGCACGGGTATCGGGCAGGATGAAGAATCCGGCTTTGGCAGCCATTTTAGCAGAGCCGAGAACAGAGATTCCAGACCAAATGGCTTGGCGACAAAATCATTCATGCCCGCATCCAGGCACTCCTGCCGGTCATCTTCAAACACATTGCCGGTCATTGCCAGTATCGGTAATTCCATTTTGTTCAGGGTACTGCGAATCTGGCGCGTGGCTTCCAGTCCGTCCATCTCCGGCATCTGTATATCCATCAGCACCAGATCGTAGTGAGCACCGGACGCTAACATTTCAACTGCCATCTGACCATTTTCCGCGGTATCCACGGCCAGCTCAGTGCTGCTGAGCAATTCCACCGCCACCTCCCGGTTGATGGCATTGTCTTCAACCACCAGCACCCGTAACCCCGTATAATATGTACACAGCTCCAGCTCCGCATCAAGCTGCCGCTGGGGCGAGACAACGGGCATCACGCCACTCCCGTGGGCAAGGCGCACGGTAAACCAGAACATACTACCCACGCCGGGCTCACTTTCCACGCCCACCTCACCCCCCATCAACTCGGCAATATGTCGAGTGATGGTCAGCCCCAGGCCGGTCCCCCCGTACTGCCGCGTGGTTGTGCTGTCTGCCTGTTCGAAGGCATCAAACAGTTCACCCGTCTTGTCCGGGGCAATACCGATGCCCGTATCCTGTACTTCAAAGCGTATCAGCACGCCCTCGTCTGTCTCATCCACTAACTTTGACCGCAATACAATCACACCCTGTTTGGTGAACTTGATTGCGTTACTGGCATAGTTAAGCAGCGCCTGACACACGCGGGTTACATCTCCCCTCAGCCAGCGCGGCACGGCATTCTGATCAACCTCGATGCGCAAGCCCTTCAGCTCAGCCTCACCTTTCATTATCGAACAGACATGATCAAAAATAGCATCCAGATGAAAGTCTGACTGCTCCATGGTCAGCTTACCCGCTTCAATTTTGGAAATATCCAGGACATCATTGATAATGGCGAGCAGATGCCCGGCGGCAACATCAATTTTACCCAGCCGTTCCGACTGGTCCTGTGTGTTGTGCTCACGCTGCAGTATATGCGTCAGCCCGATGATGGCATTCATGGGCGTGCGAATTTCGTGACTCATATTGGCCAGAAAGCGGCTCTTGGCCCGATTGGCCACCTCGGCCTGATCCAGGGCCTTTTTCAGCTGTTCGGTGCGCTCCTCTACCAATTGCTCCAGGTTCCTGCGGTAGGCATCCAGTTCCTGCTCCGCTTTCTTGCGTTCAGTGATATCCAGAACGGTTCCCTGAAAATGGACAATTTTCCCTTCATCATCTCTCACTACCGAAGTGCGGTCATCGGCCCAGAACACCACGCCCTCGGGACTGACAATGCGATACTCCCGCGTGTACTCTGTCGCACCGCTGCGGATGTATTCCTCCACTTCCAGTGCAATACGCTCGCGATCATCGGGATGCACTATTGATGCATAGGATGTCTTACCCGATAGCAACTCATCCTGCGTATAACCGAACTGGCGGACATTATTGGACACAGTTTCCACCGGCCAGCCCTCTTCGGGCTTCCATTGGAATAACACGATCGGGCTCTTCTCCACAATAATACCGGCCTGGCGCAGCCTTTCGATCTGATCCAGCGACTCCAGCGCGAAGGAGATGTCCAGGGCTACTTCGTCCAGCAGTTCAGTTTCTGCGGCATTGAAAAATTCAGCATCAGCCGCATGGACACTCAGGGCACCAATCACCGTATCATTCAGGCGCAGAGGGAAGGCAGCCATGGAGCGGTAGCCGCCTGCCAAAGCCTGCTCCCGCCAGGGTTTATACCGGGGGTTATTTTCCACATTGTTAAAAATGACACTTTTTCCCTCCGCAATGGCCCTGGCCGTCGGCCCCTTCCTGGCCAGTTCATCGCTGAGAAATATACCGAGGTTCTGCAAATAATCAGAATCATCACCGCTAAAGGCCACAGGCTCAATCTGCTGCCGCTCCTCATCGAGAAGGCCTATCCAGGCCAACCGGAAACGACCGGAGTTCTTGGCAATATCACAGATTTTTTCAAACAGGTCCCGCTGGTCGCTCTCCCTGACAATCAATTTATTGACCTGCCTGAGGGTGGCATAGCGGCGATTTGAAGTTACCAGTTCCTCCTCTGTGCGCTGGCGCTCGGTAATATCAATGATAGTGACTGGAATACTTTTGAACCCCTCCTCGGACTGCGGGATTTGAAACGCTATTATTGCGGTGATATCCCTGCCATCAAGGCCCCTGAACGCGGCCGGTGACTGAAAGTGCCTGCACCCGTCCCACACAGCACAGAGTTCATCAATAAAAACATTTATCGCATTTAAACCGAAGGTGTGGTCGATTCGCTTGAGAAAACTGTCTTCACTGCTGGCGGCGAACAGTTTCAGGGTTGCCAGGTTTACGTGCAGCACCTTCACCTTAGCGGCCAGCTCCGGGGCAAGTTGCGGGTTGCCTTCAAGATATTCTCGCAGATTGACAACACCGTCACTGCGCAGCTTCATCAGCGTAGCATAGACTTCCGACAGGTCTTCATTCCAGATAGAAACCTCCGAATTATCGAACAGATCCCTGAAACGATGCTCGCTGTCGCGCAAATCCTGTGTTCTCTTCCTCACCGAACCTTGTAACTGTTTGGTCCACAACCAGCCGAATGCGATGGCGATACAGCTCACCGCAAGTCCAGTCAACAGGTAGAAAACCGGCTCAAAGTTCATTAACTGCCCCCTTCGCTGGCAGTGATACGAGCCAGCATCCGTTCGAGGTTTTCCTGCTCTGCACTTACCGCAGCGATGAACGGCAACAGCTGCTCATTATCTGTATCGACATTGTCAGCACGCAGAAAGCCTTCCAGATCCGCCGCTGCGGCCTGCAGGGCACTCAGGCCCAGAGTACCTGCTGCCCCCTTGATAGTATGGGCGACGCGACGCGCATCTACAGGCTGCTGCATCGCGATATGCTTTTTCAAGGCGGGCATATCGTCCCGGTGCGATGACTCAAGCAGGCGCAATAATCGCAGATAGGCCGCCGTATTGCCGCGGATATTGCGCAGCCCCACCGAAACGTCCAGGCCCTTCATCATTGCCAGCTGCCCCTCCAGCCCGACGGGGGGAACATCGACCCCACCGACTTGTGAAGAACCTCCTGCAGCACTGCTTACGGTCTCTGCTCCCGGGTCGCGCAGACAATTAAGAGCCGCCTGAAAAAAATCTTTCGGCTCGACCGGCTTGGCCAGAAACCCACTCATGCCGGCCTCCCGGCACGCCCGCCGGTCATCTTCAAAAACATTGGCGGTCATGGCCAGTATGGGCAATTGCTTCCCGGAGGGATTCGATTGCTCCATTGCGCGAATAGCACGGGTGGCCTCAAGACCATCCATCTCCGGCATCTGTATATCCATTAACACCAGATCATAGTGTCCATCGCGGATGCACTCCACAGCCTCCAGCCCATTGCCCGCCATATCCACCTGCAGGCCGACACTGACCAATAACTCCTGTGCTATTTCGCGGTTTATCGCATTGTCCTCAACCAGCAAAACCTGTGCCCCCTTGTAATCACTGGCCAGTATTGCCTCGGCATCGGTCTGCGCCACCATAGCGGTCGTGCTCACCGCACCATTGCCCCGGCCCAGCCAGGCGGTAAACCAGAAGGTACTGCCCTGACCGAGGACACTATCAACACCCACATCACCGCCCATGGCCTCCGCCAGGTGCCGGGTAATAGGCAGGCCCAGACCGGAGCCTCCGTATTGCCTTGTGGTGGAGCTGTCGGCCTGTTCAAATGCTTCAAACAATCGAGCCCTGTTTTTTGTCTCCACACCGATGCCGGTATCCTGTACTTCGAAGCGAAGCAGCAACTTATCGCCTTCCTCGCGCAGCACATTCGCGCGCACGGTAACCGACCCCCGCTCGGTAAATTTAATCGCATTACTGGCATAATTGAGCAACGCCTGGCGCACGCGGGTCATGTCCCCCTTCAACAGTGGCGGCACTGAACCTCGGTCCAGTTCCAGCCGCAGGCCCTTCTCATCGAGCCGGTCCGCCAGCATAAATTGAATCTGCTCAAAGATGGCGTCCAGGGAGAAGTCGACGGATTCCAGCACAAGCTTGCCCGCCTCAATTTTGGCGATATCCATAATATTATTGAGGATAGCCAGCAGATGTTGCGCCGCAGCATCAATTTTGTCATAGCGCTCCGCTTGCCTGGCGCTGGATACCTCCCGCTGCAGGACATGCGTTATCCCAAGAATTGCATTCATGGGCGTGCGAATTTCATGGCTCATATTTGCCAGGAAAGTACTCTTGGCCCGGCTGACCAGTTCCGCCCGCTCCCGTGCATCTTCCAATTGCACCGTGCGACTTACCACCAATTCTTCCAGATGAAAACGGTGTTCATCCAGCTCCTCTGCCAGGCGCTTTTTCTCGGTTATATCTTCCTTGACCGCCACGTAGTGGGTGACGTTGCCGTCGCGTTGGTGAATCGGTGTGATGTGTACGTATTCGAGGTACTCACTGCCATTTTTGCGCCGGTTGTAAAACTCCCCCTGCCAGGAGCGGCCATCGGTCAATGCACCCCACATGGCAACAAAGGTGGCCCGCGGTGTTTTGCCCGAATGCAGTATGCGGGGATTCTCACCGATGGCGTCCTCCCGTGAATAACCCGTGGCCTTGATAAAGGCCTCGTTGACATACTCTATCTCCGCCCTCAGATTGGTAATAACAATGCTCTCCGGGCTCTGCTCCACCGCCATCGCCAATTTTTGCAGCTGGCTCTCCATTTCCTTGCGATCGGTAATATCCAGCAGAACACCCCGGTAAGCTGTAATCCGGCCCTGTTCGTCCCGTTCGATTGATGTGCGATCTTCAGCCCAGAATACATCACCATTTCTGGCGACAATCCTGTACTCCTGAAGAAAGCTCTCGTCCCCGGCTTCCGAGTGACGCACCACCACCTCACTCACACGTTGCACATCCTCCGGGTGAACAATCGTACTCATGGCAACCTCACCGGAGAGTAGCTCACTGGCGTCGTAGCCATACCGCGTGATATTGCCGGACACCATTTGTACCGGCCAGTTGTCTCCAACCCCCCATTGGATCAAGACCATGTGGCTGTTTTCAATCAGCAGATTGGCCTGTTGCAGTTCACGCTCAGTCTGGCGACGCTGAAGCTCTTCCGCTATGCCCTCCAGTGCAAATGAAACCTCCCCGGCCACCTGTTTGAGCAGCGACACCTCATCATCATCGAAAAAATTGAGTTCGCCGGCATAGATATTTATGGATGCTACACTCCGCCCCCCGGGTTTAATGGGAAATGCACCCATGGAGCGGTAACCCAGTTGCTTCGCATATTTAAGCCAGGGCGCATATTCCGGGTGATGCTCCAGATTATTGAAGACCACGGCCCGCTCTTCAAAAATCGCCTTGATTGAGGGGCCCTTGCCAAAGCTTTCATCCCTCAATGCCTGATTGAGTTCCGCCACACGTTCAACGCCTGCACCACTGAAAGCTACCGCCTGTACATGCTGCTGTTCATCATCCAGCAGGGCAACCCACACGGCGATGAACTGGCCGGACTGGACACAAATATCACACACTTCCTGCAGCAACTTTAATTTGTCCCGCTCTCTTACGATGGCCTGGCTCACCCTGCTGGACACCGCGTACAGGCGCAGTGTATTTTGCAGCTTCGCCGCGTCGAGACTCTGCTGCCGACGATAGCGATGCAACATCCAGCCAGAAACAACGCCGATTAACAGAATGACCGCAATCAACCAAATTTTCAGGTACTGGTACTCCCGCAGCTGTTGTGCCATTAACAGCTGTAAAGCGCCCTCCACCTCATCGACAGAACGCAGGAGATCGGTAAAACGCGCATCAAATTGTTGATCGATAAGCGAGTCAGCTCCTTCCCGGGGTCGCAGGTTCCATCTGTCAACGGCGATACGCTCCAACTGATCGATAGACAGCAACACCCGGGCAGCCTGCTGGCGCAGCGCCGGATCTTCCAGCGCTATAAACTCCCACTCGTGGTTCTTGCCGCCGTCCAGCATTGCGGCTGCATGCCATCGCGCCTGATTAAACTGATCGGTCACTTGATAGAATTCTATGGATCTGTCCCCGGTAAGCACCTCTTCAAGCATCAGGTGGGCCCTGGTAACTTCCAGCTTGATATCCATTGTTGCATCGACCAGGGGCGCATACTGCCGGGCCATCTCGCGCCCGACATTAAAGGCGTAGAGCACGGTAATAATTATTGCCAGTGTTAGCGTCGCAAGTATAAAAATGGGGTGTCGGATGTTGCTGCCTTGTTGCATAAATCGATCTCTGGTGAACACTGCTGAATTTCATTTGTTACAAAAACTGCCATTTCATACCGCTTACCAGTACTCCCTGCTCACCGACCTGAAGCGCCTGGCAATCGCCACGTACTCATCAAAACTGTCGATAAAAACATCCACTATATCCGGATCAAAATGGCGACCGCGCTCCGCCACGATAATATCTCGAACATCATCAAACGATATAGCGGTCTTGTATACCCGGTTAGTAATAAGCGCATCAAACACATCGGCGATAGCCATAATACGGGCGGAAATGGGAATGGCCTCTCCAGCCAGTCCATCGGGGTAGCCACTGCCATCCCATTTTTCATGGTGCCAATGTGCAATTTCCTTTGCCAGGGAGAGAAACTCGACATGCTGTTCAACATCATTTTCGGCGTACTCAATAGCATTGGCGCCCAACTCGGCATGGGTCTTCATAACCTCCCACTCCGACTCGGTTAAACTGCCCGACTTAAGCAAAATTTCATCGGGGATACCCACCTTGCCGATATCGTGCAGGGGCGCCGATCGGGTTAACAGTGTGGCAAAACTTTCAGTGATTAACTTACTGAAGCGGGAATGGCGCTGCAGATGCCGTGCCAAAACCCTGACGTAGGACTGGGTGCGCTGAATATGCTCGCCGGTCTCCGGGTCGCGCGCCTCAGCCAGGTGCGCAAGTGCGCGTATACTCACATTTTGTATGGTCTGATTTTCCTCCATACGCCGCGAGATTTCCGCTTCGAGGAAAGCATTTTTATTATTGAGAAAATCGTTAACACACTTCAGTACCAGGTGTGACTTAACCCTGGCCATTAGAATGGCAGGTCTGATCGGCTTCGTGATGTAGTCTACCGCGCCCAGTTCAAGCCCGCGCTCCTCATCTTCCTCTGCTTCCATGGCGGTGACAAAGATAACCGGAATATCGTGGGTATCGGGATTTTCCCGCAGCTTTGACAATACCGTATAACCATCCATTCCCGGCATTATGACATCGAGTAAGATCAAATCGGGGCGAGGGTCTGTCGAGACCATTTCAATCGCTCGCTCCCCGGAATTAGCCGCACGCACACGATAACTGGAGGCCAGTGTTTTATTCATCGAGGCCAATACCGTGGGGCTGTCGTCAACAATAAGTATTGTTGTGCCTTCCATCAACCCTCCTCAGAGCTGTCATACGCGATACTCTATACATAGAGTATATATGGCATTGCGTTATATCAATTTATCAGCATCCGGGTATGTTGTGAGCAGGGTCAGAAACTCGGCACATTACAACTCTCCCCACACAACCCTTACTCCGTCGACCTCAACCATTTGAGTTTCGAGTCCTCATGCACCGCAGTTGTCGGGATAAAGTCATCGGGCGCATCCAGACTACCCGTTGTAATATCGATGCCATCCGGCCTGTCACTACTGACAAATGTGAGTGGCGTACCACAGTCCGGACAAAACTCACGCAGACCCTTGTCCGAAGACACCAGTACTTTAGGCTCTCCCGACAGATAATGAAACGCTTTCCTGGGAATCACCAGCCAACTCACAAAAGGTGCCGCACTGGTTTTCCGGCACATCGTACAGTGACAATTCACAACACCGTAATTACCTTCGTCAATGGCGTAACGAATATTTTCGCAGAAACAGCCCCCTTGAATCATGACATTTCTCACACCACACAGACTGCGTTCCTATATGCCTGTATTTAACAGCCCCATCAAACTGACTGTCCAGTTATTATTTCGACTAAAACAAAGAAAATCTTAGTAAAAATACTCAATAAAAACAATTTGTTATTAATTATTTCAGACCCTGCTGCCCGCTGTCCGGCAGAGCGGGCTTAAATTCCCCCACAAGTGCTACACTGTATATTTATAGTGATGGCTATGTCGCCTACAGCAGCTACGCGGCAAAAAATGAACAGATTATCCACGCCAACTGCTGGGTACATGGGCGACGCAAGTTTGTCGAGGCAGAAGATGATGAGCCTGATGCAGTGGAGCGGGTACTGGGTAGTATCGGTCACCTGTATCAGGTGGAAACACAAATTAAGGAGTCACAACTGACCGGTGAGCAGAAACGGGACTTCCGGCTAATCCACAGCAAATCGGTGGTTGATCAGCTGTTTTCCTGGTTTGAACAGCAACGACAGCGGCCCGAGCTGCTGCCCAGCAGCCCCTTCTCAAAAGCGATAGCCTACATGCAGAATCGTGAGCATGAGCTGCGAGTGTTCCTGGAAGATCCTGCGGTGCTGATGGATAACAACCATACGGAACGTGCACTGCGGGTTGTACCTTTAGGACGAAATTATCCACAGTTCGCAGTTATGGAAGGTTTCGGGGGCCAGTTCCCCTAAGACCACTGCTTTCGTAGTTCCATAGGTAGATGGCCACACTAATTTACCTTGCATAATTATTGGTGTTTCCTGTATGACGCCCCACCG
>JADFVW010000330.1 GCA_015222725.1 Pseudomonadota bacterium | reverse complement strand
TCATCGACCACAAGAATACGGTATACACTCATCCGTCTAAATCCGGTTGGGGTGCTGAATGTTGTAGTATGCCACATGAAAGCCGATCTTCACGCCAGCTGATCGATAGCAAAATCATTTTTCCCGGATACGCCTCAGTGCATCCCTGTTATCTACTTTCCAGATTCCCTGCGGGCTTTGTTCCGTTATTGCAACTGTTTTACACTCTATCCAGCCACCATTGACAACAGCTCGCTGTTCTACGTCAATCACTGTATCTGAACTCTCCAGTAACTTCGAATCGGGCCACTGCCGTCTGTTTCCCCAGAACGGGGCTGAATTCCAGCGGGACTCCATCTGGTAAAAATCCCTACCCATCCGGCCCAAACGAAGAAATTGATGAGAGAGTCGGTCGCGATAAAAACTGCGGGCAAGATCAGCTTCCTCGGGACGTTGCAAAATAGTGTTTATAACGGCCGGGGCGATGAGCGCCGATGACAGCGCCATGAAGACTCCGGACCCGGACAGCGGATCAGGTGCCATTGCCGCATCGCCAATACGAATACAGTTTTGCGAAATCACCTGGCCAGAGAAAATAGGCGTACTGCTACGTGCTCCCGGGGAGCCTACTGGAGTCATATTATTCATTTTGGGGTAGTGAATTCCCGCCTCTGCCAATTGCACCAGGATTGCCTCAGGAATATCCCCTTTTGATTGAAAGTTCCTGGATTGACTGTCAGTGGTCAATTGCGTGTAGAGATTGCCGCGGCCATCATCGGCAAGCCACAGCCAGCCAACGGCTGTGGTAGCCACCGTTGTAAAAGGTTCGCCGCTTGCTACCGCCCAGTTCTGGTAAACGGAGACACTGTCAGGCCCCCGAACCCTGCCTGTTCTTGGCAGGGGTGACGCCCGGCCTCGGGCATCCACGAGGTAGTTTGCGCTGATCTGCTGTGTTTGGCCATCGGCCAGTCTTGCACGGCAGGTCCATTGACCACTGTCAAATTTCAAACCTTCTATTAGCCCATCGAGATGGCAAATGCCTTGTCGTTGCAAGTCCTGCAAGAGCGCCTGATCAAAGCTTGTTCTACAAACCAGACTTTCAGAATTAACCGAAACCGATTCGCCGTTCCATTCACTCCGCCTGGGGACAGTACTTGAGAGTGTCTCCAGTGTGCTGGCAAAGTCACAATAACGCAGAGTGGAAAGTACACGACTGGAGAGCCCCTCGGTGACCTCGTGGCCCCGAGACCTGCCAACGACAATTGGCTGATACCCCAACTTTGCCAAGCCCACTGCAGCAGTCGCACCGGCGGGACCGCACCCCACGACAAGTATATCGGTATTCATAGAGCCCGCCCTTCACGATGGGGAATGTTCAGGCTACGATTTTCAGGCCCAAAATAGCGGGCCTTGTCGTGCAGGCTGGCTGTCAGGTCCTGGTCTGGCTCGGTTGTAAGGAGTGAGGCGATTATGCCAGTAACGCTGGCGCAACCAATGCTTGCACCAGCAACAGGAACCCCTTCATACCGCACGCAGCCGCCATAATCAGC
>JADFVW010000329.1 GCA_015222725.1 Pseudomonadota bacterium | reverse complement strand
TAACCGTGACACCTATCACGGCCCGCAATTACACAGTTTTGTGCCCAATTTTGGACTGGTGAACCCGGCTGAAAGGGCTTATGTAGATATCAAGCCCCCCCATGCATTATTGACCTCCCGTCTGCCAACGAATGAGGAAGGGGCTGCCGAAATTCCCGCTCCCAAGGGGCGATTCAAGTTAGAGGACACGGGCTTGGCGCAGAATGTTAATGAGCTGGAAGATATACAGGTCAGCGTGGTTTCGATTTTCCCCAGTTCCCTTTTTACCTGTATTCGCAATGTACGCAGCTGTCGTCGCCTCATCCCGCGTGACCCCGAGACCCTGGATATTGAATATATCTGGTTCGGCTATGAGGACGACGATGAAGAAATGAAAGAAATGCGTCGCAAGCAGAATAATATCCTGGGGCCCGCCGGCTATGTTGCGATGGAAGACGCGGAAGTGCTGGAGATGGTGCAGAATGCCATTTCCAGAGATGGCGCCGAAGGCCTGCTTGAATTCGGGGGCAATGGCACCGAGAGCACCGATCACTTCAATACCGAGGCCAGCATACGCGGCTTCTGGAAAGGCTACTGCGAATTGATGGACATTGCGCCCGCGGCTGCCGTACAGGAGAACGTACAATGAATGCGCCAGCAGCGGATTTTACGGAATTGGAACGCGTGGTCGGCAGGCTCAACCAGCTTTACGGCATGAGCATCGACGAGGACAGGCTGGAGGATTGGCCAAAACTGTTTGTTGAGGACGGGCGCTACATTATCGATCCCAGGGAAAATCGTGACCTTGGTCTGGACGGTGGCTATTGGATGTACTACACCAGTCAGGGCATGATGCGCGACCGGGTAACGGCACTGCGCCATGTCAATGTCTTTAACAAGCACTATTATCGGCACATCATCAGCGATGCCTTTGTCGACAGTGTGGAAGACGGTGTAATAGCGGCTCGCAGCAACTATCTGCTGGTGGAAACCAACTGGGAGGGGAAAAGCCAGTTACTCAGTGCCGGTGTCTATCACGACAAGGTCAGTATTGAAAATGGGGAGGCGCGTTTTCTCGAAAAAGTGGTCGTGCCCGACAGCTTTCACACCAGTACCGCGATTATCTCACCGATATAACTGGCGCCCTCATGACACTGTTCGAATTCGCCAATATCTTCATACCCGCAACAGTGATACTGCTGATGATTTGCCTGGGTATGGAGTTGGCGATTGCCGACTTCCGTCGCTTGATAAACTATCCAAAAGCTATCTGTGTGGGCGTCACCGGCCAGATGCTGCTGATGCCGGCCATGGCCTTTGGCATTGCCGCTATCGTGCCAGGCAGCCTGACTCTCAAGGTGGGGCTGATTTTATTGGCGGCGTGCCCTGGAGGTCCACTGTCCAACAGTTTTGTTTACCTGGCCCGGGGCCGGGTTGATTTATCCGTTTCCCTGACGGCGGTAAACGGCATGCTGGCTTTAGTTACAACGCCGCTTATTGCCAGTCTTGGCATTCGACTATTTGCCGGTGATGACGCAGAAATCAGTTTGCCCGTATTTAAAACCATGGCGCAAATTTTTGTCCTGGCGATTCTGCCGGTGGTTATCGGCATGACCATCAGGGCGCGTGCGCCGGGCTGGGTGGAACGCAATGACGCATCGAACCGTCGTATAGCGGTCGGCCTGCTGATGTCCCACATAATACTGGTGCTGCTACTGAATGTAGACCATATCAGGTCGGGTTTCGAGGAGATGTTCCTGCCCGCCCTCGCATTCGCTATTCTCGCCCAGAGTATTGGCTACCTTACCGCAAAACTAATGGGGCTTGATCGCGATACCTGTTTCACCATCGGCGTGGAAGTGGGCTTGCAGAATGTCGTGTTGGCTATCCTGATTGCCAATCTGTTACTCAAGCGACCCGAGTTCAGCCTGTTTGTGGTCGTCTATGCCGCCAGCATCCTCCTGGTTATGTTGCCCTGGGTTTATATCCATCGCCGGCTTGGCAGTCGGGCAATCAAAGTAGATGAATCGCTAGCGACGGGGGCCAAGTAAATGCTCGCGCAGAGCCTGCCACAGCTGATTCCGAACCGGGAACAACGGGCATTATATTTCCCCGGACTAATGGCCTGTGTCACCGTCGCTATGGCGGCGGCCTTTCTGTCAGAGCAATACCAGGGTCCTACCATGTTGTTTGCTCTGTTATTGGGCATGGCATTCAACTTTTCAACACAATCCCAGGGGCCGGCGGTCCCGGGCATTGAATTCGCTTCGAAAAAAGTGCTGCGCTTCGGGATAGCACTGCTGGGTTTGCGCATCAGTTTCGCAGATATTGGTGATCTGGGTGTGGCTACAGTGGTTCTGGTGATAGTGACGGTTTTATCCACTATCGCCGTTGGCATACTACTGGCACGAGTGCTGGGTTTCAAAAACAACTTTGGCGTACTGACCGGCAGCGCCGTGGCAATCTGCGGCGCCTCGGCGGCCATGGCCGTATCCGCCGTATTGCGCAAGGGTCACAATCACGAGCGAGATACCCTGTTCACTGTGGTCGGGGTGACGGCCCTCAGCACCGTCGCCATGATTCTGTATCCAATTATTGTCGGCTTTTTCCAGCTCGACGATACAGCCGCGGGGATCTTTATTGGCGCCAGTATCCACGACGTTGCCCAGGTAGTGGGCGCCGGTTACACAATTTCTGAACAGACGGGTGACGTGGCGACCCTGGTAAAATTGATGCGGGTGGCCATGCTGGCTCCGCTGGTTTTTGTATTCGCTTTGACGCTGGGTGAGAAGGAGGAGGGTGCCTCTGGTCCCCCCGCATTGCCCATGTTCCTGGTGGCCTTCATCCTGTTGATGCTGGCCAATAACTTACTGCCCATTCCGGACCTTGTAGTCGAACAACTGGTGCACTTGTCCCGCTGGTGCCTGGTCACGGCGATAGTCGCAATTGGTATGAAGACTTCCCTCGGACAGTTAGCCGAAGTGGGTGGTAAGGCGATATTACTTATCGTTCTGGAAACACTGTTTCTAGCTGCGTTAGTACTGTTTTTGAGCAATTTCCTTTTAGATTTTTAACCCTAAATAACTAATCAGATAAATGTTCGGGAGATATAAAATGGCTTATACATATGAAAAAAAGCGTGATATTACACCGGTAAAGCTGGCTGTAGCGGTAGCCGCGATTACGGCGGCGATGGGGGGATTACCCAATGCCCACGCGGCGCAGCTGGAGGAGGTGATGGTGACCGCCCAGAAACGTGTGGAAAGTTTGCAGGACGTACCGATCTCAGTTGCCGCAGTGTCTGGCGAGCAAATTGAGGATCAGGGCCTGGTCAGTTTGGAAGCCGTATCAGCGTCGATTCCTACCTTGCACATTGGTGAGGCGCAAATTGGCGAGCAGCTGTTTATTCGCGGTATAGGATCTGGGGTGAATGCCGGTTTTGAACAATCGGTTGGCACCTTTGTTGACGGCATTTACTACGGCCGGGGCCGGTCATCCAGAAACGCACTATTTGATGTAGAGCGAATAGAGGTGCTCAAGGGCCCTCAGGGTACGCTGTTCGGCAAGAACACCATTGCCGGTGCGCTTAATATTACGACCGCCAAGCCTACTGGTGAATTTGAAGGTTCGGTCACAGGCATGTATGAATTCGAGCAGGAAGAAACCATCCTGAGCGGCGTTGTGTCAGGTCCTTTAACCGACACCCTGTCAGGACGTATTGCGGCCCAATGGTCGAATATGGATGCTGGATGGATCGACAACCAGTTGCGCGACGAGGATGAACCGACCCCGGAAAATATAGTCGTGCGTTCCAGTTTGTCCTGGGATGCCGGTGACCGCCTGACGGTTGACGCAAATTACACTTACAGCGACTTTACCCAGGACGGAAGAAACAGTGAGCTCTCCGATGCCAATGGCCGTTACCCCGGTGCGCCGTTTTTGCCAGGCATGGCTGAATTGGTCGCACCCTACGGTGAATTTGGCAAGCTCGATGAGAAGCGTAATGTCGGCGGTACTCCGGGCTCTCTGTACGACAGGGACAAAATGGAAAATGACGCCAATGCCTTTGTGCTGACGTTGAACTATGACTGGGGTGATTATGTGCTGACCTCGATCTCCGGGTATACCGACTACGATCTTACCGATGAAACCGACAATGACGTTACACCACTGGATATCCTGGCGATGGAAACCGAGGAAAACTACGAACAGTACAGCCAGGAATTTCGTTTGACCTCACCGGGTGGGGAAACGATTGATTATATCGTCGGCGTTTATTATCAGTACGATGAACTTGATACCGAGCAATTTATCAATGTAAATTTGCTGGAAACCAGCTTTGGTAGTCCGGCTCCCGGTGTGGTTCCACCCGGCTTTTTTGGTCCACCAATCTTTTCAGCGCGCTATGCCCATATGGAGCAGGATACTACCAGTTGGTCGGTGTTCTCCCAGATGACCTGGAATATCACTGACACTGTTCGTACCACTCTCGGCTTGCGCTACGCCGACGATGAAAAGAAAGTCGATCAGGAACTGCGCCTGACACAATTCAATGACAAAAATACGCCACTGGCAACGCTCTTTCCACCCGCCAGCGGAGTGGCACCAGGATTTGTACAGGTAGGTATCTGGAACGACAACCTGGGCACTTTCGAGCATACGATCAACGACAAGAAGAGTAAGGATAACGTTACGGGCTCACTGAATATCCAGTGGGATTACAGCGATGACGGCATGGTTTATGCCAGCGTGAGCACTGGCTATAAAAGCGGTGGTTTTGATGCGTACTTTGGTCGAGCAGCAGGGGATTTTACCAGTTCCCCCGACGGCTTTGACTTTGAGCAGGAAGAAGTCACCGCGTTTGAAGTTGGCGCGAAAATGTCTCTGCTCGATGGTGCGGCAGAGTTGAATATGGCCGTGTTCTACAATGAGTTCGATGATGTGCAGGTATCCACTTTTGACGGCGGGCTCTCACTGAAAGTAGGTAATGCGGCCCAAACCACGGTAGAGGGTTTCGAAATGGACGGTCGGTGGGCGATGACCGACAACTTTACCGTGAGCGGCGCCGTGGCCTACGTCGATGCCAGCTATGATAAATTTCCCAATGCCCAGTGCTATTTTGGACAGGATCCCTCCCAGTGTACCCCTAACCCCAATACAGGGTTGCCGGGTCAGGACCTGTCGGATAAAGACCTGCAGTTTTCCCCGGACTGGAGCGCTCACCTGGCGCTGGAACACTTTATGCCGCTTGGATCACTCGAGTTAAGGACGTTGCTGAGCGCCGATTACAGCGATGATTATTTTATAGCGGCTGACCTGGATCCGCGTTCGCAACAGGATTCCTTTACCAAAGTGGATCTGCGGGTGGGGCTGGGTGACAGTGATGGAATCTGGGAGGTGGCTTTCATAGGTCGCAACCTCAC
>JADFVW010000043.1 GCA_015222725.1 Pseudomonadota bacterium | reverse complement strand
GTGCATAACACGCTGTTGGCGGGTTATATTCCGATTATTACCCACCCGGAGCGCCTGGCTTATATCGAGGCCGATTATGACAAGTTTGTGGCACTCGCCGAGCAGGGCGCCTGGATTCAACTCACCGGGGGTAGCCTGCTGGGGCGCTTCGGCCCGCGGGTGAAACGCATTACCGAACGATTTTTAAGCGATGGGGTCACTCATCTGCTGGCCTCGGATGGGCACAATCTCAAAAATCGCACCCCGGAACTCAGTGAGGCCAGGGATGCAGCCGCGGATATTATTGGTACAGAGGCGGCATCACTGTTGGTGCTTGAGCGCCCCGCCGCCGTGATAGCCAATACCGACCCCGCCGATGTGCCACAGCCCCGGAGGCAGTCGCCGACTGAGAAGAAAAAGTGGTTTAGCCGGCTATTTGGCTAAATCCCTAACATGGGGTCAGATCTAGATTTGTTGCGTTTTAGCTGAAAATGGGCAAAAAGCAACAAATCTAGACCTGACCCCGGGATTTGGAGGAGTAAAAATTGGCTAGTACAGTATTGGTAACAGGAGGCGCCGGCTATATTGGCAGTCACGCCTGTGTTGCGTTGATGGAAGCGGGATACGACGTGGTCGTGCTGGACAATCTGTGCAATGCAGACGAAGAGGTGTTCAATCGCCTGGAGCAGATTGCCGGGCGCAGGCCGGAGTTTGTGCACGGGGACATAAGAGACTGGGCCTGCCTCGATGCCATTTTTTCCAAACATATCATAACGGCTGTGATGCATTTTGCCGGCCTCAAGGCGGTGGGCGAGTCGGTGGCACAGCCCCTGGAATATTACGTCAACAATGTGGGGGGCACGCTCACCTTGATGGCAGCCATGGCGCAGGCCGGGGTCAAGAGCCTGGTGTTTTCATCGTCTGCCACGGTCTATGGCGACCCTGCCTCGGTGCCAATTAAGGAGAACTTTCCCCTGTCAGCCACCAATCCCTATGGGCGTTCGAAGCTAATGGTAGAGGAAATATTGGCCGACTGGCAGCAAGCCAACCCCGACTGGAGCATTGGTTGCCTGCGTTACTTTAACCCGGTGGGTGCTCATCCCAGTGGCCTGATCGGCGAGAACCCAAAAGGTGCACCCAATAACCTGATGCCCTATGTGGCCCAGGTGGCCGTTGGTCGACAGGAAGTGCTGTACATCTTCGGCGATGATTACCCCACACCCGACGGCACCGGTGTGCGTGATTACATTCACGTGATGGACCTGGTGGAGGGGCACGTGGCCGCGTTGCTTCATATTCGCCAGCACTGCGGCATCTTTACAACCAATCTGGGAACAGGTGCTGGCACGTCGGTACTGGAGCTGATACGGGCGTTTGAGCAGGCCAGCGGGCAATCTATCCCCTATGAGATTGTAAGCCGCCGGCCCGGAGACGTCGCCCAGTGTTGGGCGGATGCCAGCATGGCACAGCAGAAACTGGGCTGGAAAGCCTCGCGCAGCTTAGCCCAAATGTGTGTAGACAGCTGGCGCTGGCAGTCGGAAAACCCCCAGGGGTATGGGGAGAAGGTCTAGATTTGTTGCATTTTGTCCAATTTTGGCCAAAATGCAACAAATCTAGACCTGACCCCACAGTGGAGTTCTTATGCCTGAAATTATCGCCGACTACCGCAGCGACACGGTAACTCGCCCCTCCCAGAAAATGCGCCAGATTATGGCCACGGCGGAGGTGGGGGATGATGTATTTGCGGATGACCCCGGGGTGAACCACCTTGAAGCTTACCTGGCCGAGCGCGCCGGCAAAGAGGCCGCCCTGTTCTGCGCCTCTGGCACCCAGAGTAACCTGGTGGCGCTGTTGGCCCACTGCCAGCGCGGCGATGAATATATCGTCGGGCAGGAAGCCCACACCTACAAATACGAAGGTGGCGGTGCGGCGGTGTTGGGCAGTATCCAGCCCCAGCCTTTAGATTATGAGCCGGACTCCACCCTGGACTTGCTCAAGGTAAGGGCCAAGCTTAAGGCCGATGATGTTCACTTTGCCCGCAGCCGCCTGCTGTGCCTGGAAAATACCCGCTCTGGCGAAGTGCTGCCGCTGGGCTACCATGCAAAGGCGGCCGCTTTTTGCACGGAGAATAAGCTGGTACTGCATCTGGATGGCGCGCGTTTGTTCAACGCGATGGTGAAGCAGGGGGTGGAGCTGGAAGACATCTCCCGACATTACGATTCTGTGTCCCTGTGTATTTCAAAGGGTCTGGGCGCCCCCATCGGGTCGCTGTTGGTGGGCAGTAGGGCGCTAATTGACGAGGCGCGTAAATGGCGCAAGATGCTGGGTGGCGGAATGCGCCAGGCCGGCATTATCGCTGCGGCCTGTGAGTATGCGCTGGAGAACAATATTCCACGGTTGCAGGATGACCACGACAACGCCCTGCGTCTCGCGCAGGGCCTGGCAGAAATCCCCGGCATCAGCTGTGACGCTTCCGCTGTGCAAACCAATATGGTCTTTATCATTATTGATGATGAGACGAAGGTTGAGCCGTATAAGGCTTACATGGCAGAGCAGGGTATTGTTTTACTCGGTGGGCAGGTGATGCGCCTTGTTACGCATCTGGACATAAATACTGAGGCGATTGAGAAAACGCTTGAGTTTTCTCGGGGGTTCTTCGCCTAATACCAATACTGGATGTTCCCGCCAACTGATCTAAACTTCCCTTACCCAAGGAGAACGATAAAACGGAGCGCGGCCAATGATCTATCCATTTCGCAATCTGGTATTTGAAGGCGGCGGCGTAAAAGGCATCGCCTATGTTGGCGCTATTGATGCGCTGGATAAAGCGGGCATTCTGGGCAATATCGAACGGGTGGGCGGCACATCAGCGGGTGCCATCAACGCGCTTTTACTGGCCGCAGGCTTCAGCCTGGCCGAGACCAAAAAAGTCCTGTGGAAGCTGGATTTCAATGACTTCAAAGATGACTCCTGGTTGGTTCTTAAAGATCTGCAGCGCCTGAAGGATGAATACGGTTGGTACAAGGGCAACTTCTTTCGCAGCTGGATAGGTGAGCAGCTCGAAAGCCAGGGTCACAGCGGCAACATTACTTTTCAGGCACTGCAAGCGGCCACCGGCAAGGCCCTGTTTGTCTACGCCACCAATCTGTCCACCCACTATGGTGAGGTTTACTCGCCGGAGCACACACCGCGCATGCGGGTAGTGGATGCGGTGCGCCGGTCGATGTCGATTCCGCTATTTTTCCGGGCTATTACCGACGACCGGGGCGACGTATTTGTCGACGGCGGTGTACTGAACAACTACCCGGTGAAACTTTTTGACCGCTTAAAGTACCTGCAAAACAAGGCGCTTATTCGTACACCCGGTTATTACAAGGATGAAAACAGCAAGCTCAAGCTGCGCAAAAACAATGTTCGCAACTACATCTACAACAAGGAGACCCTGGGTTTCCGGCTGGACTCAGTAAAGGAAATCGCCGTGTTCCGGGACGGTGATAGCCCGCAGCCCAAGGACATCAGCAATTTGCTGGAGTACACCACCAGCCTGGTTAATACGCTGATGGGTGTTCAGGATAACCAGCACCTGCACAGCGACGACTGGCACCGCACCATCTATATCGATTCCCTGGGGGTGAGCACCACCGACTTCGACATCGATCAAAAGCAAAAAAACGCGCTGGTACGGTCTGGCAGAAAGTCCACACAGGACTACCTGAAGTGGTGGGGCGACACCGGCAGCGACCTGGCCATCAATCACCCGGATGCCACGGAGTGACAGGGCATTTTTGCGGTGATAATGTTCGCTAAACCAAGGAGCTTTTTATGAGCAATCTCGAAATTCGCCCCCTGTGCGCAAGCGACGAGGCGCAGTGGAGACGCCTGTGGACCGGCTATCTGGAATACTACGAAAGTACTCTGCCCGAAGAAGTCTATCGCAGCAGCTTCGACCGCATGTTGTCGGATGAGGACAACGAATTTAAAGGGCTCATCGCTCTGCTGGATGGCAAGCCCATCGGCCTGGTGCACTATTTGTTTCACCGCCACGGTTGGAAGCTGGAGAATGTGTGCTATCTGCAGGATTTGTTTGTGGATAAAGCGCTAAGGGGAACCGGGGCCGGGCGGGCTTTAATCGAAGCGGTCTATGAGAAAGCGGATGCCGCTGGCTGCCCCTCGGTGTACTGGTTAACCCAGCATTTTAATGAAGTGGGGCGGCGCTTGTACGACAGGGTGGGAAAACAAACCCCGTTTATTGTGTACAACCGGCCCTGAAAGCTACAGCGAGCGTTCAGGCGGCGGTATCGGGGGCCGGTTGCTCGGATATTCGCCTGGAACGACGATCAGAAAGAAGAGCAAGCACGCAGTGCCCGGCGAACAGAAAAGTATACAGCAGCAGGCTTGAGCTCTCCGGGCCGCCCTCAAGAGCTATGCCGAGAAAAGCACACAGGGCGGCATAACCCACCATAAATACCAATGTCTGACGCGGGCTGAAGCCCATGCCGATCATGGTATGGTGCATATGGGACCGGTCGGCATCCATCAATTTATGGCCCTTGTGCCAGCGCCGCAGCATGGTCGCTATCATGTCCATCAGCGGCACAGTCACCAGCCACAGCGCCGTTACGGGTAAGATCAGGGCATTCTCACCCTGGGAAAAGTACACCAGCGAGGCGGCAACCAAAAACCCCAGGGTCACGCTGCCACCATCTCCCAGAAATATTTTTGGGAACAGCCGGTTATCGGGGCCCAGGTTAAAAACCAGAAACACAAACAGGGGGACTACCATTAGCAGCAGGACATTGGCCATGGGGTGGCCGGCAGTCACCGCCAGGCCGTATAGAATCAGCAGGGGCAAAAGAATCATGGAGGCCGCCAGGCCGTCAATGCCATCGATCATATTGTAGGCATTGCTCAGGCCGGCCACGGCTAATGCCGTCAGGGGAATTGCCAGCAACTGCAGGGGAATGTCTCCCATGGCCAACAGGTTCCCGGCGTTAACAATGACAATGCCACCGAAGGTCGCCAATGCGATGCCGCTGGCAAACTGTATGAACAGCCTCGCCGTAGCATTGATGTGCCTGCGATCGTCAAAAACACCCACCATAAATACAACAATCGCGATGATCATCATATTGTTGGAGTAAGGAGGGATGCCAAAGGCAATGTGACCTAAAATAACTGTGAGGAAGATTGCCACACCACCGGTGAGAGGAATTGCGCCGCTGTGATGTTTACGGGCCTCGGGAATGTCCAGCAGACCGAAGCTTCTAGCCATATAAATGGCGGCCCAGTTGATGGAGAGAGCCGCAACAGCGGTGGTAATAATTAGCGCAATCAATTTTTTTAAACTTAGTCTTCGGTAAGTGAAATAATGTTGTAGGTTCAGGCGCAGCTTATATCACGGGCGAGTGTCTCCCGGCGATATAGCATGTAAACGAGAGAAGCTTTTTTGCCAAACTGTGACAAAGCACCTATTTTTAGCCTTCCTCTACACTGACAATTACAAATCCTTGTTTATAATAGCGGCACAGTAGATTCTAACAGAATTTGCCAAAATTAGGGGGGCTGCATATTGCGAACAACAGCTATTTTTTTAACATTGCTTACCTCGCTCGTGTTGTTCAGCGGTGCCAGCTGGGCAGCTAAAGCCGAGATTCCTCGTCTCACATTGGCAGACATGGAAGAAACTTACTCCCTGAAAGGTTCGTGGCAGTTTCTCCCGGGGGATGATTTTAGTTGGGCCGTTGCCGCCTATGACGACAGTGGCTGGCAGGAAAAGCGCATTCCCCAGCGATGGGCCAGAGGCGGTTATCCAGAATACGGGCAACTTGCCTGGTATCGACTGACGCTTCGCTTTGACCCGAGCCAGCGAGAAGAGCTGTCGCATCTGGGTGTGCGCATGGGGAAGGTGCTCAATGCCTACCAGCTCTATGCCGGGGGTGAGTTAATTGGAGAGGTGGGCAAGATGCCTCCCCTGAGTGAAGTTAACTACGACCGGAAACGGGTGTTTGCCATCCCGCCATCGGCTATCGCGGTAGATGGCACTCTGGTGCTGGCCTTACGGGTTTGGGGCGGTAGCGATCTGGCTCTATCAAAATGGGGAGGAGGGCCGCACGAAGGCGAATTCCGCATAGGTAATTATGCCAAACTGCTGCAGGCGAGTTTTCTTAGTGAAATACCCGGCCTGATGGCATGTGTGCTGTTTTTGGGCTTTGGTTGTTATCACATCTATCTCTATCGCCGTAACCCGCAACTTCAAACCTATTTGTGGTATGGCCTGATGGCTCTGGATATTGGCATTTACAGCCTTATGTCAAACCAGTGGCGCTATAGGCTGGACTGGTCGTTCATCACCTATGAAAAAATTGAGTTCGGGGCCATATATTTGTTTCCCGCCCTGGTTATCCAAATGATGTGGTCTCTGCTGGATCTACCCATCGGCCGCCTGTTGCGCGTTTACCAGTTCAGTTTCATTGTTATCGCGGTAGTGATTGTGCTGGTACCCGGTATTGATATTCACTATCACACCCTGCGCCCCTGGCAGTTGTCGACGCTGGGACTGCTGCTGCTTATACCGTGGATTATCGTCCGCGAGGCGCGCGCGGGCAATGTCGAGGCGCGAACCGCATTAATTGGCGTGCTGGTATTTCTGGCGGCCTGCACCAACGATTTGATGATAGACCTTGCCGGCTGGCAGGCGATTCGCCTGGTTCCCCTGGGTTTTGTGGCCATTATGCTGTCCATGGCTATCTCCCTGGCAAACCGTTTTACCACGGTGTTGAATGATCTGGAGGGGCAGGTTGCCCAGCGAACCACCGATCTTATGCTCGTCAACAGGCAATTGGCAGAAATCGCGCGCCGCGACCCGCTCACCGGCCTGTTAAATCGACGCGGCTTTAGCGATGAAGCAGAGTCCGAGATTCAGCGCTTTATACGCAACGGCAAAGAGCCTTCTTTTGTACTGGCCGACCTCGATAAGTTCAAGGAATTTAACGATAAATACGGGCATGCCTGTGGCGATTATGTGCTGCGGCAGGTGGCCCACCTGCTCAGCGAACGGGTGCGCAACATGGACGAGATCGGCCGCTGGGGAGGTGAGGAGTTTATGCTGATGTTGCCAGAAACATCCTCTGAAGGTGCCACCCAGGTGGCCGAAAAGCTGCGTACTATTGTCGAGAGCCAACGCTTTGAGTACAACAATAAGCAACTCGCGGTCACCATGACCTTTGGCGTTGCCACATTCCGCAAGGGCGAAGCCCTGGAGCGCTGCATCGCCCGGGCAGATACCGCCCTGTACGAGGGTAAAGAGCAGGGTCGAAACCGGGTGGCGGTAAGCGCCAGCCCTGGCTTGTCATTGATAGGCTAAGCGGGCGCATTCCAGACAGTGATTCATGCCTGTAGCTTCCCAGGCTGGCGTCTGGTTAACCATACTGGGTCTTGTACTGGCTGTAGCCCAGCCCCGTCCAGCGCTTGAACGCCCGATAGAAGCTGTTTACCTCCAGGTACCCTAACTTGTCTGCCATGCATTTACCCGGCATCCAGGTTTGCCTGATGATGCGCTCACAGCGATACTGGCGGGTGCGGTCCAGCAGGAATT
This sequence comes from Pseudomonadota bacterium, assembly GCA_015222725.1. Lineage (GTDB taxonomy): Bacteria > Pseudomonadota > Gammaproteobacteria > Pseudomonadales > Halieaceae > JBALVT01. Next base: position 7,089 of record JADFVW010000043.1, on the reverse strand, counting down.
GATAGGTGGTGTGGTCGGCTTTAAGGCGTCGCCGCATGGTGGTGCCACTGATGCCCAGTGATTGGGCCACGGTATCGGCCCGCAGGCGCGAAAGGTCCCCTCCCAGCAGTATTTTCAGCACCTTGTCGGTGGTTCTCGACAGGGAGAAATAACGTGGCTTTGGGGGAGGGGGTGTAACTTGCTGCCGCTGGGGCAGGCTCGTTTGTGCATTGATCATGATTCAACATCCTTGTTGCATGATATGAAAAGGTTTGATTTGTTGGGGGAGTATTCCTTTACCCTGTTTCCCCGGCCGCCTACTGTTTTCAGCGGTACTAATCAGCCTAGCACAGCAATTCAAAAGCGCCATTGCCTGGCTAAATTTGCTGGGTTTGGAGCGCTAATGATGCCCTGGGGTCAATTCTAGACCTGACCCCGGGTTGTACATGCTGTATAACGAGAGTTGGATTAAATAGACGAGACGCGCGAATATGGATATTTCCACAATAGTATTCTGGTTGGTTTTACTGGGGCTGGTGATGTACGTGGTCAGTATTTACAACACCCTGGTCACCCTGAAGAACCGCTTCGAAAATGCCTTCTCCCAAATTGAAGTACAGCTGAAGCGTCGTTACGACCTGATTCCCAACCTGGTGGAGACCGCCAAGGGCTATATGGATCACGAGCGGGAAACCCTGGAGGCGGTTATCGCCGCGCGAAATAATGCTGCGGGGATATTGGCTGCGCTGGGTAAGTCCGGCGCTGGCGGTGGCTCAAACCTGGCAGACCTGGCCGGCGCCGAATCGGCCCTGCAAGGTGCGCTGGGCAAGTTGAATGTCACCATGGAAGCCTACCCCGACCTCAAGGCTAGCGAGAATATGCAGCAGCTGTCCGAGGAGCTCACTACCACCGAGAATCGCGTCGCCTTTGCCAGGCAGGGCTATAACGATGCAGTCATGGCGTTCAATACCTACCGCCAGAGTTTTCCGCCGGTGTTTTTCGCCCGTAAATTTGGCCATCCCGTTGACGCCGAACTGCTGGAAATGGAAGACTCCGCGCAGATTCAGGCGGCTCCCAAGGTTTCTTTTTGACAGGCCTGGCGCGACACACATTAATGTAGCTGTGCGATGAATTTTTTTCAGCAACAGGATATTGCCAGACGCAACGCGCGGCTGTTAACACTGCTGTTCCTGGCTGCGGTGTTTCTTCTCATCGTGCTGACCAATGCAATGGTGGCCTTATTTTTGTGGTTCGCCGAGGATTACAATGTCTACTCCGGCAGTCGAGAGGGCATGTCGGGGTTCCTTTCCTACGTGACCTGGGCCCGTTTTGGCGGTATCGGCATGGCAGTGTCGGCCACCGTGGCGCTGGTGGTTGTGGTGAAATGGTTTCAGTTGTCCACCGGTGGCAAACATGTGGCGGAGAGCATGGGCGGTACGCGCATTCTGGCCCAGGCGGACGACCCCGGCGAGCGGCGCGTTCTCAACGTGGTACAGGAGCTGGCCCTGGCGGCGAACATGCCGGTTCCCGCGGTCTATGTGATGAATGGCGAGCGGGGCATAAATGCTTTTGCCGCCGGCATTACCCCCGCGGATGCCGTGGTAGCCGTCACCCGGGGCACCATCGAGCAGCTCAAACGTCACGAATTACAGGGTGTGATCGCCCACGAGTTCAGCCATATTCTAAACGGTGATATGCGCCTTAATATACGCCTGGCGGCCATGCTCAAAGGCATTACCTTTGTCGGGGATGTGGGGCATTTTTTATTACGCAGCGGTCACAGGCGCAGGGGAACCAGCAGCAAGAATGATTCCGCCCTGCCACTTCTCGGGCTGGGGCTGTTAGCTGTAGGCTGGTTAGGCGGTATGGCCGCAGGTTTTATGAAGGCCGCCATCAGCCGACAGAAAGAATACCTGGCCGATGCCAGCGCCGTGCAGTTCACCCGCAACCCCGAGGGCATTGCCGATGCCCTGAAGGTTATAGGCGGTTATGTACCCGGCACCCTGGTGCACGCGGCCCGGGCGATGGAAATGTCGCATATTTTCTTCGGCCAGATACAGCACCACCTGTGGCAGGTGTTTGCCACGCATCCCCCCATCGAGGACCGAATTCGCCGACTTGACCCGCGTTGGGACGGCAAGGTCATCGAGCGGAAAATAAAGCACTACGAGGATAAAACCCAGGCCCAGGGAGGAGGGCGCGCGGCCATTGTTACAGCCGCCATATTGGCCTCTGCGGTCGCAGATGAGATGGCGTCAGTAGATATGCCGGATGCGGATTTCGGTCCCAGCCCTGAGGAGCTTGATAGCGAGAGCGCCAACTCCCATGAACTGCCACTGGCCTTCGTACAACAAAGCCACGAACCCCTGGGTGCCAATGCCCTGGTTTTTGCCCTGTTGATCAGCCGGGATACCGAGTTGAGTCAAAAGCAGCTGGAGATGATTACGGACGATAATATCCCCGGCCTCGCAGATCTGGTTTTTACCCTGACCTCCGGCGTACACGAATTGGACGCACCGCTCAGGCTACCGTTATTGGAAATGTGTCTGCCGGCGCTTATGTCTATTTCAGAGCCTCAGTACCGAACTTTCAAAAACACCCTGCTGCGAATTGTTCGAGCCGACGGTCATACCAATTTATACGAGTGGTGCATGTTTCAACTGATTCGCCACTACCTGGACCCTGAATTTATCAAGGTAAAAGCCAGTCGACCGCGCTATCGGAAATTACGTAAAGTGGTCTATCACATTCGAGTTGTTTTGAGCGTGCTGGCTTATGAGGGTAGCGGTGAGGGCGAGGTAGTATTTCGATTGGCGGCGGACGAATTGGATTTCACAAAGCTGCAGATTTTGCCCGGGGAGCAATGCAATGTGGAGGCCTTCAGTAAGGCCGTGCACGAGCTGGCAGATTGCTATCCACTGTTGAAGCCGCGATTACTGAAGGCCATGGCATTTGCGGCGGGTTCAGATGGAAGAATAAGCGGAGTCGAGCAGGAAATAATCGCCAGCATGGCGGCGGTTATGGATTGTCCGGTACCGTTGAGTCCGTAATTGGTGTCCGGGCAGGGCCGGCTCGTTGGGGTGCTTAGGTCGTACGCTTGTTTGCAGGACCGTCTGAGGCCATGGATGGCCGAGGCCGAGCCCCGCATGGATGCGTCTTTTGGCGTGTCCGGCAAACAAGCGTACGACCTGAGCGCACCGGGTTTTAGAGCCGGCCCTGCCCGGACAGCAATTACTACTTTATGCTCCCAACAATACCGTGCATCGACCTGGCTGCGCGATATCCGAGAGCCAGCCCTTACGGCTATCTGGCTGAAACGCTAACCTGCACGCCATTAACCGCAGCATTACCTGAAAGGGCATCCAGTGCGAGCTCGTCAGTGAGATCGTTACAGCTCACGCCAGCATTTTCTTTGGCAATATCCATGCGGGTACCCGGACGATTATGGCCGTAGCCATGAGGCAGGCTTACCACGCCTTGCATCATGTCTTCGCACGCTTCTACCGGCACGGACACCGTACCAACCCGGGAGCTAACGGATACAGCGCTGCCGTCTTCGAGGCTTAGCTCCGACATATCCTGTGGGTGCATCAGCAGTGTGCAGCGATTTCTACCCTTCACCAGCCGATGATAATTATGCATCCAGGAATTATTGTCGCGCACATGGCGGCGGCCAATCAGTCGTAGAGGTCGGTCTGCTTTTTCGGACGACTCTTCATTGCTGAACTCATCCCGCAATCGCGCCAAATCTTCCATTGGCAACGGCGAATCACAGTGAATCATTTTGTCCTTGCTGCGCAGGCGCTCGGGTAATTGTGGTTTCAGCGGGCCCAGGTCGATGCCGGAGGGGCTGGCTCTCACTACGTCCATGGTCAGTTTGAAGTCGCTGCCCTGGGATTCGCTATAGGGCCCCATCTGCATACCCATATCCATGATCTGGTCGGGGGGGATTGAGGGCGCTGTGTCGGTGCTCAGTAGTTTTGCCACGCGGTTGCCCAGCTCGGTAAATATCTCCCAGTCGTGCAGGGCGCCCTCGGGCTTTTCAAACACGGCTTCACTGTGACGCGTGGTGTTGCGAACGGCGTTAATGTGGAAGGCGATGTCGTAGTGGTCGTGCTCCAGTGGCGAGGTGGGGGGCAGGATAATATTCGCGTGGCGGGTGGTTTCGTTGATGTAGGGGTCCAGCGAGGCCATAAATTCCAGACTTGCCAGAGCCTTGTCCAGGTTTACGCCGTTAGGTGTTGAAAGTACCGGGTTGCCGGCGCCGGTGAACAGCGCGCGAATTTGCCCTTCTCCCTGGGTGGTGATTTCCTCGGCGAGGGCGGCGGCGGGTATTTCACGGTCGAATTCGGGCAGGCCGCGCACGCGGCTGTGGTGGCGTCCAAAGCCTCCGGGGCTGCTGGTGCTTACCGAATCAACTGCGGGCAGGGTGAACATGGAGCCGCCGGGTTTGTCGAGATTACCGGTGGCGATGTTAATGAGCTGGATCAGCCACTGGTTCAACGCGCCGTAGGCGTGTATTGATACGCCCAGGCGGCCGTAGCAAATGCCGGCATCGGCAGCGGCCAGATCACGGGCGATTTGCTTTACCGTCTCGGCCGCGATGCCGGTATGCGGGGCGGCAAATTCCGGTGTGAATTCGGCAATGGCGTGGGCCACCTCATCCAGCCCGGTGGTGTAGTCCGCCAGCTGGTCGGGGTTGGCGAGTTGTTCCACAAACAGGGTGTTTAGCAGGGCCGCCAGGAACAGGGCATCGGTGCCGGGTTTGATAAAGTGGTGCTCGCTGGCCAGCTCCGCAGTTTCGGTGCGACGGGGGTCGATGACCACCAGTTTGCCGCCGCGCGCGGTGAGTGCCTTGATGCGTTTCTTCACATCGGGCACGGTCCAGATACTGCCATTGGAGGCCAGCGGGTTGGCGCCCAACATTAAAAAATAATCTGTGCGGTCGATATCGGGAATGGGAAACAGAGACTTGTGGCCATACAGCCACAGTGATGCCAGGTGGTGGGGCAGTTGATCTACCGAGGTGGCCGAGAAGCGGTTGTTGGTGCGGAAGTGCCGGAACAGGTTGTTCTGGTGTGTCATCATGCCGTAGTTGTGCACCGACGGGTTGCCCATGTAGATGCCAATGGCGTGTACACCATCGCGATTATAAATGTCCATCAGGCTTTGTGCGGTTGTATCCAGGGCTTCGTCCCAGCTGATTTCCTGCCAGGCGATATTGCCCTGTTCGTCGGTTATGCGTTTGACCGGTTGGCGCAGGCGGTCGGGGTCCTCGTGAATGTCACGCAGTGCCACCGCCTTGGGGCAGATATGGCCGCGGCTCAGGGGGTCGTCTTTATCCCCTCTAATTGAGATGATTTCTGTGCCATCTGTTTCTATCAGCACGCCACAGATCGCCTCACACAGGTGGCAGGCGCGGTGGTGAATCTGGCGGCTCATGCGGCGGCCTGCAAGGTGATCAGCCCCAGGCCTTCTATTTCGGTCAGCAGCACTGTAATGTCCTGCTGCAGTCGTTCCTCAGTGACTTCGTATTCCTCCAGCAGTGTATTGAAGATGGCGTTGAGGTCATTGGTTTCCTTGATCAATTGCCAGATGCGGGTGCCCACCTCATCCAGGCCAAAGTAATTCTCGCTTTCGAGATCCAGTAAAACGGTCTCGCCGGATACTTCCTGGGAGATGACGTCGGGCGACAGTGCGATGGTTTGGTTCAGGTTCATGCTCAGCTGTGGGGTCGGCGTCATGCTAGCCTCCTTTTTTATTGGGCGGATAGTATACCTATTTATTCTGTTGTTGCCCCTGTTACCGATGGCATCGCAAACCCGCCGAATACGCCGCGATAATTGATGCGTGTCAATTTGCCATCCCGGTATTGGGTGCAGAATGTCGTCTAGCGTAGACAATAAGAGAGCCGTTGCCATGTCCTTGAATAAAATTCTGGTAGTCATAGACCCCACCGAGGACAAGCAGCCCGCCTTCGAGCGTGGGCTTGACTCTGCGCGCCTCACCGGTGCCCGATTGCATCTGTATGTATGCCTGGAAACAAAGGGTGATGAGGCGAGCCGCAAAATTGAGGGCGGCAGGATGGATGCCATTCTTGAGGCCTTTGCCAACCGCTGTGAGGCCGACGGGGTAGAGGCCTACACGGAGATTGACTGGGCTCAGGACTGGAGCTCCCAGGTGGTCACGGCCGCGGCACGCTGTAGTGCCTCTATGATATTCAAAAATTCATTTTCCCATGCAGCGGTGGATCGCGAGTTGCGCCCCACCTCCGACTGGACCCTGATGCGGCTGTCTCCCTGCCCCATACTGATGGTGAAAAACTTCGGCGACTGGAAGCATCGCCGGGTCCTCGCGGCTATCTACTGCCAGTCGACGGACGATGCTCATATCAAATTGAATAACCAGATTATCAGCTTTGCCCAGCGCTTCACCGATGCCTATGGCTCCGATGCGCATTTCGTCAATGCCTACCAGGACAAAAACCATAAGCCGGAGTTTGAACAGCTGGCCAGAATATGTGGCACACCGCTGGAGCATATCCACGTGGTGGAAGACACACCGGCCTCTGCCATCAGCAAGGTCGCAGAAGAGTTAAGTGTGGACCTGATCATCATCGGAACCGTGGGCCGCACCGGTATTAAGGCCCGCATGATAGGCAATACGTCGGAGCGAATTCTTGATCATATGCAGGCTGATGTGTTGGTGCTGAACTGAGTACGCTTCCATAAGAGACTCTTGGAGGGCGTTCGGCGGCCATGGCCGGGCTTATACAAACGTTCACGACGCCTTGCGCGTGCCGAATGCTGTTAAGTAGAATATTCCCCTGACATCTATCTAAAACCGCCCGGAAATCAATATGCTCCGCAAGCCTGCAAAATTATTATTGCCCGCCGCCCTGGCTTTTATCTCAGCGGGCGCTTTCGCGCAGGGAAGCAGCTTCACGGACGCCTGGAACCTCGCCGATTTATACGAAAATGAGCGGGGCGACTATTTCAGGCTCTCCGGCAGGCTACATGCAGATGCTGCAACATTTGATGCCTCTCAGGGCGATTACAATGATATTCGCTGGCGCCGGTTTCGCTTTGGTTTCAAGGCCAGGTATGGCGC
>JADFVW010000328.1 GCA_015222725.1 Pseudomonadota bacterium | reverse complement strand
CAGAATGGGGAAATTGATTTTGACCAGAAACGACTGGAGACCATCCAGCGCGGCGCCTTAAGTCGAGGTGGTTTTCTACTGGAGCAATACATTAGCGCTATTGATGAGAGGTTTGCGGGGATAACAATTGAGCAACGGGCACGGGCAGTTCTGGAACTGGCGGATTGGTACCAATGGAATGGCAGCAAGCGCCGCGCCAGTGAACAGTATGAGGCCGTTGTGAAAATATTGACTGAGGGAGGGCAGGGGGGACTTATGCAGGCCTGGTTTGGACAGCCTGTGGAACTACCTGACAACGGCGTGTTCTGGCAACCCCCGCTGCCCGGACCGGAGACTGAGCCCTCGGTGGTAACAGCCACTTACGATGTTACATCCCAGGGCTCGGTAAAAAAACTTTCTGTGGATGTTGAGGGCGAAGCCCCGGTTTATCGATTTAAACGTGAACTCAAAAATACGCGGTTCAGACCCCGGTACGACACCGATGGCGAGTCAGTTTACGTGGAAAAGCTCAGCAGAGAGTATGAATTGTACGACTGAGGTGTAAGTTTCCTCAGGCGTTTTCGATAAGCATCAGCGCGCCCTGGGCCTTGATGCGCGTTCGTTTGGTCTGCCAATCGATAATCTCAGCGCAGTGCCGCTCCACGCATCGGTTCGCCATGACGAAAAAAGGTGCGCGCTCCGGGTCGGCGATAAGTATTTTCTTGACGCCGGCCTCCACTGCGCGGTCCACCAGTTTACTCACCGGATCGGCAAGCTCGTCCCAAAAGCAGATATCCGCTGCAATGAGCATGTCGAAGCGGGATAACTGTTCGCAGCTTAATTCTTCAAAACGTGAGACCAGCGGCGTGGTCGAGACGCCATTCAGCTCAGCAACGGTATTTAGATAGGGAAATACATTGCTGTCGGCATCCATAGATGTAACCTGGGAACCCAGTGTTTTCGCACACCAGATACCTGAAATACCCCAGCCGCAACCGACATCAATGATGGCGTTAGCGTGTGCTGGCGGGTTCTGGTGCAGGTAGTCGATCAGCAGGCAACTGGACTTCCACAATTTATTACCGTGAATGGAAGGATGAACATCTTTGCGTTTTACCCGGCGAATAGCGGGGTGGGCACTGGTTGGCAGGGTAACGCCGCGAAAGCGGTGTTCCCTGCGAGGTTTTGTCGAACTCAAAACTGATACCTATAATTGGGGGTTAATCCAGATGGGCGAGGTCCAGGCCCGCTCCTGTATCAGGGGAGAATAGAAGGGTTCTGTGCTTTCGTCCAGACAACAGTTGGAATAAACATCGCCAATTGCGCCATCGTCCTGCAACAGGGCTGTTTTTTCTGCGGCCTGTGCGGCACAATTCTTCGCCAGCGGATTTACACCCGCCGCCTGGCACTGTCGGGTGCTCCAGCGGCAGCTCTGGTTTTCCAATACGCGAACATAGTAAAAAGCGCTTTCATCGGGCTTGTATTGTGGGTCCTGCCAAACCGTGCACAGATTCTGGAAGCCACTGCCGGTAACGGCGCAGCTCTGTGGGTCTACGCCTCCTTTGGTCTGGGCTGAGCCCGCCACATCGTAGACTTTCTCGTGTGTAGTACCTTGCTCGTCCAGCCAGCCTTTAATGATTTGTATGCGCTGCAGGTCGGTGCCAGGGTGACCATCGATGCCGGGGTCCTTGGTGGCGCTGACCAGGAATGCAGGTGATTTTTCCGGGGCGGCTAGCTCTCCGCCCATGGGTACGCCGGCGGCGTAGGCCTTGTCAATCATGCCGGGGTCCTTGCACAGCTCAGCGTCCAGTTCCGCTGCGGCGAAAAATCGCACCACGGGTCGGGTGCCGCTGGTGGCGTAAGCCTCCTTGTTGCGCATGCCGTGAAAAATGGCGTCTCTGGAGTTTTCCTCTGCCCAGACCACGGCCAACCCGCCGGGGTTATCGAGAAAATGGTCCTGAATATTCCTGTATGTGGAATCCCTGCGGCCCAGGTGGCCCTTGTAGTTGTCTTCCTCCGAGCCGCCGGGTGTGGCGCTGTGGGTGTCGGTGCTGCCGATAAAGCCCATCTTGAAGGGGTTGATGCCCGATTCACGCTCTAGCGCTAAGCCGTCTTTCAAAACATTTCGGACCATGTTGCGCCGGCCAAAGTCATCTATAGATACGGCCTCGCCGACTTCAGTTTGCATTTCTCCATAGACAGTTCCCAGCATGGCCAAATTGTCTGAGGGTGCCTGCTCAAACGTACAGAGCTCGTCTTCTGTGGCGACCCCGCGCCCCAGTAGTCGGTCAAAACGGCACTCGCTGGATGCTTTGTGCTGAATCAATTCCACCAGGGGTTCGAAGAACAGCCTCTCCTTTGCCTGCTGTTCATTCAGTGGGTCGGGAAACATCAAGCCCCTGCTGAGGTTTGAGTTGTGGGGGATAGACATTACGTCACAGCCCTCGCTACCCTCTATGCACCCCTCCCTGAGGCGTCGCCATAAATCGGGGAAGTTTTTCGATCCGGTGTCATAGGTTGAAATGGCGGTATCGGTTACTCGCTCATTGCGAAAAATAACGTTTCTATGCAAATTTGCGTAGTCGGGGGCATCGGTATATTCATAGCCGACGAAGGTAGTGAAGCTGCAGTCGCTGCTGCGATCGTAGTGTTCCTCGGCGGCGGACTGGATGCGACCCCAGGCTGCCTTGTGGGCTGCAACGCAGTCTCCCAGCGTGCAGACAAAGGACTCCGACTTTTGCGCCGAGGTGTCCAGCACACCCAGGCTCACCCAGTAGTTTGCTGCCAGTAGTTGTATGGGAAAATATTCGCTGCGGGTGGCTATGCACGCGGGAAACCAGTAGGCGAGGGTGGATGAGTCCCCCGTGCACAATTCTACCGGGCCCAGGAATTCTGCGTGGTCAGTGACCGCAGTAAAATCCAGGGGCCTTTGTATTTGTGCTGTAACACTTTGATTGGCGTCTGCATCCGATATTGTTATTGGCTCTCCCTTGGCGTAGCGATAAGCCGCCCAGGGGTCGTTGCGCTGGCTGGACACATAGCTGTCGAAAGAGTAGCTGGTGTGAACGTGAAGGTCGCCAAAGAAGGGTCGCTTACTGGCGGAGTAGTGATCGCAGGGTTCTCTTGT
>JADFVW010000327.1 GCA_015222725.1 Pseudomonadota bacterium | reverse complement strand
GCCACCGTGAGGCCAACGGCAGGATTGCCAGTCAGCTTCACGCATTCATGAAACAGGGCGGCAACCTGTGCGGTGGTAAGTCGCTCCAGGGGATCATTCGAGGGTACATGGGCTATGCCAGCGGCTGCGAAAATATCCGCTGCATCGTAGCCGTTTGCCTCCAGGGCCTTTTGCAGAGCCAGACCATAGGTGCCGATAGTTGTCGGGCTATGGTCAGGTTGTTTCTGGTGCATTCATACCCCTTTATCGGCCCGGGATTCTACGGGTAAAACGACCGAAGCAACAAGAAAGCTTTCGCAAGTGGCTGACGCCTCGCTATCGCGTTCCACGTCAACACAGAGCTTGTCCATCTCTTCACGCAACGCGGCCAGCATCACCGCGCGCTGCTCCACCGTGGTGTTATCACCCTCTGCCGGCTCAGCCCAGACCAGCAGCATTTTACTGAGTCTGTCCATGCGCCCCCGGCTACGGTGATACAGGCCATCCTCCTGGGCTGCCAGTTCCTGAAAAATAGTAGCCCCCGCGGCGCCGATTTCGTCAATATCATCGGGGCTGAGCTCGATGAGTGCGAACAAATAGTTGGTGCCCCACTGGGTGCGGGTAGCCGGGCCCCGGGCGGCGTCCCAGGCTTTTTTGTACCAGTGGATCGCCTCCGCTTCATTGCCGGACTTTTGCTCCAGATATCCCATGTCGGCCATAAAGTAATAGGGTTGATCGGAAACCTCCATTCCCTCCTGCAAGGTCGCTCTTGCCATGGTTTCCAGATCTGCATTGTAGTACAACTGCCAAAGTGTACTGATCGCAGTATGCCGCTGGTAGTTGTTGACCTGAGCTCTCGCTGCTGCCGCTTGTTCTTGCACCCAGGCCTGCTGTGAAGGTGACAATGGTTCGTCCTCACTCAATAGCGCCTTGTTGACTTCGACCCATCCGTACATCGCATCAAGCCGCCTTAGTACACTCACTGACTGATCTTCGATCGCCGCGACCAGCGGCTCGAGGATACTGTCGCGTAAGGCGGGCGCCAGATCATCCCCTGGCAGTGCCTTAAGCATAGTGGCGCCGCTGTATATAAACGAATTCAGGTTTTCCCGGCTGAGAACGTCATCGGCCAGAACGCTCTCCAGCTGCACCAGGTATTCCTGTGCCAGCGATTCATCGCGCTCCTCGTCACCGGCCCAGGCGGCCAGCGCAAGCATTTGCAATTTGCTTTTTGGAACTGTGAGGCGACCGGGGCAGGCCCCGGCCAACAGCCGAAAAGTGTTGTGCTTGTCTTGTTCACCCAGTGCCTTACTCCTGTCCTGTCCCCAGGAGTAACTCGCCAGCAGGGCCCAATCCTCATCGCGAATATCCCGCCCCGCCTGCACCGTTTGCAACAAATCACTGACTGGATGAATAGCGTTAAGCGCGAGCTCCAGTACGCCGATGTACTGCTCGATATTCATGCCCCCGGGTATACGGGTGAGCTCGACGCCCTGTGGGTCAAAGATTATTACTGTCGGGTAGCCGTAGACGCCGAATCGCTCGCCATACTTCTGTGCCCGGTCGGTATCTCCATCGAGGTACACAGGAACAAACTGCTTCGCCTGCTCGATAAACTCGTCGCGCAGGAATATAGTCGCCTTTAACTCGTGGCAGGGAGGGCACCACTCTGCACCCCAATACAGGAATATTGGCTTTTTCGCCGCCTTTGCCGCGGCAAAGGCATCCTCAATGGACCCATCAAACCAGGGGATACCACCTTTCGTCGGTTTCTCCTGATGGACCCGGGTTTCGTCATCGGTCAACTCCTCCCCAGTTCCCCGGTTATCGCTACAGCCAAACAGTGATGACATGGCAAGTATCAACAGAATTGAGGTGAATTGCTTAATCATCCAGGGCTCTCCGGAACAACAGCGCCCATCATACTTACTGGCAGCGACCACTGCACCCCAAACCCCCCAAATCTCCTCCATCAGCTGAAAAAGGAATCCCTTTGCCGGTTTGGCCATTTGGCCGGGTAATTTGTTCCCAGCGCCAAGT
>JADFVW010000326.1 GCA_015222725.1 Pseudomonadota bacterium | reverse complement strand
GAGTTAAGAAAAGGGGCAGTTGTATAACTGCCCCTTTTTGTTTGGGTGCGCCAGGCATGGCGCGTAGCGCCTTGACGGGCGCTGTTCCGATACGCGTGGTGGCGGTCCGATGACTTGGTGGTGAAAGTCCACTATCGACCCGGCAACGGGAACGATTAGCCGGACGGCAAGGGTGTTCATCGCGAGGTGGAATCTCCGGAGCGCCGGCCGGAAGTAACCCGCAGGCAAAACACTGGCCCGACGAACAGAAATCGCGGCAGCAGACCGTGCAGGCAGAGTTGAACAGTTTGGCAAATCAGGCAATCGAGAAAGAGCATTATCTCCGTTTGGCGGAGTCGATGACTGACTTCCTGTCCCAGCTCCAAGCCAACGCTGATAGCCTTGATGTTACCGAACGTCAGAAAATACTCCGCTTACTGGTAAAGGGTATTGATGAAAAACGGGCTTGGAACAGTGCCCAGAATGGGCGGGGTCCCTGGTGGAATGCTGGCGCCTCACACCTGAATCAAGCCCTGCCGAAGAAACTCTTTGATCGGTTAGGTCTGGTATCGCTGATGGGCTATTATCATCAGCTCAAATGTTTACCATGAACCGCCGTGGTACGGAACCGTATGCCCGGTGGTGTGAGAGGACGGCGGGAGTAATCCCGCCTCCTACTCGATTGAGCAAAGCCTATTTCAACTCTCCTGGTTGTGAGTTAGGCCTCATCGCCTTATGCTGCCTCCGTTACCTTAAATCGCCATGGACACAAATCACTGAACACTACCGACAATCAGAGCTGTGAGCAGTTGAACAATCTGGCACTCCAGCACTATGCCAGGCAGCAAATCGCGGAGGCTGTCTCTCTATGGCAGCGCGCCCTGCAGCTGTCACCGGACCACCTGGATATTCTCATCTATCTGGGAGCGGCCCTGCGCAGTCTCGGGCAAAGCGACGCGGCCGCCGCTCACTATGAGCGGGCACTGCGGCTGCAACCGAAGATGCCGGAGATCTACTACAACCTCGGCAATATCCGCCACGACCTGGGCGATTGGGAAAAAGCGGCGAGTTGCTATCAGAAAGCCCTGGCGATGAAACCGGAGTTCGCCCTGGCGGCCTATAACCCCGGGAATATCTGCCGTGACCAGGGTCAACTGCAAGAGGCCATCAGGTGTTATCGCCACGCCATCAGCTACGACCCCCGTCACGCCGCCAGCCATAACAACCTGGGCAACGCGCTCAAACACCAGGGTGAGCTGAGTCAGGCCATACCCTGTTATGAACAGGCACTGCAATGTCAGCCGGACTATCCGGAGGCCCTGTACAACCTGGGTAACGCCCTGTACGAGATGGAAGAGTTTGCCAATGCGATTCCCTGGTTTGACCAGGCGGGAATACGAGATAGCGAGGCCAGGGCCCTCTATTGTTGTTACAAGACCAGCCAGTTTGAGGAGTTCCGCTCGCGACTGCAACGGCACCAACAGCACGCGGCCCATCATTCACCCCAGGTAGCCACCCTGGTCGCACACCATGCGGTGAATTTTGCTACCGACAACAACTACAGGTTCTGTCCAGAGCCTTTTGATTTCGTCTACCACGAATCCATGGAGGAGCTGGCGGCCCCGGATTCGGCATTGCGCCAGGCCTTACTGCAGGACATCAGGCATAAAGAAATCGACGAGCGCACCCAGGGCCGCTTGCACAACGGCGTACAATCATCCGGCAACCTGTTCTATCGCAGTGAAACGTCCTTCAGCACACTTGCGGATCTGGTGCGCGGCCACTTCGACCGCTATCTGGCCCGCTTCAGGGACGCCGACTGCGAATTGATTCGCGCCTTCCCCCAGGCCCGGGAGTTCGAGAGTTCCTGGTATATCCGCATGCGTCAGGGCGGCCACTTGACCTCCCATATCCACGAATCGGGCTGGATCAGCGGTGCGCTCTATCTGGCGCTACCGAGCCGCCCGGATGATTCAGGTGAGGGTTGCTTCGAGTTGGGGGTGCACGGCGATGACTACCCCATTGTGGCCGGCGCCGGCGAGTTTCCGAGTCAGGTGCTGCCAATCGCCGTGGGCGATATCGTGTTGTTCCCTGCCAACCTGTTTCACAGGACCCTGCCGTTTCAGGCCGAAGAAGAACGGATTTGCATCGCGTTTGATTTGAAACCGGCCCCCTCCAGCGAAAGAACGCTTATATAGACGGGGTTAAAAAAGCAGCCCACTAAAATTGCCGTAAGCTAATGAAAGCAAAACCAATCCACATGACGTTTGTGGGGATATTAATAATCGTTAATGTGAATATTCACACTTGTCTATAGGGTGAAATCACGGTTTGATGGAGCCGCTGACCTTGGAAGCGGGGTTGTTAACAACTATAAAAAGCCTGAACAGTGTTGAGTCAGGCGCAATGCAACCAGTGGATGGGTGGATCAGCCCGGGGTGACCGCAACTCGGGCTGAAATAAAAAAGAAATTAAGGGAGATTTTAATGAAGATATTTACACCCACCAGGCTGGCTTTGGCCATCTCTGCGCAGATTGCTCTGACCGCTGGTATCGCACCAGTTGCAGTTGCCCAGGATGACATTGCTTTGGAAGAAGTAGTAGTC
>JADFVW010000325.1 GCA_015222725.1 Pseudomonadota bacterium | reverse complement strand
TGCCAACCAGACCAAGAGCGATTTCCTCGCCAATATGTCCCACGAGATTCGCACGCCCATGAACGCCATCATTGGCATGTCTTATCTCGCCCTGCAGACAGAACTGGACGACAAGCAGAAAAACTATATTGAAAAAGTGAATCGCTCCGCCGAAGTCTTGCTGGGCATCGTTGATGACATCCTGGATTTTTCCAAAATCGAGGCGGGTAAGCTCACCATGGAACAAATTGAGTTCCGGCTGGAAGACGTGCTCGACAACTTGTCGAATCTGGTAGGCCTGAAGGCCGAGGACTCTGGACTGGAACTACGGTTTGATATAGCAAGTGATACACCGCTGGCACTAATTGGAGACCCCTTGCGCCTGGGGCAGATCCTGGTAAACCTTGGCAATAATGCGGTTAAGTTCACCGACCGGGGGGAGGTCGTTATAAAGATCAGCCCGCTGAGCTCAGAAGGCAATCAGGTCAAACTGCAATTTGATGTCGCCGACACCGGTATCGGCATGACCGAGGAGCAGCAGGCTCGCCTGTTCCAGCCCTTCAGCCAGGCTGACAGTTCCACTACCCGCACCTACGGCGGCACCGGTCTGGGCCTGGCCATCTGCCGCGAGCTCACCGGCATGATGGGCGGCGAGATATGGGTGAAAAGTGAAGCGGGCAAAGGCTCGGTGTTTTCCTTTACCGCAAACTTTGGCAAGGGGCACATCGCAATCAGTAGCAAGAGTGATCGACGACATCAATTTGAGGATGCCGTAAAGCACCTGCGCGGCGCACGCATATTGATGGTGGAAGACAACGAGCTAAACCAGGAGCTGGCAAGGGAAATTCTCGAGACTAATGGCATGCTCGTCAGCATTGCCAATGACGGCCAGCAAGCCATCGATATTCTGCAGACCCAGCCCTTCGACGGGGTACTCATGGATTGCCAGATGCCAGTACTGGACGGCTATGAAGCCACCCGAAGACTGCGACAGGATAAGCGATTCAAAGATTTACCCATACTGGCGATGACCGCCAACGCCATGGCGGGCGATCGAGCAAAGGCACTCGCTTGCGGGATGAATGATCATATCCCCAAACCCATCAATGTCTCCCTGTTACTGGAAACCATGGCCAAGTGGATCCACCCGTTGAGCAAAACCCAGAGCCCGCGCACCGCAGAGGCCCCCAGGGCCAAAGTTCCTGAGACCAGTGCACCCGAGGACCAGCCAGCACCCATTGACAAACAGCAGCAAATCAAACTGCTGCAGCAACTGAGCGCCCTGCTGGAAGAGTACGACGCCGACGCCAGGAATTTCCTCAAAAATAACAGTGAAGCACTAGAGACACCTGAGCTTACAAAGGAATTTAAAATCCTCAAAAGATCCGTTGCCGAATACGACCATGAACGGGCCATGGAACAGCTGAGCGACATACTACACAAACTCAACTAAACTACTATCCATTAGAAGAGTCTGGCACAGCCTCTCTTTTCGAACCGGTAACCGCCAATGAGTTACGACAAAGCCAATATTCTCGTAGTCGACGATACGCCGGAAAACATCGATCTTCTGGTTGAGATACTGAAGGGCGATTACAAAGTACGTGCGGCCATAAACGGTGAGCAGGGGCTGAAAATAGCCCGACTCGCCAAATCGCCAGACCTGATTCTTCTCGACGTCATGATGCCCGGCATAGACGGCTTCGAAGTTTGCCGACAATTAAAGGCAGATCCGACTACCAGCCATATACCCATTATTTTTGTCACCGCAAAAATCACTACCACCGATGAAATCAAAGGTTTTTCCCTGGGTGCAATTGATTATATAACCAAACCCATCAGCCCCCCTGTCGTTCTGGCCCGGGTGAAAACCTATCTCGCCCTGTACGACCAGAACCGGGAACTGGACAGAAAAGTTCGCGAGCAGACCCGGGACATTCACGACACCCGGCTAAAAATTATCCAGCGCCTGGGGCGGGCCGCGGAGTTCAAGGACGACAGTACCGGAATGCATGTTATTCGAATGAGCCACTACGCTCGGGTACTGGGCATGGCCGCCGGCATGAACGAAACAATGGCTGATATGATGCTGGATGCGGCCCCCATGCACGACATTGGGAAAATTGGCATACCAGACAGAATTCTGCAAAAGTCCGAGACGCTGGATGAAGAAGAGTGGCGCATTATGCAAACGCACACGCAAATGGGCCAGGACATCATTGGTGACGACGACTCAGAGCTACTTAAGATGGCAAATGCGGTAGCTATCAGTCACCATGAGCACTGGGATGGCAGTGGCTACCCAAACCAGCTGGCCGGTGATGACATTCCCATGGTGGGGCGAATCGTCGCTATCGCCGATGTATTCGACGCGCTGACTTCGGTCAGGCCATATAAGGATGCATGGACGATAGAAGATGCCCTCGCCTACCTGCAACAACATGCGGGAACACAGTTCGATGAGAAACTGGTTTTCCTTTTTATAGAAAATATTGAACAAGTACTGGCCATTAAGGAGCAATACATTGATCGAGGAAAGCCGTAACGCTATTGAATCCATGATGCGCCAAATGGGGGAGTCGGTCATTGGCCAGCGCGAAGTGGTCAGAACCCTCACCCTGGCCCTGCTGTGCAACGGCCATGTGTTGCTGGAAGGTTTGCCCGGCACGGCCAAGACCCGCTCCATCAAAACCCTGTCCAGGGTGTTGCAGGCCAAACTGGGACGCATCCAGTTTACTCCAGACCTGTTGCCTTCCGATGTCACCGGTAACGAAATTTACCAGGACAATGACGGCGTTCACGAGCTCTTGTTTCAGGAAGGCCCCTTGTTCAATGAATTGATTCTCGCCGATGAAATTAACCGCGCGCCCGCCAAAGTTCAGTCGGCCCTGCTGGAAGCCATGGAGGAGCGCCAGATTACCGTGGCGGGTAAAACCTACCCGCTGCCGCCGCTGTTTATGGTGCTGGCCACACAGAACCCCATCGATCAGGAGGGCACTTACCCGCTGCCGGAAGCACAGATGGATCGCTTTTTGATGAAAATTTCTGTGGACTACCCGGACGCCGAATCAGAACTGCAAATTATCAAGTTGCTCCAGGAGGAAGAAGGCCGCAAGGATTTGGAGCTGGAAATGATCTCCCAGGACCATATTTTCACCGCGCGGGAGGCTATCCAAAAGATGCCTGTGTCAGCGACAGTGGAGCAATATATCGTCGACCTGGTGGTCGCCACCCGTCATCCCGAAAGATACGGGGACAAGTTGGCGCACTGGATTGATGTTGGCTCCAGCCCGCGGGCGAGTATTGCCCTGCATCGCAGTAGCCGGGCAAGCGCCTGGCTGGCAGGGCGGGACTATGTGATTCCCGAGGATGTTCAGAGTGTCGTACACGCTATATTGCGGCATCGAATGATACTCAGCTACCACGCCCTCGCCGACCAGATCACAGCCGATGCGGTCATCGATGAAATCATCAACCAGGTGGCAGTAGGCTAAGCAAACCATGGCAACCGAACACGCCCGGGATATCTACGTCGACCTGGCCTCGTTGATGCGCCTGCGCTTCAACGCGCGAGGTTTTAGCTACCTGCCCAGGCAGCCGGTACGCTCCCTGCTCAGTGGCCGCAAACGCTCCCGCCTGCGCGGTCGCGGCCTGGACTTCGATGAACTGCGCCACTACCGCCCAGGTGACGACATACGCACCATGGATTGGCGCGTTACCAATCGCACCGGCAAGCCGCATGTGCGGGTGTATACCGAGGAGCGCGATCGCCCGGTGATTGTAGTAGTGGACCAGCGTCTGCCGATGTTTTTTGGCAGCGAGAAAAAAATGAAATCCGTGGTTGCGGCGGAAATTGCCGCGCTCACCGCCTGGCGCGTGTTGAGCTCAGGAGACCGCGTTGGCGCAATCTTGTTTAACGACACGCGTTCACTGGAAAGAAAGCCCAGCCGCAGTGAAAAAAAAGTGATGAACTGGTTCGGCGACCTGGTTGCCATGAACAATGAGCTGAGTGTGGCCCCCGGTCACGAGAGTAACCCCGCCGCCCTGTGCGACGCACTCCGGCTGTTGGAGCGCAGCGTCAGTCACGATTACCTGGTGGTGTTAATTTCAGATTTCTACGGCTGGGACCAGGAGTCCCTGGGGGTGATACGCCGCATAGGCCAGCATAACGACATCATTTGCTCCCTGATTTACGACCCCCTGGAACAAAATATCTCCAACGCGCACAGCCTGGTCATCAGTGACGGGCGTTTTCAACTGGAGATCGACCCCGAGGAACACAATATAGGCGACCGCTTTGAGGCGAGTTTTAAAAGTTCATTCGCCCACGTACAGGACGACTTACGGCAGCACAACATTCCCATTCTACCGGTCGACACCGCCGAGCCTGTGACCGATCAGCTGCGCCATAAGCTGGGCGGGCAGAGGGTCTTACAATGAACGGTGCCCCATGAGCGCTCCGCCGCTGCCCGAAGTATTTGGCAATTATGCGCTTGAGAATTTCGCCGAAATTGTTCCTCCGGAAGGCATCAGCTGGCTACCCCAAACCGCGGGCTGGCTGTGGCTAGGCGGGGCCGTGCTGGGCTTAGCTCTGTACTACCTCTGGCGCGGGCTAGCGCACTGGTATCGCAATCGCTACAGGCGGGAAGCTGTTGCCAGGCTGCAGACACTTGCCATTAACTCCGATGCGGGGGAAGTGGTGGCCGATATAAACCGGGTACTAAAAATCACTGCCCTGGTGGCCTTTCCCAGGGAACGCGTAGCCCGGTTGTCGGGAGAGAGCTGGGTAAGCTTCCTCAACCAGCAGTGCGAGCAACCGCCATTCAACCACGAGTTAACGGAACTTCTGGCAAGCTCGACGTATCGCCGACAGGCAATTGATACACAGCGGCATCAACTCATTCAGGCCAGCATGATGTGGGTGCAACAGCACGGCCTCGCGGCACATGACGGAGCGCCCCATGCTTGAACTGGCGCACCCCTGGGCACTGGCTCTATTGCTGCTGCCACTGCTAATGCGCCTGGTACCCGCCTATAAGGAGGGACGCGATTCGGTAAAAGTGCCCTTCTTCGAAACCCTGGTAGACCTCAGCGAATCAAAACCACAAACCGGTGCCATGTTGCTGCAACGGGATCGCACGCAGCGCTTTCTGGTGGCCTTTATGTGGCTTTGCCTGGTGCTGGCAGCGGCTAAACCGCAGTGGGTTGGCCCGCCTATCGAGCAGCAAAAATCGGGGCGAGATTTAATGGTGGCGGTAGATCTGTCTGGCTCCATGCAAACCAAAGACTTTACACTGCCAGACGACAGCACCGTAGACCGCCTGGTCGCCGTTAAATATGTGCTGGCAGAGCTAGCGGAAAAGCGCAATGCCGACCGCCTGGGCTTAATTGTCTTCGGCAGTGCGGCCTACCTGCAAACACCTTTTACCGATGACCACCTGGTGTGGGAAAAATTGCTAACCGAAACTGAAATTGGCATGGCCGGCCAAAGCACTGTATTTGGCGATGCCATCGGCCTGTCGATTAAGCTGTTTCAGGACAGTGGCTCAGACAACCGCGTATTAATCATTCTCACCGACGGCAACGACACTGGCAGTACGGTGCCGCCCATCGATGCAGCCAAAGTGGCAGCGGCCAATGACATCCGCATTTACACCATCGCCATCGGCGACCCCAGCTCGATAGGCGAAGAGGCCATGGACATCAAAACAATCGAGAGGGTGTCGGCGGTCACCGGCGGGAAAAACTTTACCGCGCTCAATCGCGAGGAGCTACAGACAGCCTATGTAGCGATCGGAGAGCTGGAGCCCGAGCTGTACGAGACGATTAGTTTTCGGCCAAAAATCAGCCTGCACTATGTACCGATAGCGCTGGCCGTCAGTTTCTATTGGTTTTACCATGCATGGGGTGCATGGGGTGTCTGGCGCAGCAGAGGAAAACTCAATGCTGCCTGATCTTTCAGTACTGGAGCATTTCCACTTCCTGCGCCCCGCCTGGGGCCTACTGGTCTTTCCCTGGATCCTGGTGTTCGCGATGTTAAACAGGCGCGAGTCCGAAAGGGATATGTTCGGCGGCATTATCGCCCCACATTTGCTCGAACACCTCAGGCTGCGGCAGTACCACACGCGGTGGGCCAATCCGCGCAGCTTCTCCAAGGTCACCTTCTTTTTGCTGTTGATTGTGTTGATGGGGCCGAGCTGGAGACAGCAACCCTCGCCACTCATCCAGGATGATGCAGCTCTGCTGATACTGCTGGACACATCCGCCTCCATGACCCAACGCGACGTACAACCCAGCCGGCTGATGCGGGCCAAACAAAAAATCGCCGACCTGCTCGCCCTGCGTCCGGACAAACAGGCGGCGCTGATCGTCTACGCGGGCAGTGCCCACACGGTACTAACCCTCACTGCCGACCAGTCGATACTCACACAATACCTGGCCGCCATAGGCCCGGACATCATGCCCAGGCCCGGGAAGTTTCCCGAGTACGCCCTGTCAAATGTCGATGCTGTGCTGCGTCAATCCAGCGCCCCGGCAACCATTGTCTTGTTTGCCGACGGCCTGGGCGCTGACAGCGATGCCGCCTTCTCACGCTATTTTTCTGCCCGACCGCATCAGTTACTGGTGCTGGGTATTGGTACAGAGTCCGCCCAGGCCAGCGATGAGAAAGAAGATGAGCTCATCCCCCTGGAGCGCGATGCGCTGAAAACACTGGCATCCAACACAGGGGGTCGCTATCTGGACTTAAGTATTAACGACTCGGACGTGAAGCGTATAGACAAACTGGTGGATAGCCATTATCTGGTGGTGGAAGACAGCGCCCTGCCCTGGCTGGACAGTGGCTATATGCTGATTTTCCCCGCCATGGCATTGTTCCTGATGTGGTTCCGACGGGGCTGGACGCTGAGCTGGAGTTGGCTGCTGGCGCCACTCATATTACTGCATGCGCCCACACCCAGCGTGGCTCAGGACGAGACGGCACAGGCGGTGGCAGGAAACCACTGGTTTGCTGACTTATGGCTGACGGGAGACCAGCAGGGCCGCCTGCTGATGGCAAGAGGACGCTATCACGAGGCAGCCCAACGCTTCGACAACCCCCTGTGGAAGGGCCTGGCTTACTACTATGGCGAAGAATTTATGCGGGCGGCTGAATATTATTCCCGCAGTGACAGCGATGACGCCTTGTTTAATGAGGCCAACGCCCGCGCCCAGGCCCGGGACTATGTGCGCGCCGTGGCCCGCTACGACCGCCTGCTGGCCAGGTCCCCCAATTATCCTGGCGCCGCAGGCAACCGCCAACAAGTGCAGCACCTGATCGATGAAACCAATCGCCTCAGTGAGAGCCAGCAGGGGGAAGCCGGGGTCAGCGGCGAAGATCTGGAGCCGGGGGGCGATGATGCCATACCGGCGCAGGGCGCCGAGGAAACTCAGCTGAAAAAATTGGAAGTCACGCAGCTTACCGCTAAACAAATATTGCAAGATCCCGCCACCAGCGAGATGTGGTTGCGCAGTGTGCAACACGACCCGGCAACCTTCCTGGCGATAAAATTCAATATGCAATTATCCGGGCAAAAAGATTCCGCACAACAAGCAGAGAGCGAGGAGAAGCGATGAAAAAGCCTACTCTTTTACTATCTCTCCTGATTGCGGCCGCGGCGCAGAATCCAGTATGGGGAGATTCAGTCGAAGAGCTGCAATCTGCCCGCCATCTGGAGATCAGCAGTGAACTGATACCCGCTGATGGCATCGTACCTGGGCAGCGGGTTGAGTTGGCCATAACAATCGCCACCGATCGCTGGTTCACCGGCGGCACGCGCCTGGAAATCCCGGAAGTTCCCGGCCTGGTGATTTTGCAAACCAACAACTTCGCCAGCAATTCCAGTGAAAATAGAAACGGCCAAAGCTGGGTGGTTCAGCGCTGGACGCTGGATGTCTTCCCCCAGCGCCACGGCAATTTCACTATTGGGCCGCTTACCGCATCGGTGAAGATTAGTGGCGAAGATGCCAGCACTTTAGAGGGAGAGTTATACAGCCCCAAACTGACTTTTCGCACAGCTGTTCCAGAAAGCCTCTCCAGGGCAGAACACTGGGTAGCCGCCCCCATGTATAAGGTCAGCCAGAGCTTCGACAAAGATCTGGATACGCTGAAAACTGGCGATGCCTTCCAGCGAGAAGTCGTATTTGAAGCGAGCGATGTCATGGCCATGATGTTGCCCGCATTCAATGTCGAAAAGCTGGATGGGCTAACCGCCTACCCCCAGCCGTCCAAGCTCACCAACAGCAGCAATCGCGGCACCATGATCGCCAGGCGCGTTGAACAAATCAGCTACATCGTTGAAGCGCAGGGCCGGTATCAACTTCCTGCCCGGGATTATTTCTGGTGGGACACGCGCAGTGCACAGCTGCAAATGCGTTTTCTGCCGGCGGTAGATATCCATATTGGCGGCGGGCAGGCCAGTGATCAACCAGCTACATCCGGCAGTCAGCTAGAGCCGCTACAAATATTGAAATACGCACTGGGCGCTGCTTTCATCGGCGCTATCTTATGGCTTTTTTACCGCCGAATACCACGCATCCCCATAGCGGCAATTGTCGCTCCTCTCGGGACGGCCCTGCGCAAGCTAAATCAAATGCGTAAACCTGCGCTGCCCAGCCGACTCAACCCCGATAGTAGCGCTGGGGAGTAAAGGGCATTTTAGTCACCGTCACGGGCACTTGCTTACCGCGCACATCCACCGATAGAGACGTGCCGGGCTCGCCCAGTTCACGATTGATATAGGCCATGGCGATAGGCCTGCCGATACTGGCACCGTAACCGGCGGAACATATTTCACCCACCTGATCACCATTTTCATCCAGCACCACTTGGCCATCGCGCACCGGACGCTTGCCCTCCACACTGAGACCCACCCGGCGCAAGGCCGGTTTGTTTACCATACGCTCGAAGATAATATCCGCACCCGGGAAACCCCCGGGGCGTTCGCCATCGACACGGCGGGCCTTGCTGATAGACCACATTAAGCCGGCCTGCACCGGATCTATGGTAGGTGACAACTCGTGGCCATACAGACACAGGCCAACCTCCAGGCGCAATGAATCCCTGGCACCCAATCCAATCGCCTCCACCTGGTCATACTTTAAGATAGACCGGGCCAGCGCTTCCGCCTGCGCTCCGGGGACAGAAATTTCATAGCCATCTTCACCGGTGTAGCCCGAGCAGGTGACGTACACGTCCACACTATCAATGGTGCTGTGGCAACCCTGCAAAAAGACCATCTCCGCTGCATCCGGGCATAAGATCTGCATCACTTCTCTGGCCGCGGGCCCCTGTAAAGCCAACAGTGCCTGGTCGGACATGACGGTCAGCGACTGTCCCGACAATTGGTCTGTAAGATGCGCAATATCCTGCTCCTTGCACGCTGCATTCACCACCAGGAAGAACTTGTCTTGCGCCCAGCGGGTGATAATCAGGTCATCCAGCACTCCGCCCTCATCGTTGGTGAACAGGGCGTAGGTCTGGCGATTGACACCCAACCCCTCTACATCCACAGGCACCAGTGTCTCTAACATGGCGGCGGTACCTGGACCCTCTATGATGACCTGGCCCATATGCGAAACATCAAAAAGCCCTGCGGCCTGCCGGGTCTGCAGGTGCTCCTTGATAATGCCCGACGGGTATTGCACCGGCATATCGTAGCCAGCAAAGGGAACCATTTTGGCCCCAAGCTCCCGGTGTAGTGCGTCTAGCGGTGTGGTTAAAAGTGTCATTCCAGCTCCCCTGAATCAGGCATACTCATATCGAATGACAGGGTAAACGTATCCGTCGAGGATGTCAGGGAAAATTGCCTTGCCGTTGGTGTATCCTTGGCAATTCATCAACCCGCAAAGACCACGCTGTAAGGACATAATAATGCCCGACAATCACTTTCCCGACACTATCAGCCTGATAGGGATGCCCGGCGCCGGAAAGAGCACCGTGGGCGTACTACTGGCCAAAATGACAGGCCGGGGTTTTCGGGATACCGACCTGGACATACAGCTGCACGCCCGCGCTACCCTGCAGGAAATTCTGGAGCGCGAGGGCCACTTGAGCCTGCGAGCCATAGAGGAGCAAATCCTGCTGGAGATCCCACTGGAACAAAGCATCATTTCCACCGGAGGCAGTGTTGTGTACAGCGAGACCGCTATGCGGCGATTGTCGGCCGCGGGTCCTGTCGTGTATCTAAAGTCAGATTTTGAAACCCTGGAAAAGCGTGTCTCGGCCACCCCCGATCGCGGCATAGCCAGCAGTGCCGAGCACAGCTTTGCCGACATATTCGCCGAGCGCGTTCCGCTGTATCAGCAGTATGCCGACATAAGCATTGATACTGCCGATGCCACCGCCGAAGAGGTGGCAATGGCTGTTCTACAGATACTTCGTGAACCTTGATCTGGACATGTCCGGACGTGTCCGCACTTGCGATATGCATCGAGGTTTGTGGATGCGTCCCGCTTTTCCCGGGACTGTTATGCCTTACTCGGTTGGAAGCCCACGCCCTTGTAAGGCATAACAGTCCCGGGAAAAGCTACCGGCGGGAGCAGTCAAATTACGTTGATATGCCGCGTGGGTAGCTAGCCAGTGGCCATAAGCTACTCGCGGGCGTGGGGTTCCAACCGAGAGTGGCTTATGGACATCGGCTAGCGGGACTGCCCCCTATTTCCGAATTCAAATGTGTAACTCAACATGGCACAACTATTGCTCTAGAACTTAGTGCGGCCCGCCTCGCGATAATGCCGGTTACTGATATGAGCCCGCAGACACTCAATTCAGTAGCCAATAAGCCATCAAATGGCCCGTACATGGAAGTCACTTTTATCGCGGGAAAACCAAGGATGGTAGCGGGCCGCGCCACTTCATCGGCAAAATTATCTGCTAACAGTAACGAAAATATTGGTTGACTCGATTAAAAGCCTGCGAGATATTTGCCCTGAGGTAGCTTGTAATAAATCATCCGGAGGTGATTTATGGGAGAGCGAAATCAAGAACCTGTATCGGCGGACCCGCTCGACGATGTCTTCGAACCGGCTTTAAGTGATTTGGTTGATGAAGACCTCGTGGATTTACTTCCCCCCTCCTCAATCAGGCGCAGCCTGACCGAGAAGCGGCGGCGCGCAGAGCAAAGGCTGGAAGAAAGGCGAATGCGCGACGAATTGGGGGATTACGATCTGGAGTTGGACGACTTTTAGCCAGGCCCCTTCCAAGCAGGAACAGGCCGGCTCACTGCCGTCGAGAAAGGCTGGTGTACATGGGGCCATGCCCCGGTGCACACAACACCGCTGGTCAATAAGCCGGCGGTAGCCCCTTTTTCGTCCCGGGAATATCTCAGTAGTTAGAAACCCGGCATAAACAAGCAAAGCAGGAGCCCCACCCACCTTGAAACGTCCCGTATGGCTGTTCAGTATGGATTCGGAGCAATTCAACGCCCCGCCTACTACCACCGCCGCCCTGACATCCTACTTCAAGCGCTACGGCAGCAGCTGGTCGAAAACAGAGCTGACCCTGAAGCACTTTGCGCATGCCGCCGATATCGAGCAGTGGCTTCAACACTGGAAGAAGTACGACTTGCCCGTCGCCCAGGCCGCGCTGGAATTCGGCCTGCAGCCGGTCGTAGGGTTCAGCTTTTACACCTGGAATGCTGCTGAGTTTCTCGCCCTCAGTGGTGAACTGAAAAAACTGCTGCCACAGCTGCTCACCATCGCCGGAGGCCCCCACGTACAACAAGCGGAAGATTACCTGGGCGTCGACCCCCTGGACGTTATTTTCCTGGGTGAAGCGGAGGTCAGTCTGCAGCAGTTTCTCGATTGTCCCAACCGCGAAGGCTGGGCAGAAATAGCAG
>JADFVW010000324.1 GCA_015222725.1 Pseudomonadota bacterium | reverse complement strand
GTCTCAGAACTTGCGACACCGTCAGTGGTAGCCCACTTATAGCTGCTCCTCATTGCAGACGATTCGGACCATTGCCCATTACTTTCACTCTGGGTAGTTTGCTTCCCCCACTTATACCCAGCATTACTAGAACCCTGGTAAGTGGCTGCTCCGGCGAGAGCGTGGCTCACCCGATGAACTTGGCTGCTCGTGTTGCTGTTCCGTGCTGCAGCTTCCTGCTCTACGGTTCCGGCTACTGTTAATGAAGATGAAAGCACCGCTGCTGCGATACCACCTACAATTACTATTGAGTTTAAAGTTTTCATCGTTTTATACCCGCCTTCAGTCTGTGTAAATTTAGTTTTCATTTTCTGTCACAAAGTGTGACCTGCTTCCCTTTTCTAAACCCCGGTTCGGGATCTGGATCACATCTTCTTTATTGGATGCTTGACTTCTTTATACGGAGACAGTTGGCACAAATGAAGAAATGGGTATGCCCTTTATGGGTCAGGGTGGGGGAGGTGGGGTGATGAAATGATCTAGCGATTTCGAGAAAATATAGCCTAACCCATTGATAATAATGGATATATAGGGTCTTTTTGGGGCCTTGTGGGAGGGGTTGACCCAAAAGGGGCAGGGTGTCTTGATTGGGTGATTAGCGGGCAGGCGGTCTGCGCTATTGCTGGGGTTCCCTGGCGAGTTCTTCGATTCGAGTCTGCTCGGCAATGTATGCTGATTCCCAGTCAAAAGGGTGAGTAGCAGATGGTTTATTGTCGGTTTGCTGGGGATTGTCTCGCTCAATGTGGGCTTTTACTCCCCACTTGCGTGTGGTACTGAGGCCCTTTTGGGAGGGTTCTCCCAGATACATTTCCCCAAGGCCTGGCAGGCTGGTGCTGCCGTCTTCCAGAATAATTCCGGGGCCCTGATAGTGGTCGGTGCCGGCCATGTCTTTATAGATATCGAGCCCGCCGTTACCGCAGCCGCGTTGCCCCAGGGTTATGGCCCGGGTGACACTGGCGTAGCCACTGCCTTGCTGAAATGGGCTGTACGCCAGCAGTCCGTCCCTGTTGATAGCCAGCTCTGCGCTGGACATTAACTTGCATTTGACATCGTCGGGGCTGAGGTCTGGCTCGAGCTGCAACAACAGCGCTACCATGCCGGTGACCAGAGCACTTGCCTGTGATGTTCCTGTCATCACGAACTCGCCGGTTTTTAACAGGTAGTCGGGGTGTTCCCGGGTGAGTGTTGATCCGGGGCGCGTTATCCCCGTCATATGTCCACCTGGGGCGACCAGATCGGGCTTGATGTGGGCGTTTGGTGTGGGGCCACGAGATGAAAAATCCGGGATGTAGTCATCGTCTCTGGTGTCTACCGTCCAGGAATCGGTCACCGCGCCAACCGTGATCAGGTAGGGCAGGTTTCCCGGGGAGCCAATGGTCATCGCGTCAGGCCCTTCATTCCCCGCCGCTGCCACAATGGTTATCCCGCTTGCCCAGGCTTTCATTGCCGCCTGGTTAATGGGGTCCAGCCAATAATGCCAGCGTGGTCGGGCGGCGAAGGATAAGTTGAGCACTTTAATATCAAGTGCTTCGCGATGATCCACGACAAACTGGATCGCACGCACGATATCCAGGAAATCACCGTGGCCCTCTACGTCGAATGCTTTTACCACAACCAGATTGACATCCGGCGCCACGCCTTTATACGTGCCCGTTGGCCGGCCATTTTTTGTAACTGCACCGCTGTGGGCGATTACGCTTGCAATGTGTGTGCCGTGGCCACTTTCATCGAACGCTTCTTTTCCCAGGACATCATTGATGGCGTCATAGCGGGCTAGAATCCGCGGTTTGCCTGCGGTATCCAGAGCGAGGTCGCTAGCCTCCCACAACCCCGAGTCGATGATGGCAACGGTAATTCCCTTACCACTTATCTGGTGTAGGTGCAGGGCTCCGGCGCCGATAACCGTTGGAAAGTAACTGTCCTCGTGGTTGTTTTTATATCCGGGTATAAGCTTGGTAGAGCAGTCCTCCCCGAATGTCGCTGTTATTTGAAAGTCGCGCTGGATGGGAAAACTGTCAGTCCAGGCTTTTCCAGAGGGTTTAAATGTAGCCTGCAGGCGGGCCGTCTTTCCCACAGTCGGGGCCTGTTCCTCGGTAAATTCAAGAGATACTTTCCCGTTCTCCGCGCTGCGATAAAGTGCCGGATCGATCCTGGTGTCTCCCAGCGATAGCGATTCAATACTCCCCAGGGTGGCGGGCCAGTGTAATTCCAGAGAGCGCAATCTCTCGCTGGTATCCTTCTTGTTGTACAGCAACCAGCTGAGTTGCGAATCTTTGAGGTCCAGCTCCAGGGCGCCGCCAATATCACAACTTTTTTCGGGTTCTTCCGGTGCTCCGGAGGTGGACAGATCATCGAGATGACGCGTCACCAGTGGAGATTCCAGTATCGTGTTCAGTTGCTCGCGCGTCACCATGGCGCCCACCGCATTAATAATATGCAGGCTGTGGCTTATGCTGCCACCATTATTCTCCACCAGCTGTTGTAAGGCAGCGGCGGATTTACCCTGTAGCATAACCTTAAAGGGCGATACAGCGTCTGCGCCGCTTGCCCATGAGAGCTGCCCCAGGAACACCGAGGCGAGTAGGGCGACAGCATTTGCTTGTGTGAGGCACTTCATTCCGAAGCAGAGCTATTAATCTTTGGTCACTTCGTCGATGAATGACGTGAAGTTCTGCATTAGCATGGTGGGCACGTCTTCCGGGTAAATAGGCCTGGAAAAATAGTAGCCCTGTAGCAGCCTGCACCGCTTTTTGACCAGGTAGCGGAGTTGGTCCTGGGTTTCGATGCCCTCGGCAATTACCCTAAGGTTCAGGGCCTTCGCCAGTGCCAGGATGGCGTCGATGATTGCCGCACCATCGGCAGTATCCAAATCTGCCACAAAACTCTGGTCAATTTTGAGTGTATCAATGGGAAATCGTTTCAAATAGCTGAGGGATGAGTAGCCAGTTCCGAAATCATCCACTGCGAGGTCAATGCCAATCGCCTTTAGCTCCGCCAGCTTGGCGATGTTGGTTTCGGCGTCGGTCATAATGGCACTTTCGGTAAATTCCAATTCCAGACGATTAGGGGGCAGGCCTGATTGTTCCAAAAACTTACTGATGTAGGAGGGTAGGTCAGTCTGGTTAAATTGCATGGGCGATATATTCACGCAGATGCGAAATTTGTCGATGGGCAAGGTGTCCCAATAGCTGCAGTGCCTCGCCACTTCGGACAGCACCCACTCGCCCAGCTCGACTATCTGTCCGGTGCTTTCTGCGATGGGAATAAATTCCAGGGGCGATACCATACCGCGCTCGGGGTGTTTCCACCGCACCAGAGCCTCCATGCTAACCACTTTTCCATTGGTGATATCAACCTGTGGCTGGTAGCGCAGCTCCAGTTCATCGTTTCTCATCGCGTGGCGTAACTCTTCTTCCATTTTGAGTTGTTCCACTGCCGTGGCGTTCATTTCTTCATCGTAAAAACGATAACAGGCTCGCCCCTCTGCTTTGGCCACATACATGGCCGTATCAGCATTACGAACAAGCGTGTCGGGGTCGGTACCATCGTGTGGATACAGGGCGATGCCAATGCTGGGAGTGACCACTGGGTTGTGAGACTGAAGCTGAATGGGCTCGGACAGAGAGTGCAGTATTCTCTTGGCAACAAGCTCCACGTGGGCAATGTTGGGGACATCTGACAACACCACGGTGAACTCATCGCCACCCAGGCGTGCTATCTCGGTGTTACCATCTAAATCGTTGTCATCTTCAGCGTTGTTTTCGGTCAGGTAGTTTATGGCATCATCTTCGCGCAGTTCGACAGTGAGGCGCTTGGCAATTTCAACCAGTAAGCGGTCGCCACGACCATGACCGATAGAATCATTAATACGTTTGAAATGGTCGAGGTCGATAAACAAAAGAGCGGCATTGGAGTTGCGACGCTGGCTGCGTTTTAAAATTCGGTTGAGTTGTTCATTGAAGCTGCGCCTATTGGGCAGGCTGGTCAGGGGGTCGTAGTAGGCCAGGTAGCGCAGGCGGTCTTCCTGGCGCTTCAGGGCATTGAAGGCATTGCTGGCGCGCAGCATATAGTGAACATCGCGGCCCAGCAGCGACCAGTTGACGGGCTTGGTTTTGTACTGCGTGGCGCCGGCCTCGAACCCCTGGTCGATTGATCGTCTATCATTGGAACCGGTGACAATCATGATGGGAATAGACTCGCCCTGGGGCATTTTTCGAATGCGCTTACACACTTCCAGACCATTCATACCCGGCATTTCTACGTCGAGAAATACCAGGTCGGGGCGCTCGCGAACAAACACATCGAGCGTTTCTGGCCCGTTTGTCGCCTCGACTACTATCATCCCCTCGGCTTCGAGGCACTGCCTTGTCAACAGGCGCACGTTAAGGTCGTCGTCGCTGACCAGGATTTTGGCTTTGTGTTGGGTCTTGTCTGTGGAGGACATGCAGGGTCCAATCTAAACTTATTATAAGGGCATTAGGCTATCATCACTGGAACAGAACGCCTAGTGGGAATGAGCGCTTTAGCGTAGTTTATGTGACATCGGTTTCAGCAATTAGGTCTACGAGATCATATGCCGGTGCTGTTTGAATCGCTGCTCTTCAATAAATTGCGGAAGCTGCTGAAGAGGAATGGCGGCGCTGTAGTAAAAGCCCTGAACCTGGTGGCAGTTTTGGCTTCGAAGAAACTCGATTTGCTCGTGCCGCTCAGCCCCCTCGGCTATGACCAGCATGCCAAGGCGATGGGCCATTTCGATAATCATGGTACATACTGCGGCCTGCTGTTTGTTTCCGGGTACATTGCGCACAAAATTGGTGTCGATCTTGAGCGCTGAGATTGGCAGCTCGGTGAGGTGCGTGAGCTGGGAAAAACCGGTGCCAAAATCATCCAGGGAGAATGAAATCCCCAGCTGCCTCAACTCATCCATTTGAGCCTTGATGGCTGCGGGGTTTTTCAATATGGTGGTTTCGGTAAGTTCGAACTCCAAATTGGCGGCGTTGGCACCGCTGCGCTGCACAATATCCCGCACTATTTCAATAAAGCGCTCATCCTGTAGTTGTGAGAAGGAAATATTAACCGCCACGTCCACGGTATCCATCCCCTGTTCCTCCAACCACACCAGGGCGCTGGCTGCGTGTTGAATTACCTGGTAGCCGATTGTTTTCATCAGCCCCATATCCTCGCACTCCGATAGAAACTGGCCTGGGGCGAGCAGGCCGCGCTCTGGGTGGTTCCAGCGCAGCAGTGCTTCAAGGCCAACCAGTTGCTCGTTTGCCAGATCAATTCTGGGTTGATAGTGCAGCTCAAACTGATTTTTTCGAATTGCCGTACGTAGCTCGCCGGCCAGCGAGCTCGAGCCGCTCTCGTCAAACACCAGTTGCTCGGAGTAGCGAATGTATTTGTTGCCCTGCACAGCTTTGGCCTGTTGCATAGCGCTTCTTGCACGGTTCACCATTTCTGATGGCTCCAGCGTGCCGTCGGGGTAGATGGCGCTGCCTATGCTGGTATGTATAGACAGCTGTTGTTCGCTCAGGCTCAGGGGGCCTGACATGCTGAACAACATTGTTTCTGCAATAGACTCCACGTCAGCGGCGGAGCTGACATCCTCTAATACAATGGCAAACTCGTCACCCCCCAGGCGTGCAATGCTGTCTGTACTGCGCATTTTGTTCAGCAGGCGCTGAGCCACTGTTTTTATGACCTGATCGCCACCGGCCTCGCCGTAGTGATCATTGATATGGGCAAACTGGTCGATGTTGATACACAACAGCGCTGTTTTGAACCCATAGCGCTCAGACCTGTCTATGGCCCGGTCCAGATGGGCCCGGAAACCCACGCGATTGAGCGCGCCAGTGAGTGTGTCCTGGTTGGACAGCTGTTGAATTGTCTGCCGGGCACTTTTTAGCTGGATGCTGTAATCCAGGATGCGGTGGGCCAGTGCGTCCTGCAGTTGCCCGCGTATCAGGTAGTCCTGGGCGCCGTAATCACGTAGCTGTGATACCACCCGGTCGTCCGGCTCGTCCAGCAGCACAATCATGGGTATCGCGGGGTTGTGCCGCTGTGCCAGCCGCAGCATGTATTCTGTTTCGGGACCGTAGGATAGGATAACCGCGTCAATCTCGGGCTTCATCAGTGCTTCCAGCGGCCGGTCAATCGAGTCTGGCGTCGCCAGGTGAAAGCGTCGGGGAATCGCGCGCTCCAGACACGAAGACAGTATCAAGTGATCCGTCTTGTTATCGGAAATGATCAATACAGTGTGTTGATCCACGTCGGTCCCTAAATTCCACCCTTTAATGGTCTCTTTACTGCGGCGACCCCAATCCGCGTGCAGTGTAGAGCGTATTATTACTTATTCTATATATAACATGAAGTTATACGGAGTATCTAAGTGAATTTCTAGTAAAAAAATACCAATCCGGATAGCGCGCAGTGGTCGCCCCTGGTCAGCGGTCCCCAAGAGGGCCCGGAAGCGTGGGTTCAGATCAATTCGCAGGAGAACACCGGGATATTCCGGTCGGTCCTGGCCTGGTATTCGTCAAAGTCGGGGTAGAGGGACACGAGATGAGGCCACAGGGCCGCTTTTTCTTCATCGCTGACGACTCTGGCGCGGTAGGTCTTCTCTTCGCCATCAACCATGATGAGGATCTTGGGGTTCGCAACAATGTTGTGGTACCAGACCGGGTTTTTGTACATGCCGCCCTGGGATGCCACCAGTAGTTTGGTGTCATTGTGCGGCAGGTGAATAAGCGCAATGCGCCGGATTTTCCCTGTTTTGGCACCGCGGGTCTCGACAATACAGATCGGGAAGCCCCCGGGAAATTTATTGAGCAGCCGACCTTTACTCATGCGAAAAACGGCGACATTAAATGCGGTCGCCCAGCGCATGAAGAACCGGACAAGGCCAACGTGCTTTTTTTCTATGGGCCGTATATCTTCCCGCCGCGTCTTTACGTAATCATACTTGATCATTATTTGTTCTCTGCCCTTTGTTTATTGCAACTTTTTATCAGGGAGGATAATGTACTTGAGAATTTCCTTGTTGCCAAATTATGGTAGAATCCAACGCTGATTCGCCCCTTCCTTTTAGTGAAAAATTAGTTTGATTCTATGAGTTTAGCCTCCGAAAAACTGGAAACCATCCGCCAGCAGGTGCAATACCACCTGGACCAGGCCGAGAAAAAGCAACTGAACCCCGAGCAGGAGCGCGCCCTGTGCGACATAATCAAGGGGCGCCTGGAGCGTGAAAATGCGGTTTTAATTGCACACTATTATACGCCACCGGCGATCCAGGCATTGGCAGAGGAAAGCGGGGGCTGTGTTTCCGACTCTCTGGAGAT
The DNA here is from genome assembly GCA_015222725.1 of Pseudomonadota bacterium. Classification (GTDB taxonomy): domain Bacteria; phylum Pseudomonadota; class Gammaproteobacteria; order Pseudomonadales; family Halieaceae; genus JBALVT01. The sequence goes on along the minus strand of JADFVW010000324.1, from coordinate 1,583 downwards.
GGCGAAATTTGGCCACGATCATCCGGCGCAGACTCTGGTTATAGCCGGGGTAAAGTTTATGGGGGAAACCGCAAAAATACTCACCCCTGAAAAACGTGTCCTCATGCCCACTCTGGAGGCCACTTGTTCTCTGGACCTTGGTTGCCCTATCGAAGACTTTTCGGCATTTTGTGACCAGCACCCGGACCGAAAAGTGGTTGTTTATGCCAATACATCCGCCGCTGTAAAGGCCCGGGCAGACTGGGTGGTCACCTCCAGCATAGCGCTGGATGTTATTGAGCACCTGGACGAGCAGGGCGAGAAAATTATCTGGGCACCCGACCGCTACCTGGGCGATTACGTTCGTCGGGAGACGGGTGCCGACGTCCTTATGTGGGACGGTGCCTGTATTGTGCATGAGGAGTTTAAAGCCAGGGGGCTCGCTGATTTGAAGCGAGTATACCCAGAGGCCGCCATATTGGTTCATCCCGAGTCCCCGGCGTCGGTAATCGAGCTGGCCGACCGTGTGGGTTCTACCACCCAGATTATCAACGCTGCCCGGGAGATGCCTAACCGGCAGTTTATTGTTGCCACCGACCAGGGCATCTTTTATAAGCTGCAGCAGCTGGCACCCAACAAAGAGTTTATTATCGCCCCGACGGCAGGTGAGGGTGCGGACTGCCGCAGCTGTGCAAACTGCCCCTGGATGGCGATGAATGAACTGGAGATTCTTGCGGGTGTGTTTGACCGTGACGATAATGAAATACTTGTCGATGCGGCAGTTGCGCAGCGGGCCATGGTGCCGCTCAAACGCATGCTGGATTTTTCCGCACAGCTAAAATTGGCAGGCAAAGCGTAAGTTAGAGCTCCATCTTTTTGCGCATGTCGGCAATATCCTTGAGCCGGTGATGCATTTTGGCCGTTGTCAGGTGATCTTTGTCGGAAAGTTCCAGCGCGTATCGCAGCTGTTTCTCTGCCTGGCCCATAAGCCCATTCAATATAAAATACTCTGCCCGGGCACGATGCAGGCCCACAATATTGCCCGACAGGCCCTCTACCTCGGCCAGTAAATACCACAGGCCCGGGTCTTTGGGGTTGATTTTGGCCTGGTCCAGCAATACTTCCTCGGCGATGTGCGCCTGCTGGTTATTCATCAGGGCCTTGGCGTAAGCCATGGTCAGGGAGTGGTTTTTCGGTGATAACTGCAGCTGTGCTTCGAGCTTTCTGGCGGCAATATCTGGCTTGTTGCGCGCCATGTCTATCTCGGCATCGGCGAGCACGTACTCAATTCTATTGGGGTCGGCAGACCAGATAGAGTCAAGCTCCAGGCTTGCCTCATCGGCTCTTCCTGCACTGGTAAGGGCGAGAACCAGTCCGTACCGCGCAGCCACCCGGGAGCGTGGATTACCCTGCAGTTCCCCTTTAAATTTCTGTACGGCTTCCTCTGGTGTGTTCGCCAACTGGTTTACCACCCGGGCGCGCATCAGTTGATAGTCCAGATTGACGTGTTTCATTTTCTTTGGGTATTGCCTGGCCCGGTTGCGCGTATCGGCGATGCGGTTTTCCGACAGCGGGTGGGAGCGCAGAAATTCCGGAACCCGGTT
>JADFVW010000323.1 GCA_015222725.1 Pseudomonadota bacterium | reverse complement strand
TTGAATACCGACACGGCACCCGCCTTCGAGCAGCGTCTGCAGTCTGTGGTAGATAATAAGTACGCCCTCACCGTGCTTGATATGAAAGATCTGGAGTACATAAGCTCCGCCGGTTTGCGAGTGATTTTTAAGGCCGCAAAACAAGCCAAGGCCGCCGGCAACCGGCTGGCGGCAGCTAACCGCAAACCGCATATCGACAAGGTGTTCGAAATATTAAAAGCCCTGCCCGACATGACTGTTTTTGCCAACGACCAGGAACTGGATGACTACCTGGAATCCATGCAGAACAAAGTAAAAGGCGAACAATAATCGGGGATGGCTCAAACTAACAACCGTTATGGCGTAGGTCTAAGCCTTCAGGAAATTAACCACCCAGTGAGCGACCCGGTCGCCCTCCTGCTCTCCACTCAGCGAAGCGACACCCGAATGATAGACCTCTTCCCCGAATAACTCGCGACGGAACTCCATTATTGCCCGCGAGTACTCCGGCACAAATTCGGGGTGCCCCTGGAATGTCAGGATTTGCTCGCCAATCTGGCATACGGCATTTTCACAAAAATCACTGCTGGCCAGCACCCGCGTGCCGGTCGCATTCTGTACCACCTGGTCCTGGTGACTGACCAGAATATTGAGGTCGGCATCGCCGCCATCGTGCCAGGACGGTGTTTCTGTGAAAGTGTGGGTATGCAGACCCGCGCCCCAACCCTTGTCGGACTTCTCCGTTCTACCGCCCAGCGCCTGCGCCACCAGCTGGTGACCAAAACAGATGCCGATGATTTTCTTGTCGCGGGCAGCGATCTGCCGTACGAACTCGATAAGCGGTGGAATCCAGGGCTTGTCATCGTAGACACTGGATTTACTGCCGGTGATCAAATAGGCGTCCACCTCATCGATATCATCCGGATACTGCCCCCCCTCCACATCGTATGTTACAAATTCCATGGTGGGGTCCGCCCTGCCCAGCAAGGAGACAAACATATCCGGGTACTGCCCGAAATTACCGGCCCACTCGGGGCGTACCGTATCGGTCCTGAGAATACCCAGTTTCACATTAACCTCTACCCTGCCTAGCAGGCGTTTGTAAAAGGCGATTATAATAAGTAGGCTCTCATGCCCTGTCCAGCGTTGACAGGGCATTCAGCCTACCCAAAAGGAGTTATGGTGACCGATATACCCGCCGGATTTAAGCAGGCCCCCGACATGGGAGGATACAATGATACTATTCAGCCCTTTTATTACAGCAAGGAGGACGATCAGATTCGTATGGGCCTCATTGTCCAGGATCAGCATTGCAACAGGGCGGGCGTGTGTCATGGTGGCGCTCTGGTTACTTTTCTGGACAACGTACTGGCTATGGGCCTAAGCCATCACATCGGAACTATGGATTTTCGGCCTACAATAAACCTGACAACTGATTTCGTTGGAGCAGCCAAAAAAGGCCACTGGATTGAATCGCGCATAGAATTCGTGCATACCACTGTCAGCCTGGGGTTCGTGGCCGCTACTCTTGTCGGCCCGAATGGCCCTGTGGCCCGGGCCAACGGCCAATTTAAATTGAACCGGAATTAAGCTGAACATGAAACTTCTGCTACAACTGTATCCACTATTTTGTACGCTTCTCCTCGCAATGCTATTTCCCTCTATGGCATCTGGTATCGAGAAAGCCGACCCGGAATTTATCGGCTCGAAACAATGCACCAGCTGCCACACACAAGAGTACAAGGACTGGCGAGGCTCCCATCACGACCTGGCAATGCAGCTGGCGAACCCAAACACCGTTTTGGGTGACTTTGACAACACCACCTTCACCTACAACGGCATAACCAGCACGTTCTACAAGGAGTCCGACAAATACTTCGTTCGCACGGATGGGGAAGACGGCAAGCTCACCAATTTCCCCGTGGACTACGTTTTCGGTGTCTATCCCCTGCAGCAGGTTTTACTACCTCTCTCGCGGGGCCGCTGGCAGGCCCTGAGCATTGCCTGGGATGCACGCCCAAAAGCGGAGGGCGGCCAGCGTTGGTACCACCTGTATCCCGATGAAACCGTGGATTATAAAGATCCCCTGCACTGGACCGGACCCTACCAGAACTGGAACACCCGCTGTGCGGAATGCCACAGCACCAAGCTGGAAAAAAACTACAACAGCGTCAGCAAATCCTTCACCACAAGCTTTACCGAAATAGATGTGAGCTGTGAGGCCTGTCACGGTCCGGGGAAAACGCATCTGGAGCTGGCCACCGCAAAAAAGCTGGATGAAAGCGATCACGGCGGCTTCCCCATGTCCCTGGCCCAGCGTGGGCAGTGGCAGTTTACCGAAGAAAGTGACATCGCCAGCCGGGTCTCCAAACTGGAATCGCGCACCCAGATTGACAGCTGTGGCCGCTGCCACTCACGCCGCGGAACCCTGGGAGACTACCACTACGGCGCGGATCTGCTGGACACCCACCGTCTGTCCATGCCCCAGTCGCCGCTGTACTACCACGATGGACAGATTCGGGACGAGGACTATGTTTACGGTTCGTTTATTCAGAGCAAAATGCACCTGGCCGGTGTGGTGTGCAGCAATTGCCACGAACCCCACAGCCTCAAATTGCGCGACAGCGCTTCGCAAAATGGCGTGTGCGCCCAGTGCCACAAACCCGCGGCTTATGACCTGCCCCAGCACCACCATCACATACCGGGCTCCACCGGCGCCCAGTGCAGTAACTGCCACATGCCCGAGACCACTTACATGGGGGTGGATCCCCGCCGAGACCACAGTCTGCGCATTCCGAGGCCCGACCTCAGCATCGTGATGGGTACACCCAATGCCTGTAACCAGTGCCATACCGATCGCGAGCCCCAATGGGCCCTGGACGCTCTGCGCCAGTGGGGCACGACGTTCAGGGACACTGGTACCCACCCAGCCCGCGCCTTCTACCGCGTCGAGCAGGGCGACGATCGGGCATTGCCAAGCCTTGCCCAATTAGCCGCAGATACATCTGCAGCCCCGGTATGGCGAGCAAACGCCATGGAGGCACTGGGGCAGGTTGGTGGGCGCGATGCACTGCAAAGCGCCACTATGTTGCTCTACTCGGATGACTCCATCATCCGAACCAGTACCGTTCGTGGGCTTGAGTTTTTGCCCCTGAATCAGCGTTACCAGCTATTGCAGCCCCTGATCGACGATGAGATTACGTCGGTGCGTATGGAAGTAGCGATGTCCCTGGCAGGGGTGCCGCTGGACCAAATATCTGCAGACCAGGCAGTGCAGCTACAAAAGCTGTTCCGGGAATACATAAACATTCAGATTCAACATGCCGATATGCCTGGCGTGCAACTGCAGCTGGGTATTTTCTATGTCACCCGGGGAGACTTACCCTCGGCTGAGGCGGCCTACCGTGAGGCGATCAGGCTCAACCCACAGTTGATTCCCGCATTGCTCAACCTTGCCGACCTGCTGCGCCAGCAAAACAGGGAGGATGAAGCGCGAGAGCTACTGCTAAAGGCACTGGAAGTCGCTCCGGATCACGGTGCGGTACTGCACGCACTGGGCTTATTGGAAACACGCAGCGGACAAACTGAAAAGGCACTGCACTATCTTGGGAGGGCTGCCGTGCTGGAATCTGTTGGAACACGGCACCGGTTTATCTACGCCATTGCACTGCATGACCTGGGAAAACCACAGGAGGCGATTGCCCAGCTTCTCGCCCTGTTGCGCACAGCACCTCACAATGAGGAAGTACTGCTGGCGCTGGCGAACTATAGCGCCGAACTGGGTCAGCGAGATAAGGCCCGTGCTTACGCGAAAACCCTCACCGAGATTTCACCTGGGAATCGGAATTACCAGCAGTTATATCAGCAACTATCGAGTGGTTAGCGCCCTATTGTTCTCGCATGAGTAGAGGCCTGTCATACCGGCGTGACTGGGTCTCAGGA
>JADFVW010000042.1 GCA_015222725.1 Pseudomonadota bacterium | reverse complement strand
AGTGCGTACTGGAAGCCGGCGCACGCCTGTACACCCTACAGCCACTGGAGAGAGATCTGGAGACCATCTTCAGGCAGGCCAGCTCCCAGGGTTCCGATGAGGCTCTTGCAAATGCTTAGCAAGGGGGTGGCACGGCGAGTCGCAAGCAAGGAAATTCGTCTGTTTTTTGCCTCACCCGTGGCCTGGTTGTTCCTGGCCAGTTATGTAGGGGTCAGCCTCTTCGTCTTTTTTTGGGTAGAGTCTTTCTTTGCACGCAACGTTTCCGATGTGCGCCCCCTGTTCGAGTGGATGCCAAAACTGCTGATTTTTCTCAGCGCAGCACTCACCATGCGGATGTGGAGCGAAGAACGCAGGACGGGCACACTGGAACATGTACTCACCCAGCCGGTCAGCCTGTGGCGTTTTGTCCTCGGAAAATTTCGAGCCTGTTTTTTTCTGTTGCTGCTGGCATTGTTATCCACCGCACCCCTGCCCATTACGGTTGCCCTGATCGCCAACCTGGACTGGGGGCCGGTGGGCGCTGCCTACCTGGCCACCACCCTGCTCGGCGGCGCGTATATCAGTATTGGTCTGTATGTTTCGGCGCGTACCGATAACGCTATTGTCAGCCTGATTGGTACGACACTTCTATGTGGCATCGTCTATTTATTGGGAAGTACCACGGTCGCAGATTTTTTTGACAGCGGTATAGCGGAGGTGCTGCGCTTGTTCGGCAGCGGGTCGCGCTTCGACAGCATTAGCCGCGGCGTACTGGATATCAGGGACCTGGTGTACTACCTGAGCGTAATAGTTATATTTCTCACACTCAATGTTTTTGCCCTGGAAAAAGAGCGCTGGGCACGGGGCGCGTCCATCAAACGCCATCTCCAGTGGCGATTCGCTACCTTTTTGCTGGTGGCAAATGTCCTGTTGGCAAATGTCTGGCTAAACCGTATCACCAGCGCGCGCATAGACCTGACCGAAGGCCAGCTCTACTCAATTTCCGAGCCCACTTATGAGTACCTTGAAAAACTGCAAGAGCCCCTGTTGATACGCGGCTACTTCAGTGCCAAAACCCACCCCCTGCTAGCGCCGCTTATCCCGCAGCTGCGGGACTTGATCAGGGAATACGAGGTGGCGGGCAAGGGCAAGGTTCGCGTCGAGTTCCTGGACCCGGCGGATAACCCGGCACTTGAAAAAGAGGCCAACGACTTATACGGCATACAGGCCACCCCCTTCCAGATTGCCGACCGCTACCAGTCCTCCCTCATGAGTTCCTATTTCAACGTCCTGGTGCGCTATGGCGATGAGTTCGAAACCCTGGGATTTACCGACCTGATTGAGGCAAAAACCGGCAGTAACGTCCAGGCTGAAGTGCTGCTTCGCAATCCCGAGTTTGACATCACCCGGGCGATCAAAAAAGTACTGTTCAGCTATCAACTTGGCGGAGAACTGTTCGACGGTATCAATGACGAGGTCGAGTTCATCGCCTACGTATCCCGTGACGAGCTGTTGCCGGATGTACTGTTGGCCTACAAGAAAGCCATTCGCCCGGTACTGGATGATCTGGAGCTGTCCTCAAAAGGGAAATTTACAGTTCGCTTTATTGAGCCCGAGGCGAGAGGTGGCACGGTCGCGCGGCAGATAGACGAGCAGTGGGGCTTTAAACCCATGATTGCCTCAGTGGATTCTGAGCGAGAATTTTTCTTTTATCTCACCCTGGCGGACACGCGACAGGTGGTGCAGTTACCCACGGATCAGTTTAACCCCAGTCAATTTCAGGCACAGCTGGAGGCTGGCCTCAAACGTTTTGCCAGCGGCTTCACCAAAACCGTGTCACTGCTGGTACCCGAGGTCGATGAAAGAATGGCCACTCACCACCTGGGGGGCCCAACCTTCATAAACCTGGAACGCCTGATCACCCAGGACTACAGTATACGCATGGACAACCTTGCCAATGGGCGGGTCAGCCCCGAGGCGGATATTCTCGCCGT
>JADFVW010000322.1 GCA_015222725.1 Pseudomonadota bacterium | reverse complement strand
GCTTTTAGCTACTTTGCGCTTTCTGGGCTTACGAACCAATTGATTGATCGTTGCCATTCAGTTAAAACTCCAGTTTTAGTCAAATTTCAAGGCCATCCGGCCATTTCCATGCACCCATTTACAGCGCGGCGCACAGACTTCCCCCAAAAAGAGGAGGCGGCATTCTATAGACGCTGAGAGTTGGAGTCAACCTGAATTATGGCGGCTTCTGTGGCATCCCGCTGCGCCGGGTTGGTTTATGCCTCGCTTGGTTGGAACCCCACGCCCGTGCGAGGCATAAACCAACCCAATACAGCTACCATGGCGGCACTCATCGAGCCTGTTACAGATTTTCACTGAAGGAGCTGCGCACTGTGCGGGGCACGCTATAAGGGCGTGGGATTCCAGCCAAATAGTGTGTCACGTGCAGTGTGCAGCGGGTTTAATCAATAGCTGCCAAGCAGCATCTGATGTTTAGCTGCCAGTACCGTCCCTGACCAGCAAGCCATCGTACAAACGCGGCTCATCACAGGTCACCACGCTGAACAGCTCGTTTTTGGCCTTCTGCCAGCCACCGCCATTGGCATAGGCCTCAAAAGCGACACCCAGCTGGGCGTAGGAGGCATAGGCGCTAACGGCATAGTATTCAAAGTCTATGTCGCCGGCTCCCAGCGCTGGCCACAGCATCCAGCTGGCCGACAGGCCACCTTTGCCAATCATAAAGTCGCCGAATGCCTTGTGCGCATTATGTGCATCCTCAGCAGTTTTACCCTCGTTAATACTGCAGCTGGAGAACTGCACCAGGGGTGTCTTGAGAGCGCCGCCCTCAGGCGGATTCAGTACGGCCGAGGAGAACAAGCCGTGGCTGTCTGAGCAATCTACAACCTCAGCAAAGGCCTTGCCCATCTCACTACCCGAATCACGGAAAGCCTGTATCCCGGCACCCATGCTGGCGCCATCAGGCCAAGCGCCAATCCAACCGACACCAAAGGGCTGCTCGGAGGAGCGAAACTGAGGGGTAATTGTCCAGGCCGTGTAACCCGCATCATGTTTCTTCGCCCACTTGTTAAACTGGGTGTTAACTTTTTGCAGGTCCTTCATGGTCTTGCCCTCCTGCCAGGTGCAGGCGTACAACTCCAGGGGTACGGCCTTCACCGGTGCATCCGCCGCCTGAACCCCCTGCCCCCAAACCACCGAGGCCGCAAACAAACTCATTACCAATCCGTGTAACTTCTTCATTTTCTTCTACCTTTTCTGGTTATTGTTATCGCACAGGCTCATCCTGAGCGTGTAACCCTAAAGGTAGACTAGTTTCACAATTGTACAAATTGATAGAGGGGGTCAGGTCGCCCATTACCCATAAAAGTGCGCTTTGGGTAATGGGCGACCTGACCCCATGAAAAAAGCGGCGGGTGTTGCCACCGCCGCTTTGGGTATTTACCAGGGTTTGCCTGGCCCCGGTGACTAGCCGTCGGCCTGCAGAGCCTGGGTCAACGCCGCTTCGATATCCTGGGCACTTACTGTCACCTCGGAATCCGCCTCGCGCTTTTTCTTGCGCTCCGCGTGATAGGTCAGGCCGGTGCCAGCGGGTATCAGACGACCTACAACCACGTTCTCTTTCAAGCCGCGCAAGTAATCGCGCTTGCCCGTTACCGCAGCTTCGGTCAATACCCGGGTGGTCTCCTGGAAGGAGGCCGCCGAGATAAAGCTCTCTGTCGCCAGAGAGGCCTTGGTAATACCCAACAATTCACGGTCGGCTGTTGCGGTCACAAGCCCCTCTGCAACCAGTCGCTCGTTCTCTGCCAGGAAGGTGGTGTACTCGACCTGCTCGCCCTTGATCAGCTTGGAATCGCCAGAAGACGTGATAATAACCTTACGCAACATCTGGCGAACAATCACCTCGATGTGCTTGTCGTTAATTTTCACACCCTGCAGGCGGTACACTTCCTGAATCTCGGTAACAATGTACCTGGCCAGCTCCTCAATACCCTTAAGACGCAGGATGTCGTGTGGAATTGGCGGACCCTCGGAAACAACTTCACCCTTGTCGACGTGCTCACCTTCAAACACAGACAGGTGACGCCACTTGGGGATGAGCGCTTCGTAGTGGTCGGAGCCGTCCGGCAACAGTTTGCCATCGGTAGGTGTGATAACCAGTCGGCGCTTGCCTTTGGTTTCCTTACCGAAACTCACCGTACCTGATATTTCTGCCAGGATAGCGGCTTCTTTGGGCTTGCGCGCCTCAAACAGGTCGGCAACACGTGGCAGACCACCGGTAATATCACGGGTCTTGGAACCCTCTTGTGGAATACGCGCGATAACATCACCCGCTTCAACCTTGGCCCCATCTTCCATGCTGACCATGGAGTTCGCAGGCAGGAAGTAATGTGCCGGCACATTGGTACCCGCCAGGCATAGCTCTTCACCCTTTTCATCCACCAGGGCAACTGCCGGGCGCACATCTTTACCAGCGGTGGGTCGCTCGGCGGCGTCCAGAACAGCAATGCTGCTCAAACCGGTCAGCTCATCTGTCTGGCGCCTGATGGTAATACCTTCTTCCATGCCACTGAACTTAGCTTGTCCAGCCACTTCTGTGATGATGGGGTGGGTATGCGGATCCCATGTGGCAACAACGTCACCGGCGGCCACTTCGGCGTGGTCAGCCACTTTGATAACGGCGCCATAGGGCAGTTTATAGCGCTCGCGCTCACGTCCCCGGGTATCCAGCAATGACAGTTCACCAGAGCGGGATACCGCTACCAGCGTGCCGTCTTTACGCTCGACAAACTTGAGGTTGTGCAGGCGGACAGTACCTTCATTCATAACCTGGATATTGTCCTTGGCTGTCGCCCGCGATGCCGCGCCACCAATGTGGAATGTACGCATGGTGAGCTGCGTACCCGGCTCACCAATCGACTGGGCGGCAACCACACCAATGGCTTCACCGAGGTTGACCCGGTGACCACGGGCCAGGTCGCGACCGTAGCAGGTGAAACAGATACCGTGGCGAGTTTCGCAGGTAATGGGCGAGCGCACTTCGATCTCGTCGATACCCACATCTTCCAGGCGATTAATCCATAGCTCGTCCAGCATGGTGCCGGCGGTCAGGGCGATTTCATCGTCGGTGCCCGGCTTGATCACGTCCCTGGCCACAATACGGCCCAGAACCCGATCACCCAGGGTTTCAATAATGTCACCACCATCAATTACCGGAGCCATCATAAGGCCCTGGTCGGTGCCACAATCTGCTTCGGTAACCACCAGATCCTGGGCGACATCCACCAGACGGCGAGTCAGGTAACCTGAGTTCGCTGTCTTCAGGGCGGTATCCGCCAGACCCTTACGAGCACCGTGCGTGGAGATAAAGTACTGCAGTACGCTCAAACCTTCACGGAAGTTAGCGGTAATGGGCGTCTCGATAATAGAGCCGTCCGGTTTGGCCATCAGGCCACGCATTCCCGCCAGCTGGCGAATCTGGGCCGGGGAGCCCCGCGCGCCGGAGTCGGCGTAAATGTATACTGAGTTGAATGACTCCTGTTGCTCTTCCTTGCCTTCGGCGTTTATCACCGGTTCAGTAGAAAGACCGTCCATCATGGCCTTGGACACCAGGTCGTTGGCGCGGGACCAAATATCAATGACCTTGTTGTACTTCTCGCCCTGGGTTACCAGGCCGGCGGCGTATTGGTCTTCGATTTCCTTCACTTCCGCTTCAGCCATATCGATCAGGCGAGCCTTTTCATCGGGAATGACGAAATCGTTGATGCCGATGGAACAACCGGAGCGCGTGGAATACTCATAGCCGGTGTACATCAACTGGTCGGCAAAAATAACCGTGGGCTTAAGGCCGACCATGCGATAGCACTGGTTAATAATGCGCGACACCGACTTCTTGCTCATGGACTCATTGACCATCTCGAAGGCGATACCTTCGGGAACGATCTCCCACAACAGCACACGACCGACCGTGGTGTCGGCGATAAAGGTTGCAGAGGTACTCTCACCATCTTCGTGCTTGACCACTTCGCTCACACGAACCTTAACGCGAGCCTGCAAATGTACGTTGCCGCTGACATAGGCGCGGTGCACTTCGGAAATATTGGCAAATATTGTGCCCTCGCCCTTGGCATTAACCCGAGAGCGGGTCATGTAGTACAGGCCCAGAATAACGTCCTGTGAGGGTACGATAATAGGCTCGCCACTGGCAGGAGACAGGATGTTGTTAGTCGACATCATCAAGGCGCGTGCTTCCAATTGTGCCTCAATGGTCAACGGCACGTGTACTGCCATCTGGTCACCGTCAAAGTCGGCGTTGTAGGCGGTACAAACCAGTGGGTGCAGCTGAATCGCCTTACCTTCGATCAGTACCGGCTCAAAGGCCTGAATGCCCAAACGGTGCAAAGTCGGTGCACGGTTCAACAGTACCGGGTGCTCGCGAATGACTTCGGCGAGAATATCCCACACTTCAGCCGGCTCGCGCTCAACCATCTTCTTGGCGGCTTTAATGGTAGTTGCGAGGCCGCGGGCCTCCAGCTTGCCGAAAATAAAGGGCTTGAACAGTTCCAGAGCCATTTTCTTGGGCAGGCCACACTGGTGCAAACGCAAGGTGGGGCCAACAACAATAACCGAACGGCCAGAGTAATCGACTCGCTTGCCCAACAGGTTCTGGCGGAAACGACCTTGCTTGCCTTTGATCATGTCGGCCAAAGACTTCAATGGGCGCTTGTTGGAGCCGGTAATGGCGCGACCGCGACGGCCGTTGTCCAACAGGGCATCGACAGATTCCTGCAACATACGCTTTTCGTTGCGCACGATAATGTCCGGCGCGTTCAGGTCCAGCAGACGCTTCAAACGGTTGTTGCGGTTGATGACCCGGCGGTATAAATCGTTCAGGTCAGAGGTGGCAAAACGGCCGCCGTCCAGCGGCACCAGGGGACGCAAATCTGGCGGCAGAACAGGCAATACGTTGAGTACCATCCACTCCGGCTTGTTGCCAGACTTGGAGAAGGCTTCCATCAGCTTCAAGCGCTTGGACAGCTTCTTGATCTTGGTCTCGGAATTGGTTGCGGGGATCTCTTCCCGCAGCGTGGCAATTTCCTGGGCCAGGTCCAGTTGCTTCATCAGGTCCTGAACCGCTTCGGCACCCATCTTGGCAGAGAATTCGTCACCGAACTCTTCCATGGCTTCGTAGTAGCCCTCATCGGTCAGCAACTGGCCCTGCTCCAGGGTAGTCATGCCAGGGTCGGTCACCACGTATGACTCAAAGTACAGCACACGCTCAATGTCGCGCAGGGTCATATCCAGCAACAAACCAATACGCGATGGCAGTGATTTCAAAAACCAGATGTGTGCAACCGGGCTGGCCAGCTCAATGTGCGCCATGCGCTCACGGCGCACTTTAGCCAGTGCCACTTCAACACCACATTTTTCACAGATAACACCGCGATGCTTAAGCCGCTTGTACTTGCCGCACAG
>JADFVW010000321.1 GCA_015222725.1 Pseudomonadota bacterium | reverse complement strand
TTCCCTTAGTTTTCTTCAACTTACTTCAACCAGTTCGGTATTACCCCACCACCAGTTTCGGCATAGCCTTGGTCGACCACTACCCCGCCCTCCTCCCAGAAACCACCAAACAACCCGACGCACTCGACGAACCCGTCGCCAGCCATATCCACCAAGCCCTTCCACCACACCACACCACCAGCGTCGAGTCGCCAGGTTCGTCGGGTATAACTGGAGTTTCTAGCCCCGGGGTAGGCCCCTTTTCACACCCAATTCCGCAAATTATCTGCCCGGGAAATTTTTTACAAATGACCATCGAGGTCAGATGAGTAACCAGGGGTAACAGCAAAAATATTTTCCAGCGACCGAAAAAACCATAGAAACCCCAAAAACCCCGTTGAGGCTGTGTAGTCCATTCATCCAACCAAAGGTTCATCGATAGTGCCCTGGCTAGAATTATCTGACGTCATTGCCATGGGTTGCTGATGATCTCGGGTGGGAATCGGTGTCTTTTGTAGGTATTCATTCACCGGTTCTAACAATTACGACAACTGCACTTATCAGTACCCTCTACTCCACCCTGCTCTGCGCAAGTATACACAGCATCTCGAACAACAAAGTGGCCCCGTTAAGCGCGGTATTGCCACTGGGATCCAGCGGCGGCGAGACTTCTACCAGGTCAGCCCCGACATAATTCAATCCGGACAAAGCTCGCAGCAGGCGTTGCGCCTCTCGCATAGTAATACCGCCTGATTCGGGAGTGCCGGTACCGGGAGCATATACCGGATCCAGACCATCGATGTCGAAGCTCAAGTAGACCGGACTGTCCCCCACGCGAGCATGTATCTCATTGGCAACCTCGCGCCAACCTATATCCTCAAACTCCTCGATAGTGATCACACGCATACCTTTCTCGCGCGAATAGTCCAGCCCGTCTGCAAAATTCTGCCCGCCGCGAATGCCGATTTGCAGCGTTTTATGGGGATCAATTAAACCTTCATCTGCAGCCAGCCTGAAGGGCGCTCCGTGGTGGTATTTGGATCCGGAATACTCGGGCCAGGTATCGGTATGTGCATCGATGTGCACCAGTGCGAAGGGTTCGGCGCTGTGCGCGCGCAGGGCTTTCAATATTGGATATGTAACTGAATGATCTCCGCCCACTCCAATGGGGATGATGCTCGCCTCTGCTATAGCTGAGTAGTAACGCCGAATATCTTCAATCGCGTCCTCCAGGTTGAAGGCATTACGAAAACGCACATCACCGATGTCTGCCACCCGGCACAGGTCCAGTGGATGTATGCCAGTGGCCACGTTTATAGCCCGCATCATGGAAGACTGGTTGCGCACTTCCCTGGGTCCATAGCGGGCACCTGTACGGCAGGTCAGGCCGCCATCGTAAGGTATGCCTATAAACCCAATATCCACCCGTGACAAATCGGTAATATGAGGGACGCGCATGAATGTCGGAATTTCGGTATAGCGTGGGGCCTGTGTAGGCAGGTAGCTTTCCCCAAGAATATCCCTCGACTGGTAAAATCTTTCTATTTCATTGGTCATTAGCAGTAACCGGTAGTCAACGTGTAGATTCCAAATACTCCGCGCCCCGGGCGGCAGTATTCGACTTGGTGGTCCGCAACAGTGGTAAAAACAGGGCCATGCAAACTACTAAAAAGAAGACGGAATAAACTATCAGCGGCATAAAGTCGTCGCCCGTGAGAATGCGCCCGGCAGCTGCCGGACCTACAGCGACACCCAGTGATTGCGCGAAAGGAATAAGTACCGTGTAGTGCCCACCCAGGTCCACCGCCGCCACAGCTCCCATTTGATAGGGAACCCAAAAATTCCAGAACACAGCCATCAGGGAGACTGCGAAGACGAAACCCAGGTAGGAGTGCTGGGTTGCCAATACCCAATATGACAGCAAGATACCCACCACCCCGGCCAGCATGGGCAATACCCTTCCCAGGCGATCCGCCAGCACCGCAGCCAACAAAGCTCCGAGCAAGGAAACCGCGCCACTGATACTCAGTGCCTCACCTATTTCCGCAGAGCCAAAGCCCCGCGCTATACCCAGCCTCTCTATAAAACTCCACACTAACATAATGCCTGTAAAAAACAGCGCGGTGGCAAACAAACCAAGAGCCGGCAGTCGCAGTTTACCCTTTCCTCCCCCATGCTCGTGATCGTGTTTTCCGCCTTGATCTGGAATCAGCGCCGACAGCAGCAACGCGATCACTGCCGAAGCCGCCAACACGCTATAAATAGCGTCAACACCGTAAACCGCTATGTAACGCGGCAGCAGCGCAAACATAATCACCTGCAAGAACACTTCGGCACCTATCAACAATCCGAAGTTTCTATCCGCCTGCGCGGTATCACCCAACAGAGAGCAACCAATCGCCAGGATACAACCCACCGCAAAACCGGCAAATCCTCGTATAAGAAGCAGCAGCACATAGGCGCCATCGGCATATATCGACAGCAGGTTGCACACCATCAAGACCAATGCAGACCAGGCCACGATCACACGCCATGACAGGCGCCTGATCCAATACAGGGCCAGGAGTATAGCCACAACCTGGCCCGACAACTCGGTCGAGGTCAACCAACCCAACTGCTGACTATTAAAGCCATAGGAATCAGCCAACGCACCGACGTAAATAGGCATTATCATGAAAACTAGTACAGCAATAGCAAAGCAGCCAATTGCGGCCGCTACTGAGCAAGGATTGTTGACACTCCTGGACAGAGATACTCCTGGCATTCCGGCTATTGAATCTGCAAAAAATCGCTGATCGCATCAGCAATATTGTAAAGGGCATTGCCCAGGTCCAGATCGCCATTGGATGGCGCACTGGTGGTCGAGAACTGCACTACCACGACTTTAGTTACGGTATTAGCGTAGATCATCTGCCCGCCAACACCCAGGTGACAAAGTGCCAGGCCATTGCTTGTTATCTGATTGTGGTACTGATAGCCCCGCCCCAGGTAGTACCTGGTACCCTTTGCAGTATCCAGGCAATCGTCTATCCAGGCTTGCGGGATCACGTGGGTGCCATCATTAGCGACTCCCTTGTTGGCAAACGTCTGCGCGTATCGAGCCAGGTCACGAAGTCGCAGGATCATGCCACCACTGCAAATCGCCGCGCCCCTGGTATCCGTGCAGTAGTAAGCATCGGCTTCAGCACCTATATGCTGATAAATGGTCCCCTGGAAAACATCAGTGAAAGTCCGGCCGCTTACCTTCTCTATAATCAACCCGAGCATATCGGTATTCGGGCACAGATAATGTGTCGTGCCGTCTAATCGAAAAGCAGGATCGTGCTCGAGCTTGCTGATATAGCCCAACATTCCATTCGCTTGCCCGCCGGTATCCGGGTGCCAGCAAGTGACCATTTCATACTCGTAGATTTCAGCATTGGGGTCAGTAAAATCCTCGCTGAAATCAAGTGCCACATTCATATCCAGCAGGTCCTGGACGGCCACACCGTTAAAACCGCTGGCAACATCGGGAATATAAGTATCCACCGTTTTTCCAGGGTCAATCAGGCCATTGACTATGAGTTCGCCAATCGACGCGCAGACCGTGGTTTTAGTTACAGATTGACACAGGTGGCGATCTTTCGGCTCCATGCGCCGGTAATTTTCATAGACAATATCATTGCCATTGAGCACCAGAAAACCGTCACTGTGGCTTTCCCTGAGATACTCCTCCAGCGACATGTCACGATTGAGGTAATTGACTGTAACCGAAGAAATGTCGACAGGCGCATCACCTAATGCATGCACAGGGCCGTCGCCACGGGATATTTTTCGAGTATGGGGCAACACATCCACTGCATTGCGATAACTCCAGTTGCGATTTGCCGGCTCATGCCAATTTGACAGATCGATAGTAGACCCGTCCTGGTTCAGTTCAATATGCGGTGCTTCTTCAGCAAACTCCAAAACTTTAGCTTCGCTCATATTATTTACCCATCAGAATTCGAACGATATCGTCCCATACCAACAGCCACCTCTGGGTGTCTGCTGGTTCATGTTGGGGTGTGACAATCAGCATATTGAAATAGGGCATGATCATAATGCCGCGATTCCAGGCGTAGGCATGACTGAATTCAAACATGCCGCCAAAACCTATGCCCACTGAAGCGGATACTGGGTCATAACATTTTTCCGGTATGAAGGTATAGGCAATGCGGTTACCCATTTTTTCTACCAGAAAAGGTGCGGCATATTTCTCAATTGAAGCAGACATTCCGGCGACTATAGCGTCTACATGCACACCTACCCGTGCGTAAACTTCGCCAGTCAGAACCTGTTCAAGCGTTACCCGCAGCGCTTTGGCGGAGACCGTATTACCTGACAAAAGCGTTCCCAGGCGACCAAAGGCGGCCTCACCGAACAAACCCGCCGCCTCTGTCTGGCGATGCAGTTCATGCGCGGCTTCCTCGTCCATGCCAAAAACGCCGGTAGGTACGCCACTTGCAATGGCTTTCCCACAAGCCCAGAAATCATATTTCCCCTGCAGCCCCAATTCTCCACAGGCACCGGCGGGCCCGGCGGAAAGTGTATGGGTTTCATCATATGCGAGCTTGGTGCCATATTTCTGGCACAGTTGGTAAGCCTTTTCGTTAAAGTTGTCCCTGGGCCAGGCCCAACCAAAGTTGCTCATGATGGGCTCCATCATTACGCAGGCCACCTGCCGATCCCTGAGCACATCCTCCAGTGAATCCAGGTCATTGAAGGTAAACACCCGGGTACGGTCGCCTACCTCTGGATACTGGTAAATATTCATGTCATGGAAACGGGAGAGAACACCCGTGGCCGGCATAAACACCTGTGTTTCATCAATGTTGCCGTGGTAGGTAAAGTTGGGTACCGCGATAATATTGCGCCCGGTCACCTGGCGCGCAATGGCCAGCACAGCGCGATTGGAATCTGATGCCGAGAGATTCGCCATCCAATGTGAAAGCCCAAACTTTTTGGCCATCAGTTCGCAACAGACGACGCCATCTTCGTCGGCGGCCATGGTATAAACGCCGTTTTCGAGCATTGCAGCGGCGGCCGCCTTGATGGCCGGATTGACTCCCCCATGGCCATACATATCCGGCGTATCCCCAAGGCAAAAATCGAGATACTCATTACCGTCGATATCCCAGAACTTATTCCCGTAGGCACGCTCGCAATAAATATTCTGCGGCATGTTGTTCCAGTCTTTCTGATGATTACCAAGAACGCCAAACGGCGACGATTTTTTGGCGCGTTGTGTCATTTCCCTGCTGTTCTTTTGTTTACCCAACCAGGCGGCCAGCTCAATTTCGGCTAGTTTTAGCACCTGCTCCCGGGGGAGAACTCCGGGCAGGTTGGTCGGGTATGAGTCCTCGACAGTTGCATCGGGTGAATACTTGAGCGCCGTCGGTGTCATGATGCTGCCTCCAGTCGCAGCTGCCACTCTCGCTGGCATCGCAGACGCCACTACGCCCACGCCACCAGCGCTACCCAAAGACAAGGCTGCCGATAGCTTGAGGAAATCACGTCGATCATTTTTCATTGTTATCTCCTGATCGATTAAACGATATTTAATATGCTGCGATTAGGCGAAATATGCCGCACTTTAGTCAGTGATGAACCGCCCGGCCAGTCCAATCACGCTGACATCTTTGATAGCGACACTTAGACCAACAGGAACTAGCCCTGCTTCTGTCCCATGATAATCGCAATCATATCGTCAAACACCGCAAGGTACTTATCCAGGTCTTCCTGGGTATGTTGGGGACAAACCAACACCATATTGAAGAACGGCATAATCAACAGCCCGTTGTACCACATGTAGGCATGGGCGAATTCAAACAGCCCGCCAAAGCCAATCTGGGCAATACCTGTGAGCGGATCGTGAGCGCGATCACTTATAAAATGGAAGCATAGCCGGTTGCCCATTATTTCCGACCGGAACGGGGCACCGTATTTTTCGAATGTGGCAGTCATGCCGTCGTGCAAAAATCGGGCTTTGGCATGAATTTCCTCAAATACTGAAGGTATCATCACTTCCTGCATGGTCACTCGCAGGGCTACCGTCGACATGGTATTGCCGGTGAGCGCGTTACCGAGGAAGCCGAGCCCGGCACCGGCAAAAAAGCCAGCCTCGTGCTGCCACTTTTCCAGTTGGTCTGCAATTTCACGGGTCATACCGAATACTGCACCGGGTATTCCGGAGGATATCGCCTTGCCGCAGGACCACATGTCGTACTCGAGCCCCATCACACCAGCGGCACCATTCCAGTCATAGCCTAATGTATGGGTCTCGTCATAGCACAGCAGTGTGCCGTACTTTTCGGTCAGGGCACGCACCCCTTCATGCCATCCCTCCTGCGGCCAGGCCCAGCCGAAGTTGCTCATGATCGGCTCCATCATCACCACGGCCACGCTCCCGTCCTTGAGGCACTCCTCCAGTGATTCGAGATCATTCCAAGTAAAGATCTTGGTACCATGATCCACCTCTGCATAATACTGTGGCATCTCGTGATAGCGTGAAATCACCCCCGGCTCTGGCATCATTTTTTGGGTTTCATCGATAGTGCCATGGTAGGTGAAATTGGGAATAGCAATATTGGGTCGCCCGGTTACACAACGCGCTATCGACAGCAGGTAGCGATTGGAATCGGACGCTGTCAGTGCATGCATCCATACCGGCAGCTTGAAGTGCTTTTCAAGCTCCGCCGCGGCAATGGCCTGGTCTGCGGTCCCCATCATCGGGTCGATACCCGTGGTCAGCAGGCTTTCGGCCGCCGCCTTGATGGCCGGGTTGCTGGCACCGTGACCGAACATGGATGGCGTATCACCAAACTGCAGGTCGATGTACTCGTTGTCATCAACATCCCACAACTTGCCACCATCGCAGTGCTTGCTGAAAGGCAGAACCGGCGTTTCCCAATCTTTCTGGTAGCTGCCAAAAATACCCCACAGCATGTTCTTGCGGCCCGCATCCTGCAGCTTCTTCGAGGTGGGCATCTTGTCCAGCCAGAGGTTCAGGTATTTTTCATACAGCGCCAGTAACTGCTCCTGGGGTATTACGCCCTGCTTTTCCCCTGCGACAGGATAAAAGGATGCCAGGTCAGTAAAGTCTGCATCTGGCGCCCATTTCTGCACGTGCGAATAGTCAAAAGATTTACTGGGCACCATGTCAGAGGCTTTGCGAAACACGCGACCGCCGCGACTGGCTGATGCACTCTCTGTTACGGCAGGAATATCAAATAACTTCATTAACTTTACTCCATTTATCTTATGAATGAATCCTTAGTTCCAACGGTAGGTCAAGGTGCCGCCGTAAGTACGGCCTCGCCCTACACCGCGCGTGATGGCATCATTGGAGAAAGTCGAGGAGTGGTAGTAGTACTCGTCACCAATGTTTTTCACCCAGGCTGCTACTTCCCAGTTATCGTTCAATGCACCCAGTGTCGCCCGCGCATTGACCAGCGTGTAGGAATCAACGTCAAACCGCTCGTCCTTGGGGTTTACATACTGCAGACCCGAATGGTAGTCGTCGGTATAGCTGGCATCGCTGGCCAAGCGCACAAACAGGTTGTCACTGACATCCCACTGGTAACTAACGCGGAGGTTCGCCGTGAGTTCGGGGGCCGAGCCAAGTTCGGCGCCTTCGAAGTCCACTTTGCCAAGCCCAGGATCAAGTGGGTTAAAGCCCTCGTACTTGGTAACCTCGGTATCAAGGTAGGCCAGACCCAGGTTCAGTGTGAGGCGATCTGTGGGCAGCCAGCTAGCTTCAAACTCCGCACCAAATATTTCCGAGTCAGGCACGTTGACCAGAGCTGCCAGCGGTCCAAACACGGGGTCGTTGATAACACTGATCACCTGCTTGTCGTCGTAATCATAGTAAAACGTCGCTGCGTTAAGCTGCATGGAGCCGTCAAGCAACGTGGCTTTTATACCCACTTCATAGGCCAGCAACTCTTCCTCGTCATAGGGATCCAGTTGCAGGAATGACGAAGCCAGGGCTCCATTGTAACCACCCGACTTGAAACCGGTACCGATCGAGCCGTACACCAACACGTCCTCGCTTAAGCTGTAATCCAGGCCAACCTTGCCGGAAAAATTATCAACGCTGATATCGTCGCTGAATAGAGCGGATTCGCCGCCGTAAATTACCGCAGTGCCAGGCCCATTGGCATCAGGGATAAATGATCCCTTGCTCGGATCAACAGTGACACAGTCTCCGGTAGACAGCGGTGTACTGGACAGGAAGAAATCGTCGCCGGTGCCACCCAAATCAAAATCGATCAGGTCCAGGTCGTGAAACAGAAAAGCCAACCCGCCGTCTACGTCTCGGCTACAGGCGTCAACATCGCGATCCTCATGGGTGAAGCGCGCGCCCAGGGTCGCTCCCCAGTTCTCGGCGAAATTCCACTCCAGGTGTGCATAGGCAGCGGCGGTTTCTGTCTTCTGCTCAAAGGTATTCTCTACCGTTCCAAACAGACCGTTCGAACCTGAGGCATCCCCAACGAAGGCAAAGTTGGTATCGTCGATTTTGTCGTGAGAGTAGTACAGTCCAGCGATCCAGCTCAGGTCACTATCGTTATCCGAGGTCAGTCGCAATTCCTGGCTATAACTAGTGATTTCCGTATCCGATACCTGCTCAAACAGGCTAAGGCTGGTGCCGTCCCAGTCATAAGCATCATCGCGCTCGAACTTGTCATAGGCGCTGATGGAAGTCAGCAACATGCCGTCCAGCTCCCAGTTCAGCGTGACTGAGCCACCAAACAGGTCGTTATTATTTTTAGGGTCAAAGCCATCATTCCAGTCCCCCCTGTCCGGGTCTTCCGGTGCAGCTGGTGCCAGGCTGTCAGCCAGGGGAATTCCCGCATTCCCCAAACCCGCCGCCGCCAGCGGCAGTGCTAGCCAACCAGACTGTTGACTCAACTGCTCTGCCAGGAATGGATCAAAGGTCGTGCCCAGCTGGCCGGAACGAGCCTGCCCGGCATTCTCTGAATCGTTGCCCGTATAATGCACGTTGAAACGCAAAGATAAAGTCTCCGACGCATCCCAGTCGACCAACAGGCGCATCGCCGCGTTGTCGAACTCGCCCAGTTCATCATCGCGGGTGTGGCTGTCCATCCAGCCCTCGTTGGATTTCTTATAGGTGCCACTGAGTCGCGCGCGCACGGAATCCGAAAGCGCGCCGCTGATGTAGCCCTCGGCTGTCACTGTCTCGTAGGTTTCATAACCCAGGGTAATGGCTGACTCGAAGTCTTCAGTCGGTTTTTGGTTGATAAAGTTGATAGCGCCGCCCGTAGCGTTGCGCCCGTACAGATCGCCCTGCGGCCCCTTCAATACCTCTACCCTTTCGATGTCATACATCATGCCGCGCGTCATGACCGGATAGGGCAGGGCAACCTCATCGACATACACACCCACCGTGGAATTGGAGGCAACGCTGTAATCATCGAACCCGACGCCGCGGATGGTGTACACCGGGACGCCCAGGCCACCCGCCTCGTTATAGATCAGGCCGGGTGTATGCGCGGCAATATCTACCACGTTATCTATACCCAGGTCCTTCAGGGTTTCATTGGAAAAGGCATTAATCGTAATGCCCACATCGGTGATGCTCTGCGCGCGCTTTTGGGCAGTAACCACGACTTCCTCAAGCGTGCCCTGAGCAATGGCGTTTTGGGTCATGGCTGTAATAGTGGCCAACACGGCACTGCTGACTATGGTCTTCCTGGCAATCATAGGGCTCTCCAACTTGCATCTATTATTAATTAGATTAATATTTAATTTTACTGGCAACCAACCACCTAGATCTCACATTTCCTCACCTTCAGGTGCTATTTACTAGATGTCAAACTAGTATAGTGGAGGCTTTATTTAGATGTCAATCCAATATTTAGCCTTTTTTATTCTTTTATTATCTATTTATTCATATTTTTATAAATATTTATCTACTTTAGATTGAGTTCCAGTTAGGGTAGGCTTGATTCCAAACTGAAATTACGCTGGTAATCCAGACAAGCTGAACAACCAATTAAGGAGCATAGCGGTGACACAGAGGGTTATCACCAATGAAGATGCTGACAGCACCATTGAACAGTTCTTCCGCAGGCCAACCCAGGTCCGGGGTATCGCCAAGTTTGAGAAGATTCTCGACGCCGCTCACACGCTGATAGCAGAGCATCGCAGTCCTGATATCAGCCTATACGATGTAGCCAAAGCGGCCGGAGTCGCCACTGGTTCCGTCTACCATTTTTTCCCAAGTATTGAGTCTGTATTTATCGCCCTGGTGCAGCGCTATGATGAGTTGTTCGCGGATCTGGTACGGGACATAGATCCGCAAGACAGCAGCGCAGGCTGGCAGGACTTACTCGTGCAGCATACCGAGCGCTCTCGCGAGTTCATCAATTCCAGTCCTCCTGCCCTTATGCTCATTATTGGCCCGCTGCGGACATGGCAATCCAGGCTGGTAGATACCGTGGGGGATGCCCAAATCTCCAAGGCGATGATGGAGAGCTATCAACGCCATTTCATCCTGCCAGAGCAACCTCAGCCCGAATCGATACTTCACTACACCATTCGAATGCTGGAGGCATTCTGGGAGCTCTCATATCAGCAACACGGCTTTGTCACTGATGACATATCGAGGGAAACCAATCGGGCGATGATCGCCTATCTCAGCCTGTATTGGCCGAAATACCTGCCGCCTGTATAGAATCTGTCTGTTCCGGTCTGAGTATAGAAGGGATACCGACAGCTTAACTACTACGGGCCGCCCAAATCAGGCATACGATTTCAAGCAACCGCCCTGCCCTGGTGTTCTCGTGCGATTGCTCTGCTCGATTATTGGCGTATTGGGACATATCATGAATTGCCTCAGGGATCAGTTCCCTATGAGCAACTCCATAGCTGCGCAATTTATCAGTCACGATCTTTCTGAGTTCGCTGCCATAGTTCCGCAATAAACGCCTGAAGAATCGATTTGCAGCTGCTCCGTCCCGTTTGGCCTGCAAATACACATCAACGACTTCACCATCCTGATCTACAGCCCGCCAAAGATAATGTCGAACAGGCCAAGTCGTGCAGCCGCCGCTCCCTGCTTCTTACGAATTCGCCACTCCCACCCTGGAATATCGTACTTACACAACAGCATTAGAGATCCATCCGTGCGCGTTTGGTTAACTAACGTGCACGAAGTGAACGGCAACCAAAGGTCGTTGGGCCTATAGTTCTTCGCTCAGTGGTTGGCATCCAATCCCGGATAGCCGAGTGCAAATTGTGTAC
>JADFVW010000320.1 GCA_015222725.1 Pseudomonadota bacterium | reverse complement strand
TGCACGCCGGGGTAGCGTTCGGAAATTTTCTTGCCATAGGGCAAGCCGTGATCCGCTTTAAAACCGTCGACAATATTTGCCCCGATAGGCACCTGTGACATGCTTTCCACGCCGCCGGCTATCACCACATCCTGGGTGCCTGACATCACCGCCTGTGCGGCGAAGTGAATGGCCTGCTGCCCGGAACCACACTGGCGATCTACCGAGGTACCCGGCACGCCTTCGCCCAGCACAGAGGAGATACAAATATTGCGCGCCACGTTGGCAGACTGGGCGCCCACCTGGGACACGCAGCCAAAAATCAAATCATCAATCTCGTCTACCGGCACACCCACTTTTTCTACCAGCGCGTCGACCACCATGGCACCTAAATCAATGGGGTGCACCGCCGATAATCGGCCATTTTTCTTTCCGCCGGCGCAGCGTACAGCGCCTACAATATAAGCATCAGACATTTCTCTCACTCTCCTGTTGGTTAATTACTCTCTCAAAGGGCTTGTACGTAAGCCTTCGCCGCCTTGTAATCGGCTTTGCCATTGGGTGCGCGGAACATGGATTTCACCGTATAGATAGCTTTGGGTGACTTATAGTCGGCTAACAGGCCGCGCACATGATTACGCAATTCGCCATCGCCCAGGGCCTGCTCCCCCGCCAGTAACACGACAGCGGTCACTGCCTGGCCCCACTTCTCGTCATCGACGCCGAACACCAGGGCGTCATCTACTTTAGCGTGGGTTTTCAGGGCCTCTTCGACCTCCTCCGGGTATATTTTTTCACCGGCCGAATTAATGCAGGCGCTGCCTCGACCCAATAGATTAAGGGTGCCGTCCTTATCCACAGTACACCAATCGCCCGGTATGGCATACCGTACTCCATTGATTGTTGGAAAGGTTTCTGCCGTTTTTTTCTCGTCTTTATAATAACCGAGGGGAATGGGACCAGGCCGTGCGATAAAACCCCGTTCGCCACTGCCGGGTGCGACCTCATCAAATTCTTCATTAAAAACTTTACAGTCCGGACCAATGGTAAAACGTGCGCTGCGTGCTGTTTCACCTGCGCCAGAAATAGATGCACCAAAACCCAGTGCCTCTGAGGAGCCGAAAGAATCCATCAGCAACATATTGGAATTGTGGTTCAGCAGGCCCACTTTGACCGCCGGACTCCACATCACACCGGAGGAAAGCATCAATTGCAGGGAACTGATATCCCAGCGCTCAGGCTCTTGCTCCAATGCCTTGAGCATCGGCTTGGCAAAGGCATCACCAACAATAATCAGGCCATTAACACGCTGCTTCTGTACCGTGTCCCACAGCTCCTCGACATCCAGACCGGGTTTGCACAGTGTGACAATACTGCCACCCCCCGACAAGGTCGCTATCGACGTCAACATGCCTGTGCCATGCATTATCGGGCAGGAGACAAGTTGTACAAACACCTGTCCATAATTTCGAAGGTTTTCGACATGGGCAACGGGTGACTCCACCGGCGCACCCTGATTACTGGGCGCCAGATTGCCGGAGCCCATGGCGTACCAGAGATCTTCCTGGCGCCACATGACGGCCTTGGGCATTCCCGTGGTACCACCGGTATAGATAAACAACAAATCATCACCAGAGCGCTCTATACCCAGCGCTTCACCGCTACCGCCATTTGCCAATTGCTCATAGGCCTCGCCAACGCCCAGCCAATGTACATTGGGTAGTCGGGATTCCAGCGCGCTGACATGAGTCTGAAACTCCGCCCCGTATACGGCGACAACCGCATCGGAATTATCCAGAATATAGTGGAGCTCATCGTCGAGATAACGATAATTGACATTCACCGGCACCAGGCGTGCCTTGAAACACGCCACCAGGGTTTCACAATACTCGGGACAGTTGCGCATATAAATAGCCACTTTGTCCCCGGCGACCGCCCCTTGATCAAGGAACGCCTGCGCGAGATTATTACTGCGCCGGGTGAGGTCGCCCCAGTTAACCACCCTGTCCCCGTGTATGAGTGCGGGCGTTTCTGCGGCGAGTATTTCGCCACAGCTGTCGAACAAGTCGCCAAAATTCCAGTGCGCCACAATCGAAGCCCTTCGAAAAATGAGGCAGCTAGATTATTACAAAGGCCGCTCGGACGCTATCCCCGATCGACAACCCTCAGAAACGCGTTATCTCCCCGCTCCACCAGGCCGTGAATTTCCATACCATTTTTACTGTGGTAAAGGTTCAGTAAAAACCTGGCAATGCTGTCGGTGATTTCCTGGCCGGGGATTAACACGGGAATTCCGGGAGGATACGGCACCACCAGATCAGCGCTGATTGCCCCAATCACGCCCTCATTTAAACCGTGCTGCTCCGCCAGCAATGAAACCTCTTTCGCCTTGCCAAAATAGGCATCTCGCGGCAGAACATGGAAGGCGCTAAGTTGTGGCAGCGGCGGCACACTGCGCCGCAGTACTTCTTTGCCCGCATTCGCCTTGATGGCAATCTTCTTGAATGCATTCAGCAAGCGCAGCACCTTGCTCTCGGTTGAGCCCAGCGTAACGAGAACAGACAGAGTGTTGTGGGTAACCTTCTCCACCTGCACGCCATAGTCTTCGAACAGCTCCAACTGCAACTCCCGCGCACTCATGCCCGAGGCTGAAATATCGATGCTGAGTTTACTGGGATCCAGCCGGATACCGTCACCCGCCAGTTCCTCGGGCAACATGTCCTCGAGTTTTAGCACCCTGAACACGCCCGTTTTATCGATGCCAGCTCTCAGCCGGGCGGCGACATCCATACAGCGGGATAGTTGTAAAAAGCCCTCCATACTCATTTGCTTGCGCGCCACATCCAGACTGGCAATCATTGCATACTGCGGACTGGTGGAAGTGTGCATATTCAGGTCTTCCCGGAAGCGATGTTCGTCGAAGTCGGGGTCGGCGACGTGAATCATACTGGCCTGGGAGAAAGCCGAAAGCATTTTGTGTGTGCTCTGGGTTACGTAGTCGGCACCGCACTCCAGTGCATTGGGACGCAGGTCCGGGTGAAACCTGCCATGGGCATACCAGGCTTCATCAATCAGTACTTTCATCCCGTGTTGGTGTGCGTATTCAATAATGGGTTTCAGGTCATAGTAAAAGCCATCGTAGGTACAGGAGGTCAGCACCAGTAGACGCGCATCGCTATTACTGTCAATTGCATCGTATATATGCTGTTTTGGCACCGGGCCGTAGAAACCGTATTCCTCCTTCAGCGAGGCATGCAGATACACCGGCTCAACGCCGAACAAGATCACCGCGTGGTGAATAGACTTATGGCAGGCCTGGTCTACGATCATTTTCCCACCGGCCCCCAGCAAATGCTGGATGATGACCTTGTTCGCAGTGGAGGTGCCATTGGTGACGAAGAAAGTCTCCTGGGCACCAAAGGCCTCGGCCGCCAGGTCCTGGGCTTCCTGAATCACGCTGTGGGGCTCCAGCAGGGAGTCGAGCACCTGCACCGAGACCGATAAATCGGTGTTAAAAATATGTTCGCCCATCATCTGGTGAAAATCAGACACCCAGGGACTGTCGCGCAAACTGGCGCCACCGGAGTGCCCGGGGGTGTGCCAGGCGTCTTTTGCGCTGTAGACATAGTCACGCAAGGTATCGGCAAATGGTGTGTTGGCCCGGTGTGCAATGGCCGACTGCACCTGCCGGAACAAATGACTGATGTTGTCATCATTGCGATCCAGTAATTCGACTGCATGACTGGAAAATTCCGAGTTCTGGTCTACCGCCAGGAATAAATCCAGCTCTGCCCGTAACGCCTTCAGCGAACGAACCAGCTCGTCGGCGCCGTCAATCGTCACCGTATCAATAATCACCGCTTGCAGCAGGCCATCGCCAGCGGCCAGTTGCAGGGCCTGCTCCGCCGATTCACAGGGCAGAAATCGGTAGTCGCAACTGTTGGGGGCCACGGGGTCATTCTGGCTGCACTCTTCCAGCGCAAACAACCAACGCTCCCGCAACTCATTACTGGCACTGACTACCGCCACATGGCTGATTAACTCGGTCACCGCTCTTTTCTCCTTATTACCGATGGACCCCTATAATTTCGCTATTTTATGGAGTAATAACGTCATTTTGAACTGTAAAACTGACGGATTGACGTTTATTATTAGTCTTTTTGACGGATAGAGTTATCAAAATGCTGAATCTGGATAAAGTCGATCAACAGTTGCTGGCGTTATTGGCGTCCAACAGCCGGGCCAGCACCAGCGCGCTGGCTCGCACACTTGGGGTTTCGCGCAGTACCGTGCAAGATAGAATTAACCGCCTGGAACGCAGAAAAATCATCGCTGGCTACACCATTCGCTACCACGACTCCTTCAGTGGCAGGCAATTGAATGCCCACGTGATGATTCAGGTAAACCCGAAACAAAGCCAGAAAATTGTCGAAGCCCTGTCCCACATGGGGGCCGTGAAGACGGTGCAAACCGTGAGTGGTATCTATGACATGGTAACCACCGTTACTGCGGCTACAACTCAGGAAATGGATGTGGTTCTGGATGACATCGGTGCCCTCCCCGGCGTGGAAAAAACAACCACCTCCATCGTTCTTACGACGAAGTTTGAGCGCTAGCTTGGCGCAGTGCGCCCGTTACTTGTAGGCTTCCGGGTCCAGACGGTGCATCTCGCTTTCAATCCAGCGCTCAATTTCCTCCATCAACTCTCCGGG
Source organism: Pseudomonadota bacterium (assembly GCA_015222725.1). Lineage (GTDB taxonomy): Bacteria > Pseudomonadota > Gammaproteobacteria > Pseudomonadales > Halieaceae > JBALVT01. Next base: position 2,342 of record JADFVW010000320.1, on the reverse strand, counting down.
CTCCCTACCCGCAGCACTGACGGGGTGCCCAATGGAAACATCGATAATACCAGGACGCAGGGCAAATGAGCGACGCGGCCAGCAGCGGCCAGAGGTCACGGCAATGGGGATAATATAGGCATCGGTAGCCACGGCCAACCGCGAGGCACCCGCTTTATAGGAACCTTTTTTGCCGCGTTCAATCCGTGTTCCCTCCGGAAACATAATAATCCATTTGCCGTCATCCATTAAAATCTTGCCCTGCTCCGCCACCTTATTCCAGGCCTGGGCACGCTGCTTGCGATCGATATGAATCATATCAAGCCTACCCATACACCAGCCGAAAATGGGAATCCGCAGTAACTCTTTCTTGAATACGTAGGCCAGTGGATGTGAGGTCATGCTGGGGAAATAAAATGTTTCCCAGGTAGACTGGTGCTTGGGGCATAAAACAACCCGGCGCATATCATCTGCCTTGGGCAGGTTATCCTCACCGTGCACACGGTATTTAACCCCGCCCACAATGCGGGCAGCGACGATAACGCCGCGCAGAAAAGGTGCCGCGAACCACCACCATAAAGTATCACTGCGCAGAAAAACCGAGCACAGCACCAGTGCGATACCGCAGGGAATTACGGACAACACTATCCAGGTAAATACAAGAATGGAGCGGATAGCATTCATGCAGCTTTCTCTATCGCGACTTTACCTTCTACGCTTTGTAAAAACTCGGCTATATTATCAAATGCTGCATCCGCTTCCGGCAGTTGAGGGGTAAAAATTTGCCACACATGCACCATAAAAGGCCAGTGCTGCATTTCCACCGGGGAGCCTGCCGCCTGGGCCTTGGCCACATAGCGTCGCGTATCATCGAATAACATCTCGGCCTCACTCACCTGTATCAAGACAGGGGGTAGGCCGGATAAATCGCCGCGCACCGGTGAGACTATTGGGTCACTGGGCCGGATTCGCGAGCTAAACCACGCAAACCATAAGAGAAATATGTTGGGCACTTTCGCCAGCTTGCCAAACTGGGGGCCCAGCATGGGGTCGCTGGGAATATTGCTAATCAAGCTGGGCGATGAGAGCGTGCCATCCACCGCGGGAGAAAAGCCCAGGGCGGCATCTGGCGCACGTAAGCCCTGGTCTCGTACCCAGGCGATCAATGCCAATGTCAGATTGCCCCCGGCAGAGTCTCCCGCCACCAGCAAGAAATCGGTTTCTTGCGCGCCCTCGGGTCCATTTTCCAATATCCAGCGATAGGCACTCCGGCAATCATCAATGCCATCACGCCGGCTGTTTTCAGGCATCAGGCGATAGTCCAATGAGAATACAGCAGCATTTGCCACCGCGGAAAGTTTGTCGGTGATGCTGCGGTGACTTTTCGGGCTGCCCGCCAACCATGCGCCACCGTGTATATACAATACTCGCCGGGTGGAACTCGCCCCTGGTGCTATAACCCACTCCCCCTTTATCAAACCTCTATCCACCTGGCGAAATTCGCTGTCAAAGTCCTTGTCGTCACTCATGGAGTCCATAAAATCACGCAATGCTTTTAGCCTCCCTTTACGCGGCCCGGTCGTCACCGCGGCGGTAATGTCCCCCAGCGATGCCACAACATCGTGATGCCCCTGGCTGGGTTCCCCCTCCGGCTGAGGTAATATATTGGTATCGAGATAAGCCAGGTTTTCACCGCGTAAATATAGAAAGCTGAAAGCAAAAAACACCAGCACAAACAAAATAAACCAGGCCATGGGGAAAACTCCAAAAAGTGAGCTGTGTATTAAACCAGAATACCGCATCGGGGGAAAACCCCCTTCTGGTTCGCAGAAAACCCCCGATTGAGCAAAAGCCTGTTAATGCGTTGCGCTAGAGGTATACTGAGTCGTTTGCTTAATTGATAAGGCACGTGAAGAAAATTATTACCAAAGCCGATATCCGCGCCCATCTGGAAAGAGAAATGACCCGCTTTCTGGACAAGGGCGGCCGGGTAGAAGAAATACCCCGGGGCCTCAGTGGCCACGAGAACGGGCAGTCGATGATGCTGCCCTCACGCCGACTGTTTATTGAACCCAGCCTCGAACGCACGCCCATACCAGAGGTTGTCGCGGCCATCGAGGCCAGACGCAAGTCCGCACTCAAGCGTACGCCCGCACCAAAGCGCAACCGACGTCCACAGCGCCGCCAGAAAACTATTTATGATGATTTTGGCGAACCCTTGAGAAGAGTCTGGGTAGACGACTAGTAACTAGAGACGAAAGAATAACTATAACTACAGACGAAAAAAAGGAGCCTAAGCCCCTTTGATTTTAAGCCCGGGTACAGCACCCAAGCTTAATAGCTGCTCGAGAATTATGCCAGAC
>JADFVW010000319.1 GCA_015222725.1 Pseudomonadota bacterium | reverse complement strand
GAGCCTGTAACAAAGGGCACATTCTGACCCACGGTGATATAGGCCTCCTGGTTGTCCAGAGTTAACAGGCTGGGTGTTGAAAGAATATTGGCATTGGATTGTTCCTCCAGGGCATTGAGGATTACCGTCATGGACAGGTTATCGCTTATGGTGCCCCATCCCAGGGAGAAGCCCGGCGTACTGGCCAGCGCGGCAGCAAGGTCTCCCAGATTGGCATCATCACCGATGGTGCCGTCCTCTGCGGTGGGGGGCAACACTGCGCCGGCAATATTCCTGGCCCTGAGATCGCCCGCATTGATATTACTGCCAAAGGCACCACTGTCATTGGCGAACAGCCATTGCAGGCCAAGATCCTGACCGTCAATAACTTCCATTTCGACAATAATAGCTTCCACTAATACCTGTGCCCGACGGATATCAAGCCTTGCGATAACGGCTTCCAGCGCGGCCATTTCGTCAGCATCGGCGGTAACAATGAGGGAGTTGGTGTTTTCATCCGCCTCGATTGTCGACGTGTTTTTGGTATTCTGTGGCTTCTTGCCATCGGGCGAGTCCAGCCGCGAGATATTCTGCATCACCCGGGTGAGAACTTCGGCAAGTTCGGAGGCCTGGGCATATTCCAGGTAAATAACTTTTACATTGCCACTTTGCTCCAGTGGCGTATCCAGATAGGCGATCAACTTGCTGATTCTGGCGCGCTCTATCTCATCGCCATTGACCAGCACGCTATTGGTACGGCTGTCGGCCACCAGCAACACCCCTGGCTCGGCGGCACCACTTTGCTTGGCCTCAGATTTGTTCAGCTTATCCAGCATTTGGACAATGTCATCTGCGACCGCGTACTTCAGCTTTACGATATCGGTTTTCTGGACGGCGGACTTATCCATGCGCTCGATAATGCTGCGTATTCGATTAATATTGGCCGACACATCCGAAATGATGATCGCATTGCTGGGTGCGTAGGCCGCCATGTGCGCCTGCTGTGGCACCAGGGGTCGCAGTACAGGGATTAACTTGGCGGCGGATATATTCTCCAGACTGATAACCTGGGTGACGTACTCGTCGTTGTCACCGATCTCGCTGCCGTCGCGAACCGACACGGGCGATGATCGTGCATCTTTACTGGGAATAACTCGAATAATGCCACCGGACCGAACAGCGGTGTAGCCGTGCACTTCCAAAATGGCCAGAAACAGATCGTATAGCTCACTGCGCGATACCGGCTTGGCCGACACTACCTTGACCTTACCCTTTACCGCAGGGTCGACAACAATGGTCGTACCCGTCGCCTCGGAGACAAATTTAATCAGCTCCTGAATATCCGTCTCTTTCAAATTGACGGTAAAGTCCTGCGCCACAGCCGTCATAGCGCTGAAGTACAGCCCTGCCAGCAGACAAACAATCGGTGTTTTCAGTAATCGACCCAAAACAGTCACTGTGTTCTTTCCTTCATTGGTACTTATTATATTTCACGGTTTTAAATTCCAGGTGCATCACACGTTAGCTGGACAGTACGACTGTATCATCGTTCAGGCCCGCTGGCATCCAGACTAACAGTGATGGTTAACTGCTCTTGGCCCCGTTCCAGATCAAATACTGCCTCCCCTGCCGAGCGCATAAGCTGGTACAGGCGAACCGTGTTCCCGGGGTCATTAAGTGCAATGCCATTGACACTGGTCACCAGATCATCTCTTTTAAACCCCAGCTGAGCGAATTGCGCCTCATCTGACCCGGGCGAAACCTTGTAACCGAGCAACTGGCCATCGTCCCGCACAGCGGTGATCCTCACCAACTCGGCTAGAGACTGGGGGTTCTGGTAGAGTTGTTGACGATAACTTCGGGCGAGTGCAGTGGTCTGCACATCGTCGCGCTTGTCGATGGCTCTCACCGCGCCTCCAGTCATATTTTTGGGGGCGGTCTCCCGCACAGCAGGCGCGGGCAATTGAGCGCTCAAGGCGGTATCCTCGAACAAAACGAGTAACTCGTAAGTGCCCCGGTTATCAAGAACCACCCTGTCTGGCATCACCTTCGCCAGGACCACCCTGCCCGACACCGGGAGTTTGTCTTCAACCGCGTAGACCTGCTGTTTCGATTTGTGCTCGATAATGGCGTGACCCAAACCGTCCACGGTGGATGCGACGATACCCCGCAATCGCAAGTCGAGACGGGTTTCCTTTGCCCCCTCCTCGATGCCCTCACGACCCGTGGCCTGCTCCACCGGCACTGCGACTGTGGTGGCCGCGACTGCAGCATCCGCATGGCCCATCAGATGCCAGGACAACATCTTATTAAGATCGACCGAGTCGGCCTGCTGAGCGTTGGATGCGGTTTCCGCTGGATTAAGAATTACGATGTCGCCGGGCAGCATCGTTTCCGCCGCGGGGAAAAGCGCCCACACTAATTGCGAGAGGGCTATCACCAGCCACAGCATCGCCAGGCCGATTATCAACAACCGTATGCGGCGAGCCCGGGCGGGCTGCGCTAATCGGGCAAACAGATCACTCAGTACAGCAGAGCTTTGGCCCAATGTGCTGGTGAACTTGGATAACGACTGGCCCGACAAGGCACACTCCCTACAGAATGAGGGTCTTATTATAAGGGGCAATCGGGAAAGTTAATACTGATAATGCAAGGTCTGGCCAGATCGAAAGGGCGCTCACTTAAGTGTTGTTTCGGGCTGAACTGGGTGTCACCTGACTGGACACGCCGTGAATCCATCCATGGAGGCTCGGCAACAGCATCCTTGCTGTTGACGGTCCTGTCAGGTGACACCCAGTTCAACCCTGCTCTCCACTTAAGTGAGCACCCTTCCGGTCTTAGACAGCGAGAATCATCGTAGTTAGCTTTCGACTACCTTATGAATCAAGACTCTTGTAGTGATCCATGAGGATCTGCGCTACTTCAGGGCGGGAGAACTCTGGCGGTGGTGCAATACCCTCACCCAGCATTTCCCTTACTTTGGTGCCCGACAGGAGAACGAAGTCTTCCATGCTGTGGTCCGGCACGTCGCGCATCATCACAACCTTGTCCAGCTTCTTGCTGTAGGCCGTGTGGTCCGCTTTGTATACTTCCAACTCGAGGGCGTCGTCTGGAACTTCCTCATCGAAAATAGTCTGGGCGTCGAAACCACCGTAGTAGTCACCTACTCCCGCGTGGTCACGACCCACAATCAAATGCGTGCAACCAGAGTTCTGGCGAAAAACGGCATGCAATACAGCCTCGCGTGGACCGGCATACAGCATATCGAAGCCGTAGCCTGTCACCATGACAGTGTTGGCGGGAAAGTACACATCGACCATTTTCCGAATGGAGGCATCGCGCACGTCAGCGGGAATATCACCGGGCTTGAGCTTACCCAGCAACATATGAATCAGGATGCCGTCGGCGTCCAGGTCATTCATCGCCATGCGGCACAGTTCTTCGTGAGCACGGTGCATGGGGTTGCGGGTCTGGAAGGCCACAACTTTATCCCAGCCATTTTTGGCAATTTCAGCGCGTATCTCCACAGCTGTACGGAAAGTCTCGGGGAAATCGGACTGGAAGTATGAGAAACCCAGCACCTGGATGGGGCCAGAGAGCAGCGTGCGACCGAGGCTCTTAAAGGTTGCAACGCCGGGATGATTCGCGTCATCACTGCGGAAAATTTTCTCCGCCATAAAGTCTATCTGCTCTTCACTGACCGACTCTACCGCTTCCACATCCATTATTGCCAGGACGGGGCTCCCCTCTGCATTGGGGTCGCGCAGGGCGATACGTGAACCGGCCTCAATGCCGCTCTCGCTGGTCATATTCACAATAGGCACTGGCCAGAACAGGCCATCTACCGTGTGCATATTTTCTGCAACGCTGAGGGCATCAGCCAGATTCATATAACCTGTCAGGGGGTTGAAGTAGCCAGCTGCCAACATCACGGCATTGGCCGCTGCTGCAGAGTTGAGTAGCAGCGAAGGCAGACCTTCAGCTTCCTCTAGCAGCGCTGCGCGCTGGTCTTCGTCTGCCACATACAGGGCATTTAGTTCGTCAGAACCGTGGGGCTTAATCATTACTGTCTCCAAATTTTTACTGTCTGTTCAGGCTTTGATGATTCCGCGATCGCGCAATACCGCCAGGATGATATTTACTTCTTCTTCCAGCGATTGCTGGTCGGAGTGCAAATGAATTTCAGCCTTGGGTGGTGCTTCATAGGGGTCATCGATACCGGTAAAGTTTTTGATCTCTCCAGCCCGGGCTTTTTTGTACAGACCCTTGGGATCGCGAGCCTCTGCAGTTTCCAGTGAGCAATCTACAAATATCTCGATAAATTCCATGCCCGCCTCTTCATGCAGAGCGCGCACCTGGTCACGATCAGCCGCATAGGGGCTGATAAAGCTACTTAAAGCCACCACGCCTGTATCGACAAACAACTTGGCAATCTCTCCGATACGGCGAATATTTTCGGTTCTGTCCTCTGCACTGAATCCCAGGTTTTTGTTAATACCCAGGCGCACATTGTCGCCATCGAGACGATAACTCAACACACCCATCTCACTTAACATGCCTTCCAGTTCTACTGCCACGGTGCTCTTGCCACTGCCCGACAGACCGGTAAACCACAATGTGGCGCCCTTGTGACCCAGGATGTTTGCCCGGTGCTCGCGAGTAATATCACCCTCGTGCCAATGGACATTAGTTGCTTTTTGCTCAGTCATGCTGCTCTCCTCCGCTTTTTGAGTTTGTTTTAAGCGGGCGAAGTGTGGCATACCGTTGCGAATACCGCATCACCCTTACGGGTGGTATATGGCATCAGATGCGAGTGTCGATGCCCGTCACAAATAGTGTTGAGCCAGTGACAACATCAGGCTCAGGCCCACCAGGGGCAATATCCAGCGGCGCAATTGCGCCATACGTCGGGAGTCAGCAGGCTTGCCAAAACGCTCACCCAGAACCACCATCAAAGCGACACCGCCAAAGACAAACAGTAGAATTAATAGCAGATTGTTCATAATGACTCAGGCTGGCCGTGGCCGGACTTACCCCTTCAGTCTTCGGGCGAAAGTATACGGTAAACCTCGGAAATCTGGTCGGGGCTATTTATCGAACAAACCAGGTCTTTTAGCAAGCCGTCCTTGAGGCTATATATCCAGCCGTGTACGTCTACCTGCTGTCCGCGCGCCCAGGCATTTTGCACAATGGATGTATGGCAAACGTTGGTGACCTGTGTCATCACATTCAGCTCGCACAGCAAATCTACCCGAGCCTCTTTGTCCTCCAGGGCGTTAATACGCTTCCGGTGTGCTTGCTGCACATCCTTGATATTACGCAGCCAGTTATCAATCATGCCGTTGTCGGAATTCTCAAAGGCGGCAAGAACTCCACCGCAATTGTAGTGGCCAACTACAATCACATGTTTGACTTGCAAAATTTCGATAGCGTATTGCAGCACGGTCAGGCAATTAAAATCCGTGTGGACCACCATATTGGCGACGTTTCGATGAACAAATACTTCGCCGGGCAATAAGCCGACAATTTGATTGGCAGGGACCCGACTATCGGAACAGCCTATCCACAGGTAATCCGGATTCTGCTGCGCTGCCAGCTTTTCAAAAAACTCGGGATCACTGGAATTAACACTCTCGGCCCATTGCCGGTTATTCACAAATAAACTTTCCAGGCTACTCACAAGCTGCTACCTCAGTCATACCGCTCACACCATCAAGGTGCTAAGTCTGGCTATCGATATCTGATTGCCATTTTTTGAAAGAGAAGCCTGCAGGCCTTTGTCTGCCACAGCCTGTATTTGCTGCGCCAGGCGCGGCATATCGACAGCGGGGTAATGCTCCGGCTCCCAGGTAACCAGGCCCATGCTCAGCGTGACATGTAAAATCGCCCCACGGCCATCGTCTATCGCAAAATCTTCAATATCCTCACGCATTCGCTCTGCTATTTCCTGCCCTTTCACCTCCCCGCAACCGGGCACAATGACAAAAAACACCGATCCCGAAATTCGTGCAATATAGTCAGTGGCGCGCAGGTCGGAGGTCACCCGCTGGGTCACCTTTTTAATCACAAACTGGCAACTGACTTCACCGTGCTGCTGGCGCAGGTCTGTATATTCATCAATTTCCATTTTGAGCAGGGTCAGGGGTTGCCGGACCCTCTGGGCGCGTGATATTTCACGACTCAAATCTCTCTCAAAACCCCGCGGATTACTCATCTGGGTAAGAGGATCCAATACGCTCAGCCGGGATATTTTCTCGGTGCGCACCGCATTCTTTATACAAATAGATGTCAGGGCGGCCAGGTGCGCAACCAGATCCTCTGCAGCCTCCCCCGCATACAGGGATGCGTCGGACAAACCGCAATGAAAACTACCGATGAGACGACCCGAATCCATCAGTGGCAGTAAAATCGCGTGATCGATGCCGTGATCAGTCTTCAGCACCTCAAACATCCGGGAATCTGTGGCATCTATCAAGACAATATCCGGTTCGATATCGTATAGCTCCTGCATGGAAAACACCTCATCGCGCAGTTGCAAATACTGCCCATAACGCTCGCCGCCGAGAATCAGTTCCTGCAGTGAATTTTCAGGGTCGTACAACCACAGTTCCGCAACACGAAAGGAAAAGTGCCGTGGCATACTGACTAGCAACACGTCCAGCAAAGCCGTTAAACTGGTGGCATCCAGCAACATAATCTCCAGTTGCCTGGCCTGTAGAAGCAAGTAGCGATTGATGTCTACCCGCGCAGTTAGTCGCTTCTCTCGCTGCTCAGCATCAGACGAGACCGGGGGCGCTCCCTGGATCTCCTCATTATTGTCGTTATCGTCTCTAATAGTCATCGCCTTCTTATCGCCGACAGCCCTTCAATATTGGCCTGAGCTCAGGCACATGTACCTGCCCCACTTTGGCGATTTATTATTTTCTTGGATTGCTAGTGTAAGCACCCTATACTCGCGATGCAAACCTGGGGGCGGCGGCAGCCTGAGATGTCAACTCGACAAACCCTTTGAACCTGATCCGGCTAGAACCGGCGTAGGGATGGGTGAAGTCTACTTAGTCCAAAACGCGCGTCCTACCGGTTCTCTTACATTTCGTCATTGAGGAGAGAACCTTACGTGAAAGCACTGCCATTACAGGCTCTTATCGCTGCGGTAGCGATACTGCCAGCCACCTGTTTAACAGCCAATGAACTGACAGAAATTCTCGTTACGGCAGAATTTCGACCCATAGCCCTGCAAGATCAGGCCTCCAGCATCAGCGTGGTCACCGGCGAAGATATTCAACAACGGGCGGCACAGCACCTGGAAGAAGTGCTGAACATAGCCCCAAACGTCAATTTTTCAAGCGGTTCGTCCCGGGCCCGCTATTACCAGATTCGCGGAATTGGCGAGCGCAGCCAATTTCAGGAGCCCTTGAACCCCTCCATCGGATTTGTCATCGACAATATCGACTTCAGCGGCCTGGGCACCATAGGCACGCTATTTGATGTAGACCAGGTGGAGGTTCTCAGGGGCCCCCAGGGCACCTTGCACGGTGCAAACGCCCTCGCGGGCTTGATCAATATACGTACAGGCCAGCCCCAAAACGAGCCTGCACTGAGGGTGGAAGCCACCGCGGCACAATACAACAGTTTGAACCTCGGGGTCGTCGGAACCGGCCCTCTTGTTACAGATAAACTGCTGTACAGGCTGGCCATAAATAACTACCAGAGCGACGGCTTTATTGAGAACGATTACCTGGACAGGGAGGATACCAATAACCGGAACGAGACCAGTGTACGAGGAAAACTGCGCTGGCTAGTCAATGAGATCCATACTCTGGATATCACTGCAATTTATGTCGATGTGGAAAATGGCTACGACGCTTTCTCCCTGGATAATACGCGCCACACCCTGTCAGACCAACCGGGCCAGGATGAGCAGAAATCAAAAGCCCTGGCACTGAACTGGCACGGAGAGGCGAGATCTATCGATCTGGAAGCTACCTTTACCTACGCAAATTCCGAGACAGACTACGGCTTTGACGAAGACTGGAGTTTTGTGGGTATTGCACCGGGCTGGGAATACTCTTCATTCGATCAATATTTACGCGACAGGGATAGTTTCAGTGCGCAATTACGTTTTCTATCGAACGAGCAATCCAGTCTATTTTCCGGCAGCACAGACTGGGTAATTGGCGCCTACTTCCTGCACAACGAAGAGGCCCTCAGACGCCGCTACACCTACCTGGAGCAAGATTTTTTAAGCGACTACGACACCGGGACACTGGCCCTGTTCGGTCAATTTGACAGCCAGCTGAGCGAGCGCTGGCGTGCAAGCTCCGGCTTGCGCGTGGAACAGCGGCGAACTGATTACCGCGACAGCAACGGTGTCGACAGCGATCCGGAGAATAATCTGTGGGGCGGAAAGCTGGTCTTTGAATACTCCCCTTCTGACGACACCATGATGTACGCCGGCGTATCGCGTGGCTACCGCGCCAACGGCGTGAATGCCAATATCCTTGCCAGTATGGACAGCACCGACGACCCCGGTATTCTGGAGCAACTGCATGCAGTACAGGAATTTGACGAGGAGTTTTTAATTAATTACGAGGCGGGAATAAAATCCAGCTTTGCCGCAAACACCGTGAGAACCCGGCTCGCTTTTTTTTACATGGACCGGAAAGACCAGCAGGTCAGGGGCTCTCTGGTCGTTGCCAGGGAGGATGGCAGCACCGCCTTTATCGATTACACCAACAACGCGGCCAGAGGCAACAACTACGGCGCCGAACTGGAGCTGGACTGGCTGGTATCGGAGCGTTTGAATGTCTATGCCAATATTGGACTACTGCAAACCGAGTTTGATGAATACATCAATGCCAATGGCGATGACTTATCCGGCCGCGACCAGGCACAGGCACCTGCTTACCAATACGCCCTGGGCGGACGTTTTGAGTTTGGCAGGGGATTCTATGGGCGACTTGATCTGGAGGGCAAGGACGACTATTACTTCTCTGACAGGCACCAGGTGAAAGCGCCCAGCTACGACCTCCTTCACGCCAGGTTGGGCTACCAAACGCAAGACTGGTCCGCTGCCCTGTGGGTTCGCAATGTTACCGATGAAGAGGTTACCGTGCGTGGCTTTGGCAGTTTCGGAAACGACCCACGCAAGGAATATGCACTGGAGCCCTACTACCAGTACGGTGACCCCCGGGTCGCTGGCATCAGTGCCAGTTACAGTTTCTAGCCAGAGGTGAGATTGTGAGCAGCGCGGAAGACAGTATAACGCTGGCACTACAGGCCATGTCCGCCTGGGAAGTGATTGCTGTACTACTGGGGATAACGTACTTACTCCTCGCGGTGCGAGAGAGCCTGTGGTGCTGGTACGCCGCTTTTTTCAGTACAGCGATCTTTCTGTACCTGTTCTGGGACGTTAATCTCCTGATGGAATCTGCACTGCAGGTATACTACCTCGCAATGGCCGTGTACGGATGGTGGCAGTGGCGAGGGGGTGGTAGTAACAGCCAGGGGGCTGCCGTGGAGCTGCCCATAACAAGGTGGCCACTGCGCAACCACATTCTTGCGATAGGCGGTGTGGTGCTGGCCTCCCTGCTGAGCGCAGCACTTTTAGCGCAATATACCCAGGCCGCGCTGCCACTGCTGGATTCATTCACTACATGGGGTAGTATTCTTACTACCTGGATGGTTACACGAAAAATTCTGGAAAACTGGCTGTATTGGCTGGTGATCGATAGCGCCTCAATTTATCTCTACCTGGATCGTGGCCTATACCTCACCGCCGTGCTTTTTGTGGCCTATTTGGTCATTGTGATATTCGGGTATCGAAAATGGTTGCAGCACTACCGCGAAACATCCGGTTAAAACTGGATCAAACGCTGAACCAGTGGCGCCAGTGGCGTTGCGACCCGCCGCTGCCGGGCCCACCGCGGATCATTTCCCTATTCGGCTCTGGCATCAGTAACCACAGTGTGCTGGTTGAGGCCGATAAGCGCTATGTTATTCGAATTACCGGCGTTCACGCCGGCAACAACAGCCTGTCGAGGTCCACTGAGTGGCGCACCCTGAATGCGGCTCACGAAGCGGGCCTCGCCCCCTGCCCCCGATACTACAACCCGGAGTTGGGCGTGCTGGTCTGCGATTACCTGCACCCGGACAGCAGTCGCTCGGACAAACTCAGCGAGACAGCAGCCCTGCTCCGCAGCATTCACCAATTACCCGCAATCCACCACCGGCTGGATTTACGCGAACGAGTCACCCGCTACGAAAAGCAACTGCAACACCTGAACCGGGAAGTACCCGGCGTCATCATTTCCAGCCGAGAAGCGATATGGTGTTTACTGGACCATTTAATCCAGGATAAGGATACACCCGTGCCCTGTCACAATGACTTGCTCGCTGCCAATCGGATCGTCAGCGGCAACCAACTTTGGGCCATAGACTGGGAATATTGCGCCATGGGGAGCGCGTGGTTTGACCTGGCCGTGGTTGCTGTGGGTGACGCCCTGGACGCCGATCAGAAACAGGAGTTGGTGAGCTGCTATCTGGGACGCCATCCCAATGCGGAGGAATCACTCAAATTTTTACGGCATTGTATCGTCTACCAATACCTGGAAATTTTATGGTATCTGGCCAACAAGTCCGCGCCCGAGGACCTGGACCGCCGGCTACAGGATTTACAACAAACCCTCAATCGCGGAAATTACTGAATTGTAAGGGAGCGTCATAGTCCCCCTCACGCAGCATTGCCATTACTTTTTGCAGGTCATCCCGCTTCTTTCCCGTCACCCGTACCTGCTCACCCTGAACCTGGGTTTGCACTTTGCTCTTCATCTCCTTAATGCTTTTGACGATGGATCGGCACTGCCCGCTATCCAGGCCATTGCGCAATACAGCGGTCTGGCTGACTGTCTTTCCCGATTCCACCGGGTCGGACAGGTCCATCGCAGCCGGGTCTATGGCGCACTTCAATAAGGCCGTGCACAGCATGTCCTCCATCTGGGTAAGCTGGAAGTCCGCCTCGGCGGTGATAAGAATGGTGTGTTCGTCACGCTTGAATGATGCGTTGACGCCCTTGAAGTCAAAGCGGGTGGCAATAATTCGTCCTGCCTGATCGACAGCATTGGTCAACTCGTGCAAATCAACTTCCGATACAACGTCAAAAGATGGCATAGTGGATACTCTCTATCTTTACATTCCCGTGGGGGACACAGTCTAATGTGCCTGCTACAGTTTACAATCCCGAACCGGATTTATTTCTGACCCATGACAAAAGACTGGCATATACTGGGCGCGGGCGCTATTGGATCACTGTTCGCAGCCTCTATGCATAACGCGGGAATAACAACAACGCTTTTATGCAGGAGGTGCAGTAAACGTGACCACCTGGGTGAACTGTGTATTGAGCGAAGCGGCGGCACAGATGAATTAAGCCTGCCCGTATCTTTCAACGATGACCCCCACGCTATTAGCCACCTACTGCTTACCACCAAAGCCTATGACGTTCGAACTGCCTTGTCAGATATTGGGCACCGCCTCGACCACAGCAGTCACATCGTCATACTGGTCAACGGCATGGGCTTTATGGAGGAACTGCGCTCGGACTTCCCCGACTTCCAGTTCACCGCAGCAACGACCACTGCGGGGTCTTATCGCCTGAACACAAACACAGAAACAGACCAGCGCCATTTTTGCCACGCCGGAAATGGCCTCACGCGACTGGGCCAGACAGGACAGCAAGAACCTCCGGCATGGTTTTCCGATTGGGAGGAGCTAACGCTGCCCTGCACCTGGGAAGAAAATATTGAGGATTGCCTGTGGCAAAAACTGGCGGTTAACTGTGCGATAAACCCTCTGAGCGCTATGCATCGCTGCAAAAACGGCGAACTGGCCACGCGACCTGAACTGTCGAATCTGGTGAGGCAATTGTGTGATGAAATAGCCCAGGTAAGTCTGGCCGCCGGTTTCCGAGAAACATCAATGGAAATTCATCGCCTGGTGAAAGAGGTTATCCGCGACACCAGAAATAACCGCTCGTCCATGCTACAGGACACTCTGGCCCGGCGGCGTACCGAGAACGACTATATATCTGGCTACTTTCTTAAAGTTGCCCGGCAATTCAACGTGGAAACCCCCGCCAACAAGGCTGTTTTTGAGAGTATTTCGCGACTGGACCAGAGAGGGGAATGAGCTTTAATTTGCGCGCTTTAAAAGAGCTAATGCCGCGCCCTGAGCGGTGTCTTTCCAATGGTAAATGGGCATTTCGGCAAAAATTGCCACCTGCTCAGCAAATTTTTGTCCATCCTTCTCCAGTACCAGGGCCAGCAGGCAGAGCTGATCGACACAATGTAACTCGCTTCGTATGCGCCATTGCACAGCATCCCGCTCGGTGGCCGAGGCTGTGACATCCCCTCTTGAATAGTAGGTTTTATTCTGCGGTGCCGCGATACCGCCACTGACATCAACACTGCCAAGCTGTGCATGCACTGCGGCCTCAATTTCGCCAAGCAGCCAATTGGCCGATATTTCCCCGGGAAGATCTGCAGCGGTGGCAATATTAAAAGAGGGCGTCTCCAGGGTGACAGAAACCTTTTCGGCAAAAAAAGCCTGCACCAGCGCATTCCCGAATAAGGCGGAGGTAATAATGACCGCCAACGCCATCGCAAGTGCCCGGCGTTTGGAAAAAACACCCGCCCATACCGCGTAGCGATTGGGCTTCATACTTGAACGACCATTGCGTGTCAGATCACTGGGAACAAGAGGCGGAATATCTTCCGGAGACTCCCTGCGAAAATAGACCTCTGCCTCACGCAGAAGGGTATTGCCAGCGGACAGTGGAATATCCCGCGAAATCTCGCGCAGTGTATTTCGAACCTGGTGTGTATTTCCCGGCCGGTCGTCGGGGCTCTTTTGCAACAGCGCCTGCATCAGTTGGGACAACTCCGGCGGTACCAATAAACCCGCTGAAACCAGTTCATCCACGGCCTGGGGCGCGTGCAGGAGCAGGCCATCACTGTCCAGTTCGCCGGCGTGGACAAAAGGCAACTTCCCCGTCAGCATTCTGTACAGCAGGCATCCCAGGGCAAATAAATCTGACCGCACATCCAAAGATTTTCCCAGGTACTGTTCCGGGGAAATACAGGACAGGCTCGCCGCCGACGTTTGCACGCCCAGGTCTCCCTCCCCTCTGGCAATACCAAAGTCGGTGAGTTTCACCCTGCCCTGTTCGGTAATCAAAATATTGCCGGCCTTCAAATCACCATGAACGATGCCCTGCTGCCGGGCCGCCGCCAGCGCACCGGCAACATCGATACAAATTGCGACGATGCTGGCGAGGCAGGGCTGCCCGTGATCGAGGAATTCTTCCAGGTCACAGCCGGGCACATACTCCATAATGAGAGCCACGTGATCACTGGCGACGATAAGGTCATAGATCTGCACGACCTTGGGGTTTTGAATACTCGCTACCAGTTGCGCTTCATGCAGCAGACCCCGTCGCTCGTGCTTGTCTTGTGGAAGGCGGTAGATCTTGATTGCAACGCGCCGGTGCAGGCGGTCATCGAACCCCAGGTAAACAGTTCCCTGACCTCCCCGATTGATTAATCGAAGGATACGATAGGGGCCAATATGGGTGCTTCGCGGCACTGTTTATACTCTCGTCACCCCGACACTGAG
>JADFVW010000318.1 GCA_015222725.1 Pseudomonadota bacterium | reverse complement strand
GCGTAGTGCTGTAAACCGTCGTCACACAGGACAATATCGACATCATACTTTTCCAGCAGATATTGCACCGCGCAGACTCTGGCGGGCGCCACCACGCAGGGGCAGCCGGTTCGCCTGTAGATAAGCAGCGGTTCATCACCGCAATCCTCAGCGCTGCTCTGCTCGGTGACGGCGTAGGGAAACACACCGCGCGTTGCCCCATAACCGCGACTAACAACCCCCGGCTTAACCCCCTGGGCCTGCAAATATTCAACCAGCGCGATAACAACCGGGGTTTTCCCAGTACCGCCCACGGTAATATTGCCCACCACAACCACCGGTTTTGGCGATCGCCAAACCGCTTTAAGCCCCCGCCGAAAAAGTGAACGCCTGATTCCGGCGACGCCGCGAAAAAGAAACTCCAGGGGACGCAGAAATACCAGCCACCAACTGCCGCGATACCAGGCGGCAACCAACCAGGACTGCTCGCTGGCCATTAATCAGTGAACTCCTGATGATACAGCTGTGAGTACAGGCCACCCTGCTCCAACAACTGTGCGTGGCTCCCGGTTGCGACTATCTCGCCGTTATCCATCACCACGATGCTGTCCGCGTGTTCAACCGTCGACAGCCGGTGAGCGATCACCAGTGTTGTTCTGCCCAGCATGATATTTTCAAGCGCTTGCTGAATACGGTATTCAGATTCGTTATCCAGTGCCGAGGTCGCCTCATCGAGAATAAGTACCGGCGCGTCTTTGAGGATGGCCCGGGCAATTGCCAGGCGCTGGCGCTGGCCTCCACTTAGCCCCGCACCGTCTTCACCCAGAACGGTCTCAAAGCCCTGGGGAAGGTTTTCAATAAACTCCAGCGCATAGGCAGACTCCGCCGCCTTGCGCACCGCAGCCTCGGAAGCACCTGCCATCTGGCCATAAGCTATATTGTGCAGCACGGTATCGTGAAACAGGGATACATTTTGCGACACAATAGAGAACTGGCTGCGCAGGTTACTCAGTTGATAGTCCTGTAATTCAATGCCGTCCAGGGAAATGCTGCCGCTTGAGGGGGCGTAAAAGCGCGCCAGTAAATTTACCAGTGTCGATTTACCACTGCCCGAGCGCCCCACCAGTGCGACGGTCTGGCCCGGACTAATCGTCAGGGAAATGTTTTTCAGGGCCGCCTCGGTGTTTCCCGCATAGGCGAAACTGAGCTTCGATATGCTGATTTCTCCCCGGGCACGATCAACCTGCACCGTACCGCTGTCGTCCTCATCGTCATAATCCAGCTGTGCAAAAATATCTTCCGCTGCCGCCAGTCCCCGCTGCAGGACACTTTGAATCGAGCTGAGTTGGCGAACCGGTTTCCCCAACTGGGCCGCTGCAGTGAGAAAGGCAACCAATAAACCGGCAGAAAAGCCCTCCATAACATCGGGCGCCATCGCAAAATAAATCAGCACCGCCAGGGCACTGGACAACAGGGTTTGAATAACAGGCGTGCTCACCGCCTCTGCAAAAGCGAGCTTAAGACTCTGGCTGCGGTTATACACACTGGCATTGTGGAACAGCGACTGCTGATGCGCCTGCCCGCCAAATATGCGCACTTCTTTGTAGGCGCCGATACTCTCTGATGACACCTGGGTTACTTCGCCCATGGAGTCCTGTATGCGCCGGCTGTATCGACGGAAGTGTTTGCCCACGATTGTTACAACGAAGGCGATAAGCGGAGCGACTACGAAAAAAACCAGGCACAGGCGCCAGTTCAGATAAATCATATAAGAGAGTAAGGCAACAATGGTCAAGCCCTCCCGCACGATGATTTTCAAGGCCTTGGTGGCAGCCCCGGTAACCTGTTCTACATTGTAAGTAATCTTGGAAATTAAAACGCCGCTGCTGTGGCCGTCGTAATAGCTACTGGGCGCCACCAACATCTTGTCGAATAGTTCACAGCGCAGTGCATGCACCAGGTTTCGCGCGATGTGGTTCATAAAATAAGTGCCCACAAAAAAGCCCATGGCGCGCATAAAAGCGAGAGCAACTGCAGTGAGGGGAACCGCTATTCGCGCATATTCCTGTGCGCCCATATCTCCCGGCGAATAGACCGCGTGGGCAGCTCTGGCGACAAACCCCGGCTTGACATTTTCGGACGGGCTTAAGGCATCCAGGAGAAATTGCATCATGTCTGCCAGCAACACATTTCCCAGGGAATAAACAACATAGCCCAGAATACTGAACAGAAAAATATACCAATAGGGCGCGACATACGTCATCAAGCGGGCGTAGAGATGCCAGTCGCTTTGACGATTTGCCAGCTTCACTTGGGGACGATTGACCATTACTGTTTCGACCCACGTTCTGGCACCGGCTGTCGGGTCGCTATACTAAGATGAACAAAGCCCATCTGTCCGGCGGCATCCATCGCTCGCACAACGGACTGATGGCTGGACTGGGCATCTGCAGAGATGACCATGGGAAGCGTGGTATCGCCCGCCGAAATCTTGTAAATTGCGGCTTGCAGGGTGCGCACATGGGTGTCCACAAGTGCCTGCCCATTCACCCGGTATTGCCCGCTCTCGTCAATCAGTATTTCTATTTGATCGCTGGGTGTTTCACTGGGTTCACCGGTGGCCTCGGGCAGGTCTATGCTCAACTGCGACGCTTTGGTAAACGTAGTCGAAACCATAAAGAAGATAAGCAGAAGAAAAACCACATCAATCAATGGGGTCAGGTTGACGCTGACCTCCTCCTTGCGATGCGACCGAAAATTCAAGAGATATTCCCTATCAAATCGCCCCGCTCCTGCGTCACCTCACCGTGCATGGCGTCAACCAGTTTGATGGTTTCCTGCTCCAGGCCGACAACGATACCGTCGATGCGGCCGACAAAATAGCGATGCATGACCAGCGCGGGGATGGCGACACTCAATCCCGCGGCGGTGGTGATCAATGCCTCTGAGATGCCGCCGGCCAGCACACTGGCATTACCCGTACCCTGGGCCATGATTTCAGCAAAGACTTTTATCATACCCATTACCGTGCCGAGCAGTCCCAGCAGCGGGGTTACAGCGGCTATCGTGCCCAGTGTATTCAGGTAGCGCTCCAACTCGTGAACAACATGGCTGGCCGCCTCCTGAATGCTCTCCTTCATAACATCCCTGCCGTGACCGGCATTGCCCAGACCCGCTGCCAATATCCGACCCAGTGGAGAGGACTGTTTCAGCGTGCGCAACCTGGCAGCATCGAGTTCACCAGCCTTGAGCTGCTTCCACACAGTTGCCAGCAAATGCGGTGGGGATATTTTCTTCGCATTGAGAGTAAATATACGCTCTGCACAAATGGCCAAAACTATAATGGAGCTGAAAAGGATTGGCAGCATTAGCCACCCACCCGCTGTTACCAATTCGAGCACATTAGTTTCCTATTATCGCTTATTAGTTGGTTCATTATACGCACACCTCCAGCGAGGGCAAAAGCTGCCAGATTCACATCCAGTAGGGGTGCATACCCGCCCTGAAAGCGCTGGCCATTATGTGCCCATCGGGCAGAAGTTCTAGCTCTACCGCCCCATCACGGGCGGTCGTAAATGTAGCGCTGCCCGTAGAGGCAAAGCGCTCAAGTATCTCAGGGCGCGGGTGAGAAAATTGGTTGCGGTAGCCGCTGCTGAAAACGCTATAGCTAGGCTGTACAATTTTCAACCAGGTATAGGACGAGGACGTCAGGCTGCCGTGATGTCCCGCCAGCAGTACATCACTGTGCAAACCTTCCCGCCAATAGCGCAGAAGTTGTTTTTCGCGGCCTGTATCGACATCTCCCGGCAGCAACAGGCTAAAGGCGCCCAGGCGAATTTGCAGTACGCAGGAGCTGTTATTGGATGACAGACCATCGGGTCGCGCCGGTGATAATATCTGGAATCGCTCCCCCGACGGCCAACGCCAGGCCTTTCCCGCCCTGCACTGCTGGGCCCCGTACAACACCGGGCCATCTCCACCGCTTATTAACTGTCCCACGGGTATGGATGCCATTAATGAGCCTGTTCCCGCGCTGTGATCATTGTCCCGGTGACTGATCACCAACGTGTTAAGGCGTTTAATGCCCCGCGCCCTCAGGTAGGGCAGGATAACCATGCTAGCCATATTGTAGCCTTCGGGGTCGCCGCCGCCTGTATCGTAGACCAACGCGTTTGCACCGC
>JADFVW010000041.1 GCA_015222725.1 Pseudomonadota bacterium | reverse complement strand
GGTGGGACTCCAATGATCAACTCTATGACAATGTGCAGTACACCGGTTGGCACACGGCTTATCCCGATGCCGACGTGCGCCTGCTACCCGCTAAGCCCCGTCCTGACAACGGAGCCCGCTCCAGTCGATTTTACTCATCGGGATGTAGCCAATCTTTGGGCTGCCTCCCTGGCTGAAGTCACCGCTGTTTCCAGATGAACGCCATCCAGGTCATTGCTGACGATGGAAAGTCCCTGAATGGAATTAACCCTATTTTTGAAATCGATAATCTTGCTATGGGTGCCAGGCGCATAGCGCGCCACCGCCCAGCGATGGCGAGTGACACTGGATTTTTTGATATTGTGCTTGAAGCTGGGCAGGTATTGCTCAAGATCCGCAACCGCCCTTTCTATCAGCTCATCATCGGGAAGGTCGATAAGGCTATCCCCCATGGGGTAGGCGCTCCAGGCGGAAATAATACTGTTGCCCCCGGGTACCATAGTCGGAACTTTATTGCTGTGGTCTATAGCCATTATGAAGTCTGCATCTGCACTGGGCGGGCTCATATAACAAGCAATATCATCTGTCAGTCGACAATCCAGGTGGAAGAATATCAGAGGGTTTTGTGTGTGAGGGAATTCACCCAGGAAAGAGCGAATCTCCCTGAATTCAGGGGGAACAATGCTCGCGGTTTTGTCCAGGGTGGTGGTGAGCACTACATGGTCTGCCGGTAATTTTTCTCCCGACTCCAACTCAACGCCCACTACCTTGCCCCGTTCTGTGAGCAAGCTTTTCACCGGGGAATTACAGCGTACATTAAGCTGATTTGCCAGCTCATGGACAATTTCTTCCATACCGCCTGGAAGCGTAAAGTGGGTGCTGCTGGCCGCCAGGCGAAAGCAATTTAAAAATTGATAGAAATTGCTCTCTTCCAGCGTAGTCATGCACTCGGCGAGGGCAACGGGGCGTGCGACGAAATCAATAAAGCGCTGGTCGAATCCTTGCAAACGATCCGCCGCGGTGCAGTTGTCGTAGTCTTCAATGTGCTTTTCGATTGTGAAAAGGGAGAAACGCTTGCCCAGCAGGACATATCTCAGAAAAAACAGCGACAGGCTGAGGCATCCTTTCAGCCCCAGGTTGCGCATGATCCCGAAAACACCTTCGGTGACAAAGCTTGTCCCGTCATCGCGGCTTATCTGTATCGTCAGTGTGATTGGGACCTTGCGGTGGTAGAGCCCCAGATCTTTAAGCAGTTGGATAATATTCTTATAATTGCTGTGAAAGAACTGCGCACCGGCGTCTACAACATCACCATCAACCTCGAGATTAAGGATGCGCCCGCCCACGCGATCGCTGGCCTCCAATACGGTGACATCAAGGTCATGGTTCCTGGCATAGTAAGCCGTGGACAAACCGCTAATGCCCGCGCCAACAACAATGACCTTTTTCTTTTCCGGCTTGTTCATGGGCATCCTCCTGGTCGATACCAATATAAAGCTGATAAATAACAATATAACGGGGTATGCCCGCTTCACTAAACCGCTGGTTAGGAAAGGCCGCTAATTAGAACACCATGCTCCTGAAGTAATTCCAGCGCTTTATCTATATTGGGGTGTTGTTCCGGGTAATGAATTCCCGGCGAGGGTGCGGGTAAACCATCCAGGCCAAGCATTCGCTCCAATTGAACGACGGCCCCCAGGGCGGTTAGATGGGTTTGGCCCAGAGGGTCCAGCATTGTTACTTCCCGTCGCTTTACCCGACCACCGTCATCAACCCCTTGCAGGCTAATTACCACTTCGTGTGCGGCACCCTGGCCAGGGTTGTGTAGGATGCTGCGGCGTAGCCCTCCAAAAATCGGGTGCCCCAGTAGTGTCATTACCCCGGTCTTGACCAGAGCGGCTAGCCCCGAAGTAGAAAGCGCGCTGTCAAAGCCTATGCGTCCACTCACACTGCTGGCTCCGGTAGTAAATGGCAGTGTGATTTGGTCGGGCATATCAAAGCGATAGGTCTTACCTGTATAGCCACCGGGAAAGGACACAGTTTTTGGTTCGCTAAACGAAGGTTTTAGCTTCTTTTCCCCGTTCTCCGTAACCAGAAAGGGGACAGCTATGCGGTCCATGAATTCAGCG
The DNA here is from genome assembly GCA_015222725.1 of Pseudomonadota bacterium. GTDB lineage: Bacteria > Pseudomonadota > Gammaproteobacteria > Pseudomonadales > Halieaceae > JBALVT01. The sequence continues at coordinate 3,297 of JADFVW010000041.1, read as the reverse complement.
GAGTTGGGCCCGGACTTGTCGGCCAGAGCAAAAAGCACATCAATATCGATGTTATTGATCTTGCTGAAGCCCTTGCTTGCGGCTTTTGTAACGATTGCAGTAACGCCAGCCATCCACGCAGAACCCAGCATTACCGGCGCCTTAATATCCACGAATGAAGATTGAACAACGGCCTCGCACATCACTTCTGTCCAACGGGTAATATCCAGGTAGGGAATTCCGAGACGGAGGCAGTCTGCCAGTAGGTAGTTGTATGGGTCATTCACAACACTTAGCACAGCCACAGGCTTTTCTGTCAATACATCCAGGGGCCTTTCTGACATTACGTCCAGCTGTATTGCATCAGCATTACCAAGCGACTCGGTGAGCATGCTCGCGCCAGATGGACTCCGGCCGGCAAGTAATAAAGGAACCTCCGGGAAACGCTGCCTGAAAATAGTGGACGCCTGCTCCCCTACGACACCGTAACCGCCGACTATGAGTACGGACTGACTGACACTAATGTTATTCATACCTAGCCTCACAATTATTCTAAGCAGTGCTTATCACGCATGAAATCGCCATATGATGGTGCTGGGCGCAATGCAGGATTTTCTGCTTGCGCTGGCCGCCCTTAATTCCCAGTTTAAACTATTATATCTATAACTTGATAAAAATCAACTAATGGGTTAAGGTGTGCTGAACTTAAAATAGGTGAATGGTATCTTTGACGGTCAGGTGGTTCTGATCAATTTTTGGGCTTGAGTCATGGATAAATGAATAAACTGCGGCTTTTAACCGGATTGGCCATTATGGTGATGTTGTTTGCCTGGGCTACCAGCAGGGGGTTTTGGTTGGGGGAATTCCCCTTGCGCGAACCGACCCCGTCAGTGGAAAAACTGGTAAAAACACAACTGTACCCGACTCAGCAGGGAGATGACTCTCAGGTTCTGTTCGGGGATCTGCATGTGCACAGCAGTATTTCCCTCGATGCATATAATATGACGCTGCCACTAGCCGGGGGTGAAGGCGTACACCCGGTAGCCGATGCCTGCGATTTTGCCCGCTACTGTTCCAGCCTGGACTTCTTCTCCATAAACGACCATGCAGTGAATGTGTCAGCAAAGCTGTGGGAAAATACCAAACAGTCCATACGCCAGTGCAACGCCCTGTCAGATCCGCAGAATCCGGATCTGGTTGCATTTCTAGGCTACGAATGGACCCAGGTGGGCTCCAGCCCCAAAGACCATTACGGCCATAAAAATGTGGTGTTTCTGGAAACTGCGGACGACAAGGTGCCCACCCATCCGGTTGCCGCCAAACCGCCAGTGGGCGGGCAAAGCGAAGCCGATTTTCTGCCCCACCTGGACCAAAAGCTGTTGTTACCGCTGATCGACTATTCGCACTTTGGTGAGTACATGGGTTTTAATCGTTATATTAACGATATTGCAGCGCACTATGAGCGCCCCTGTCCGGTTGGCACTCCGTATGATCAACTGCAAGAAGGATGCATGGCTCAGGCCAAAACCCCGGCACAGTTATTCAAGTTGCTGGATGAGTGGGGCGGTGAAAGTATGGTCATCCCCCATGGCAATACCTGGGGTTCCTACACACCGTTCGGTACCACCTGGGATAAGCAGCTGGTGGGCGATATGCACGATCCCGGGCGGCAGAAGTTGTTTGAGATCTATTCCGGGCACGGTAATTCAGAGCACTATCGTCCTTGGCAGCACGTTACTATTAATGAAATGGGTGAGAGGGAGTGCCCTCCTGTTACCGAGGCTTTCTACCCCGGTTGTCGGCGGGCGGGGGATATTGTCTTTGAGCGCTGTCAGGCTGAGGCGAATTCCATAGGACATTCCGGAGGCGAGTGCCTTCGGTTAGCAGCCAGGGCACGGCAGGATTATGTCGATAGTATCGATCGCGCCGCATTTATGAGTGTCCCCGGTGCCTCCATGCAGGACTGGCAGGACAGTGCCCAGTGTAAAGACTGCTTTTTGCCCACCTACGAGCTGCGTCCTGGTGGTTCGGCCCAGTACGCCATGGCGATCCGCAATTTTACTGATGGGAGCCCCAGGCGTTTCGACTTCAGTTTTATCGGTTCCAGCGACAACCACTTTGCCAGGCCTGGAACAGGTTACAAGGAGTTTTCCCGTAATGGGATGACGGAGGCCTGGACCTCGCAGCAGCCCGAGTTGTTTGCCATGCTGACGCAAACAGGGCCGGCCGGCGATCAAGCCAGTCGGGTCTGGCGAGATGTCAGTGATCGGGAAAGTATGATGGCCGGCATCAAGCAGTTTGAGCGTCAGGCCTCCTTCTTTTATACCGGCGGCCTGGTAGCGGTTCATTCTCGGGCAAGAACCCGCGAGGAGATCTGGCAGGCGTTGCAGGATGGCCATGTCTACGCCACCAGTGGAGAGCGCCAACTGCTGTGGTTTGATCTGCTAAACGCAGATAGCGGCGCGGGTGACGGTGCTACAGTGGAAGTGCCTATGGGGGGCGATGCAGTTGCCACGACCAATCCGCGCTTTCGTGTGAAGGCAGTGGGGGCTTTCAAGCAGAGGCCGGGCTGTCCGGACTACTCCGTGGAATCCCTGGATCAGACAGCTCTGGAACGCCTGTGCCATGGCGAGTGTTACAACCCTTCTGAAGAGCGGCAGCTGATTACCCGCATTGAGGTGGTGCGCATCCGTCCGCAGAACTATCAAGGTGAAGCTGTTGATCAGTTGATCGAGGACAAGTGGAAGGTCCACGACTGCCCGGTTGATGAAAGTGGATGTATGTTTGAGTTTGAAGATTCCGAGTTTGATTCCGTCAAGCGCGATACCGTCTATTACGTGCGCGCCATCAGTGAGCCCAAACCAATGATTAACGGACAGATCCTGAACGCGGAATATGACCAGAGCGATAATTTTATGAAGAACTCGCCCTGCGACACGCTTAAGGGGGGAGACTGTCTGGGGGTGAATGAGCCGCGTGCCTGGTCGTCCCCTATATTTGTCGCGTATGGCACTGGCAAGTAACCAGGCTTTTAATAACTAATCAGAGCCCCCCTAAATACAGGCTGAAGAAATATGTGTGACCTTCTCGTTCGATTGAATCAATTTGTACGGCGCGTCAGCTGGGGGGTGCTTTTGCTGCTGGGTGCAGCTGTGGCCACGAATGCCCTGGCAGCCAACACATCGATGCAGCCCAATATTGTCTATATCCTGGTGGATAATACCGGCTGGGGAGACTTCAGCACCTATGGCGGTACCACACCTACACCGCGCATCGATCAAATTGCCCAAGAGGGAATAAAGCTCACCAACTATACCG
>JADFVW010000317.1 GCA_015222725.1 Pseudomonadota bacterium | reverse complement strand
TATGAGTACACTCGACATACAGTTGGTCAAATTGCTGTCAAAGTATCCCCAGTTTGACCTGGCTATATTATTTGGTTCACAAGCTGCTGGAAATGCGACTAAAGATAGCGACATAGATTTGGCATTACTGTCTGGCACACCGATATCGAGTAGCTTGAAGCTGGAGCTGATTGAGCTCATTGGTGCACATTTTGGTCTTCCGGTCGATATTGTTGATTTATTCTACGCGGCCGAGCCTATTCTGGGGCAAGTTTTCAAAGGTAGGCGTTTGTTGGGAGATGACGTCACTTACGCAAAGCTGTTAACGAAGCACTTACTCAATACAGCTGACTTTGTTCCCCTGCAACAGAGAATATTGGCCGAGAGGCAAGCTGCATGGACGAGGTGATTGTCACACAAAAGCTCGAGTCTCTCAGGCGCTGTACTCAGCGGGTTGAGGAAAAAACGCCTTCAAGCGTAGACCAGTTAATCCTCGATCCAGATTTGCAGGACATTCTGGTTTTAAATCTCACCAGAGCAGTGCAGCTGTGCGTTGATATCGGTAGTCATGTCATTAGTGAGTCGAATGAATTAACACCCTCAACAATGGGAGATGTTTTTTCAACGCTGGAAAAGCTGGAGGCGATTTCACCAACCACCTGCGAATCCATGAAAAAAGCCGTAGGCTTCAGGAATGTGGCAGTACATAACTATGACGTCATAAACTGGGAAATAGTGTACACCATTTCCCAAGAATACCTCGTCGATTTCCGCCGATTTGCCAAGGAGGTTGCCGACTACTTTCAGGCTTCCCGGTAAACTCTTAGCATTAAACTCCGGTTATTCCAGCCCTTCAACATCCTCAGCCTGTGGGCCCTTGTCGCTGTCGCTAACAACATAGCTGACACGCTGGCCATCGCGTAGGCTGCGGCGTCCTTCGCCGCGTATAGAGCGAAAGTGTACGAAAATTTCCTCGCCGTTATCGCGGGTGATAAAACCGAAACCCTTGGTGACATTGAACCACTTCACCTCGCCTTCCTCACGGTCGGCAGAGTCAAAATTCTTGCTGGGAGTCTTAGTCGGGGCTTTAGCTGGGGCGCTTTTAGGGGCTTTCTTTGCTGCCTTTTTGGCGGCGGGACGCTTTGCAGGCTTTGCGCTGGCGGCAGTGGTAGCAGGGCTGAACTTAATTGAAGTGAGTAAAGATGTGGCGACAGTGGCAGCGGAAAATGCGCCGAACACGATCAGAAAAGGGGTATTGCCCCCGTGGATAAGCCCCAGAAGGGCGGCAGCTGCGGCGGCGATAACCAGGCTGATGATAAGCTTTCCTGTAACACTCATTGTAATCCTCTCAAAATTGTAGGGCCTGTTTGGCCGTGGCGAAAATGCCGCGCAAGTCTACCACTAATAAAGCTGGTTAGAAGGCCTGGCATCAAAATTGGGCACCAAAACTGATGCCACTGGGTTAAATTTTGGAAACTTCTTCGGCTTGTAGTCCTTTCGGACCTTCGACGACGACGAATTCTACTTCCTGGCCTTCATTCAGGGTTCGGTATCCCTCTCCCTGAATAGACCTGGCGTCTAATTGTGCTTTACATCTCCCGGATGCGCTGTGCTTGTTCCTGCAGTTTTATTATGGACTGTTTGTGTGTCTTTACCTTTTCGCGTTCTTTATCCACGACCGCTGCAGGTGCCTTGTCGACAAAAGAGGCGTTGGCCAATTTACCTTCAATGCGGGACAGGTCTTTTTCCAGTTTCTCTGTCTCTTTCGCCAACCTCGCCAATTCGGCATCCTTGTCGATCAGGTCTGCCATGGGAACCAGTATTTCCAGGTTTCCCACCAGGGCTGTGGCTGAAACTGGTGCTTCTTCACTCTCGTTCAGCCAGCTTATCTCAGAGAGCTTGGCCAGCTTTTTGAGGAAAACCTCATTCTGCTCAAGCCGGGTTTTATCTTCCGCTGCACCGTCCTTGAGGTATGCCACAAGCTCCTTGCCCGGAGGAATATTCATCTCACCGCGAATATTTCGAATACCGATAATGACATTTTTGAGCCACTCAATATCTTCGTTTGCGGCCTTGTCTATGCCTTTTTCGTCACAGACAGGGTAGGGCTGTAGCATAATCGTGGGGCCGCTTTTTCCTGCCAGTGGTCCCACGGTCTGCCAGATTTCTTCGGTAATATAGGGCATGAATGGGTGCAGTAATCGCAACCAGGCTTCCAGTACGCGTATGAGGGTGCGCCGCGTGCCGCGCTTGGCCGCCTCGGAAGCAGACTCGTCCCACAACACAGGTTTGGATAGTTCCAGATACCAGTCGCAGTACTCGTTCCAGATAAACTCATACAGCGCCTGGGAGGCGTGGTCGAAACGGTAGTTGGCGACCGCCCGGGCCACATGCTCTTCGGTTTCCTGCAGTTTGCTGATAATCCAGCGGTCTGCCAGGGTCAGCTCAACCTCTGAAGACTCTTCCAGGCCGCAATCTTCATTCTCGCAGTTCATCAGCACATAGCGTGCGGCGTTCCAGATTTTGTTGCAGAAGTTTTTGTAACCTTCTATGCGCCCGATATCGAACTTGATATCGCGCCCGGTGGAGGCCAGAGAGTAGTAGGTGAAGCGCAGTGCATCGGTGCCGTAGGCGTCTATGCCATCGGGGAATTGCTTGCGCGTGGATTTTTCGGCTTTGGCGGCTAGGCGCGGTTGCATCATGCCGCTGGTGCGTTTTCCCACCAGGGTTTCCAGGTCTATGCCGTCGATAAGATCGATGGGGTCGATGACATTGCCCTTGGACTTGGACATCTTCTGGCCTTCGGCGTCGCGTACCAAGCCGTGCACATACACGGTGTGGAAAGGTACTTCTTTGCGAAAATGCAGGGTCATCATAATCATTCTGGCAACCCAGAAGAAGATAATGTCAAAGCCGGTTACCAGCACAGAACTGGGGTGAAAGGTGGCGAGATCCTCCGTGTCTTCGGGCCAGCCCAGAGTAGAGAAAGTCCACAGGGCGGAGGAGAACCAGGTGTCCAGTACATCGTTGTCCTGTTTCAGGACGAGGTCATCGGCGAGATTGTTCTCTGACCTCACATCGGCTTCGCTGTCGCCAACGTAGATATTTCCCTGCTCGTCATACCAGGCGGGAATGCGGTGCCCCCACCACAACTGGCGGCTGATACACCAGTCCTGGATGTCGCGCATCCAGGCAAAGTAGGTGTTTTCCCACTGCTTGGGTACAAACTGGATGTCGCCATTTTCTACCGCTTCGATGGCGGGCTTGGCCAGTGTTTTTGCATCTACATACCACTGCATGGTGAGGTAGGGCTCGATAACAACGCCGGAGCGGTCGCCGCGCGGCACTTTTAACGTGTGATCGTTGACTTTATCCAGTAGTCCCAGTTTATCGATGTCATCGACGATACGCTTGCGGGCATCGAAGCGGTCCATACCGCGGTAGGCCTCTGGCGCGCTGTCGTTAATCGCCGCGTCGTCGTTGAGAATGTTGATGACGGGCAGGTTGTGCCGTTTGCCCATCTCGTAGTCATTGAAATCGTGGGCGGGGGTAATTTTGACGCAACCTGTTCCAAACTCCATATCGACATAATCATCGGCGATGATGGGAATCTGTCTGTCGGTAAGCGGCAGGTCCATCATCTGGCCTACCAGGTGTTTGTAGCGTTCATCGTCCGGGTGCACGGCGACGGCGGTGTCGCCCAGCATGGTCTCCGGGCGTGTTGTCGCCACAGTAAGATGGCCCTCGCCACTGGCCAGCGGGTATTTAAAATGCCAGAGGGAGCCTTGCTCTTCTTCTGAAATAACTTCCAGATCTGAAATGGCCGTGTGCAGGACGGGGTCCCAGTTCACCAGGCGGTTGCCACGGTAGATAAGTCCTTCGCGGTAGAGATCGATAAAGACTTTCTGCACGGCACTGGATAG
>JADFVW010000040.1 GCA_015222725.1 Pseudomonadota bacterium | reverse complement strand
CCATGGGCGGGATGATTCTGGCTATGATTTCTCGCGTCACCCTGGGCCATACGGGGCGCCAGCTCAAGCCCCCGGGGGCGATAATTCCAGCCTTTATCTTTATTCTAGCTGGAGCAACCCTAAGGGTAGTGGTGCCTGCCCTGTGGCCGGAATATACACAGTGGGGAATTGGCCTGGCAGGCCTACTGTGGGTGCTGGCTTATGGCGTTTTCTGTGCCTGTTACGGCCCTATGCTGTTGGCTGCACGTGTCGATGGCCAGCCAGGGTAGGGCGGTATCATGCTCATCTTCGAAACAAAGCTGATCTCGATCAATTAACCTACTAGTTTACTGGGTTATTATCCTGAGCCAATAGACCTTTAATTTGGAGTGATGTTATGAGTGGTAGTGGTAGTTGTTGTGGTGGATGTGGTGGTCAGGATACTGAGTCCACAAAGGATAAAGCAGAAGAGAAGAACCAGGCTCCAGAGCAGGAGAAAAAACAGGATAAGGGATAATTTCGGCCGTCTTTGATAGGCGGCACCTAATCGCAATGTGACTGTGACAGTGTTGGGTTTTCTTCCCAATTCCTTTTATGCCGACATCACTAAAGCCGTTTTACTCTCCTTCTAATTAGGGCAGCGCCTGTTGTTCTAATTGATTCGTCGAGGGCTGCAAGCAATTGCAATCTTCACTGTTCCCATAAGTGGGTATGTCTCTCTGACCTTTCCCCCAACCCCGGGTAATCCAGAAAAAGGAGGATAAACTGGAGAGCAGGTAAGTGGTGAAGTAGCTGCTGGCGATAAGGCCTGCTTCTTGCTCGGAAAAGTTTAGAGAGTTCATTACAAGTCCCACCAGCATCGGCAGAGTCAGGAACACGGCCGATCCCACAGCCGCCATCAGGGCCGCAACCATGATGGAGGGTAGGGGGGCGGGCGTGTTGTGCAAGTTACTCCTCGGCCAGGGCCAGCATTGCGCCCAAAAGTATGTTGGCACCGGCAGTGATATGCTCCGGCAGTGCGTTCTCTTTCTGATTGTGGCTTACGCCCCCTTCGCAGGGGATAAAAATCATGCCAGTTGGGGCTACCCTGGAGAGGTTACAGGCATCGTGGCCGGCGCCGGAAACAAGCTCACGAGACGGGTAGCTGTTCGCCATAGCTGCATTTCTCACTGCGTTCACGCAGCGGTCTGCGAACTGCACCCCGGGTGCCTCCCAAAAGCACGATAATTCAACCGGTAACTGGTAGTGGGCGCAGGCTTCTTCAACAATTTCCTTATAGCCAGCCAGCATCTCAACATATTGCTTTTGCTCTGGATGGCGTATATCTACTGTTACTTCCAATTCGCCCGGCACAGTATTGCTGGAGCCTGGTGCTGCGTTTATATAGCCGAAGGTCAAGCGTCCATCGGGCGCGTGCTGTTCGGCCATGGCGTACAGACGTGGTAGAAATCGGGACAATGCCATCATGGGATCAAACCGCATGTTCATGGGTGTTGGCCCCGCATGAGTTTCCTGTCCCTGCACAATAACCCGGTGGCGGCTCATATGTTGCACGCCTGTAACAATGCCAATCACCTTATTTTCAGCTTCTAGCACCGGGCCTTGCTCGATGTGGGTTTCCAGAGCAGCGTGGACTTTGTAGCACTGCGCTGGGTGCTCACCCAAATGGCCAATTCTTGTCAGCTCCTGTTGTACTGTAAAGCAATCGCGGTCACGCAAATCATAGGCGTCCTGCAGCGGCATAGCGCCCGACCAGACAGCTGAGCCCATCATCGCGGTATCAAAGCGACAGCCCTCCTCGTTAGTCCAGACCACTACCTCCAGTGAGCGTGCGGTTTTTATGTTGTTCTCCGAAAGGGTATGAAGCACTTCCAGGCCTGCCAGAACACCGTATATACCGTCGAATTTACCGCCGGTTGGCTGAGTATCCAGGTGAGAGCCTGTCATGACTGGTGTCAGGGACTCGTCGAGGCCGGCCCTGCGGGCAAAGATATTGCCAATCTGGTCGATTCGAACCTCGCAGCCGATGTCCCGGCACCAGTCCATAAAACAGCTTCGGCCAGCTTGATCTTCATCGGTTAGGGCCTGTCGATTACAGCCACCCTCGGGCAGTGCGCCAAACTGGGCCATCTCCATCAGCCTCGACCACAGGCGCTCGCCATTGACTGTCACGGTATTTGTTGAAGTAACCATTTCTTCCCCCCATGAGTAAGATGATTATTTCAACACTGGAGAGCGATTCTTCAAATAACCCTTTTGTGGGACAAAGGGTCTCAGTCGGGACCTGAATCGTGCCTGCGTGTTCACATCTTGAAGCAAACCTACCGGATTGAACCCCTTGGTAATGTCCTCTTTGATGGCTAGATTGAGTTGGCGGTCACTTGATGTTACCCAATCATGGCCACGCAACATGATAGTGGCAGTGCGCGGATTACCAAGCTGGATATCCAGGCGTTGGAGTAGGGCGCCAGCCAGTACTCTGTGAAGCTAACCCATAAAAAAGGCGTTCAGTTTATTGCCGTCCAGATCTCTGAAGTAGCCGGCATAAAACCCCTCCCCCCGCTGGCCGGGCGCCCCCTCATCGGTGGCGCCCAATTCCATTGCCAGGGCATAGAAGGCGTCGACAGCATCCTTTGACGGCATAATGATTGCGATCATTACGCCGTTTCCCACGGTGGCTGGGTTGCCGTCGAAAGGCCGTGTAATGGAAAAACCAGGTTGCTCCATGGAGGTGCCCCAGACCACAAAGTTGTCTATATCCATAATGCGATTTTCGCCAATACTGGCAAACAGTTGGTCGTAGAAGCTACAGGCACTCTCATAGTTGTTAGTGCCCAGGGTTGTGTATCCGATCATAGGGTGTCTCCCTTACTCGTGTTAGATGTCTGTCAGCTGAGTATAGTCGATACAGGGGGCTCCTCGCGACAACAGTAAACCGGGCCATTCAAGTGTCTATAGCGGATGAAGTCGAACCGGCATCCGGGTGATGCCGGCCACGAAATT
>JADFVW010000316.1 GCA_015222725.1 Pseudomonadota bacterium | reverse complement strand
TTTTTTCAACACTGAGAAATTTCCCGATATTATTTTCATCAGCCGGGAAATCCAGATGCTCGATCAGGACCGGGCACGGGTAGAAGGTGACCTGGAACTGTTGGGCGTTACACAAGCCCTGAACTTTGAACTCATCCTCAACAAAAAAGCCCCCAGCCCCAGAAGCGGTCGACTAACACTGGGGTTCTCAGCCGAGGGCGAACTCTCCCGGGGCAGCCACGGCATGGACTATGGCAGCCCATTTATTTCCGACCGCGTATATTTTCAGGTTGTGGCTGAACTTGTGCGCCGGGACAAATAAGAACGGCCGGGTGCACCGTCGCTCGCCCGCAGAATACTTAATCGTGGGTAGTGGTGGCCGCTCCAGATTCAAACAGGGCCTCTTCATAGCGGGGAAATAAATGCGCCACGGAGCGCTGGAATTCATTCTTGCCCTCAGACAGGGCTTGAAACCTGGCGGGGCGCTTCACGGTCAACACCTCGGCCATATCCGCTCCTTCGCGCGCGCGCTGTTGCAAGGTTGCTACCAGCCAGCTTAGATAGTCCCGGGTATCGAAGATCGCTTTGCGACCGTCATCAACAGACCCATGGCCGGGCACCAACAGGTCAAACTCCAGGGCATCGAGGTAGTCCAGCGATTGCATCCATTGGCCTATATCCGCATGGGGTGTCGTCGCAGCACGGCCGTTAAACACCAGGTCCCCGGCAAAGATCACACCCGTTGTGACATCCTGTAGACTCAGGTCACCGGCGGTATGCCCGGACAGCGCATGCAGCACAAACTCGTGGCCGCCCAGTGAAAACGAACCCGCCTCTGCCCTTCCCGTGGGCGGCACCGGTTCAGTACCCGACATGGCATTTCCAACAAGCCGGTACAAGTTCTGCGACAGGCCGTCGGCCTCCTGATGGAACGCTTTGTTGGTAGCGGGCAGTGCATAAATTTCGATATCGCCGGCAAATGCCTGGTTGCCGAACACGTGGTCGGGATGGTGGTGACTGATAAAAACTTTTGCAATTGGCTGGTCCGTCACTGTGGCAATAGCCGCCCTGAATTGCTCACCGTAAAGCATGGAGGGACCGGTATCCCACACAATCACCCCAGCGCCTGTGACGACAAAAGCGACATTCTGGATATTGCCGCCGTTATTAATACGAAAATGCTGTTGGCTTCCCTGCAGCACGTAAGTGTCGGTGGCAATTTTTTGGGGGCTCAGCTGGTAGTCATAGCCCGCCGCCATCGCCGTCGGAAACATCAGCAATGGCAGTAACGCCGCTAGCACAAACTGAAAAAAACCGGTGACTATACGCTTGCGACACCCCCCCAGGCATCTATAGAAACGCATCCGTGCATCAGTCACCACGTCCTGCCTGCTCTGTGGGAATTTCGAGCTCGACACCATAGTCTGCAAACAGCTGTCGCAGGCTGCCATCGGACTTCATGGCAGTCATGGCCCGCTGTAAATCGTCGCCCAGGGCACGGTTACTGCTGCGAACCGCCAGGCCCACCTGCCAGGTATTGCGAAACATCCCCGTCATGGTGACCTTGGTAATACGAAACTTTTGCGCCACATCTGCGGCCTGCAATGCGCCCTGCAACTCACCCCTGGGGGCCATGACCGTGGCAACTTCACCGCTTATCATCGCGACAACCGCTTCATTTACGCTGAAATAGCGCTTCACGGAATCGCGAATTGAGCCGCCCTGGGCTGCACTGGCATAGGCGTCACTGATGGTATCTATTTCCACTCCGATGAAGCCCTCAGCGGCCTGGGTCAAACTGGGCGTGTCAGCGGAAGAAAACGCCAGGGCTACCCGTTCCTGCTGGTAGGGTGCGAAAAAATACACCTGGTCATTTCTGGCTGCGAACTGCGGGTCGTAGGGTACATGCATCATCACATCGGCAACACCACCCCCCAGGTAATGTCCCTTCCAGACAAAGTTTCTCAGGTCGTCTTCCAGGTTTTCATCGGCAATAATTGGCAGCAGGGAGTAGTTCAGGCCCAGCCTGGCAGCAAGCGCTTTCCCGATATCCACGTCAATTCCACGGTACTTGCCCCCGGCAGTAGCGCGACTGGAATACGGTGCAAATTTGGTATAAACACCGATGCGCAAGGTTCCCGGTGTCTGCAGCTTATAGGCTGCCGGTTCTGCACCTTCAGCGTGAGCCGGGATAACGGTGATCAGGCAGGCGAAAAAAAACAGGATTTGCGTCAGGCCGTACCGTACTAGATTCATAAACATGTCACTTTTCTCCAATGGCAAATGCTTCACGCGGATAGCAGGCGTAGTGCTGAATGCAATATTTATACCACAAGCGGACCTGTGATAACGTGCGACACTAGGAAGTATTTTACCCTCTTTTTAAAACGCCAGTTGTGCTATACTCTTTAATGCGAGAGACATGAATCTCTTGTCAACATCCATAACTATAATAATAGATGGATGAGTAAAAAGGTGCCCCAATGAGCTTGAATAGCGACGGCCTCCATTCGTCACATGAAGCACTAGTAGAGTCCGGCAAAGCTGGTGACGGCCCCATTGATCCTGTTATCCGGGAATCCTGGGACAGGTGTCAGAGGCGCCTCGGCGTTTCATTCAGCGAAAAAGCGGGCGATTTTGAAGTAAGCAACACCAGCTGCAAAGAGCGCCTCGAGCGCCTCGGCGCCATTATTCCCTTCGCTCAAGCCTGCATGACAAGCCTGGCCACACAAATATCCGGCAGCGGGTATACCGTTCTTCTGACAGATGCTCAGGGTATTATTCTGAATACACTGGCCGATCCTATCTACAAAAAGGAACTGGAGGGCGCGGGCGTCAGACCTGGCATCTCGTGGCAGGAACAACACCAGGGTACCAACGCCATCGGTACCGCCATCAGTACTAAAATGCCCACCACAGTGTTTAAACACGAGCACTACAGGGAGGACAATACTATTTTAACCTGCTCCGCGGCACCCATCTTTGACCCCACGGGTGACTTGCTAGCCATCCTGGATGCCTCCTCACCCGCAAAGGGGACAACTAAAGAGCACCAGGCCCACACCCTGGCACTGGTCTATAACTCCGCCCGCACCGTCGAAAATTTTAATTTCATCGAGTCCATGCACGGTCATAATTGGCTGCTGCGCTTTCACCGTCGGCGGGAGTATGTGGGCTACATAGACGACGCCATACTGGCCATTAACGAAAGTGGGAGAATTGTGGGTACCAACAGCTGTGCCCGCGAGTTATTTTCCGGGGACTTCGAAAATGGTTCCATGCTTGGTATCGCGATAGACACCATATTCGAGATCAGCATCTCCGACATAATCTCCCGGGCCGACCAGGGCGCCTCCCTGGTGTGGCCCATCAACGATATTCTCCACAATCGAGCATATTTCGCCACAACGTCTGCACCTAATTCTCACCAATACAAACCGCTTGGCAGCTCTGTTGCACACCCTCGTAAAACCTCGCCCCAGGCAGCCTCCCCGGTGAAGCCGGGAGAATTGAACCTGGATCAGCTGGCGGGTGAGGACCCCACCACTAACCGAATCATTGAGAAGGTGCGCAAAATTGTAGACAAGCCAATAAGCATTATCCTGTCCGGCGAGACCGGTGCCGGCAAAGATGCAATGGCACTGGCTATACATCGCACCAGCAGTCGCCGCAACCAGCCCTTTGTCGCTGTCAATTGCGCCAGCATTCCAGAGTCACTAATTGAGAGTGAGTTGTTTGGGTACTCCCACGGGGCTTTTACCGGCGCGAGAAAGGGCGGGCACAAGGGGAAAATCGAGGCCTCCAGTGGCGGCACCTTGTTTCTGAACGAGATTGGGGACATGGCGCCCGAGCTGCAGACACGACTATTGCAGGTACTGGAAACCAATGAAGTATCACCGCTTGGCAGCAACAAAATTATTCCCGTCAACCTTTGCGTACTGTGCGCCACACACCGTAATCTGCCTGAGCTGATAACCAGAGGCATATTCCGCCAAGACTTGTATTATCGCCTGTCGGGTATTGTTCTTAGGCTTCCGGCACTACGCGATCGCAGTGACCTCAAAGAATTAATTCAGTTTTCCCTGAAGTGTGAATCTGGCGAAGAAGCCGTTAGCATCGATGAAAACACCATGCATTTCCTGCTGAACTATGAGTGGCCCGGAAATATTCGACAGCTTCGCAACGTATTGCGCACCGCCTGTGCCATTGCCGAGGACGGGAAAATAAGCATGGAGGATTTTCCGGACGATTTGTTGCAGGCAACGCAACAGCAATCCCCTTATGGCAAAGCAACAACCCCACAGGCGGAGCAGCACACTGTAGACGACCCCGGTGCAACAGCGGAACGTGCGCCTACTACAGCGCACTACCACCCAATGGGCAAAGTGGCCGAGGCTGAAAAATGCGCCTTGGAAGAAGCCCTGGCAACATGCTCGGGGAATATTACCAATGCGGCAAAACTCCTGGGTATCAGTCGATCTACCCTCTACCGAAAGATGAACAAGGCAGGTCTTTCAGAAGACCCGCCCAGGAACACCTGAACACTGCCGTATGCCTCTCATAAAAACACCGCTGTAGCATACAAGGCCACAGCGGTATTCTTCCTGCACGATGCAGCGCCCCACAAGCTCTAGAACTTGGCGCTTACACCTATGCCGACAAATATCTGCGCCTCGACCGTACCCGTGTAGGTAGGGTTGCCCAGCCCCGGCACCACTTCTCCAACCATTGCACCGATGGTATTCGCAGTGTATGAGGTCTCCTCTTCGAAGGCATAGGAGACAAACATATTCGTCTGGAAAGAACCAAAGTCATAGCCCACACCCACCGAGACATTATGCTCCCAGACCACTGGTAACAGGGTGCTCTGTACGATACCCACCAGGTCCGTGCTAAAGCCGGGTACCGGGGAGTCCCCCAGAGGCAAATCACCCAGGCCGTCCAGGTCACTGAGGGTATTATTGACCTTGCTCTTCATCATATTCTCAGAATAGCTGTAGCCGGCCCTGAGCGTCCAGTTGCCCATTTCGTACTCGGCACCCAGCAGCAACAGATACTGATCATCCCACACATCCTGGAAGCTCTCGGCACTACCCCAGCCCTTGTAAACCAGGTCGGCCTCCAGCAGGAGGTTGGGTAACAAGTCCTGGAAAGCAACACCGACGATAACTTCGTAGGGCAGCTCCACTTTCAAATCCTGTAAGCCCGTTTCTCCACCCAGGCGACTCAGGTCACGGTACAGGATATCTTCAAAATCGTACGCCAGTGAGGACTTATACGCGGCGCCCACAGTAATCATATCGTTGGGCTGCCAGGTCAAGCCCAACGATGCACCAAAGCCAAAATTGTGAACGCTGGAGGAGGTGCCACCAAAGTCCTGAAAGGTAGCCGCAGGGGTTCCCAGTACAATGCCCGCCACAGTATCCAGGGCCACATGGCCCTCTGTATCACCCACCGTTCCCAACTGAGCCAGGCCGAAACCAATTGTCACAGCCGCACCAATAGAGAGGGTGTCGGTAATCTGGTATCCAGCGCCAATATTGGCGTTAAAGGAAATAAGCTCTACCATCAAGGGCACATTGAAGGGCTCGGTAAAACCCAGTGCCGCCTCCGCGTTGGCGAGAATATTAATGGGGGCTGTTCTGTAATCTGCGGCCAGTCCAGCGTCTGTCTCCACCCCAAAACCCAACACTAGCCCGGGCATTACCTCGGAGGTGATAGCCATATCGGGCACAACCAGGTCCTTGTGTCCCGAATCTGAAATCGTGCTCAAACCGGCATAGGACACCTCGTGCTCAATCTCATAAAAAATGAAGGTTGCCGATATGCTGGCCTGGGTGCCCTTAATCTGAGTCAGTGTTGCCGGGTTGCCGAACAACGCTTCACTGGGACCGGTTGGGCGTGTATACGCAGCGCCCGCACGCCCACCACCGGCAGCCTTGGCACTCAAGTTTAAATCAACCCCCGAGCTGGAAGCGAAGACAGAGGGTACCGCAAGTACACCCAGACACGCTGCACTCACCAAAGTACCAAGCTTTTTCTTTTTCATATTCAGAATTCTCATTGCTGCACTCCACAGTTATCACGTGGTCAGATCGCGGCATCTCAGTGCTGCTCAAGACCGTTACAAATGTCTTTTTAGACAATACTGCGCAAGACATGCAGAATTTATGCCAGATGATTTTCTGGCATAAATATAGATTTCAAGATTGAGCCGGAAGCGGCGGAACCCGGGGGCATTCCCACAC
>JADFVW010000315.1 GCA_015222725.1 Pseudomonadota bacterium | reverse complement strand
TGCAAACTGCCGCACAACCTTATAGTTGTATACGGGGTGTTCCAAATCAGAATTAAGCTCACTCATGGTTCAATTCCATTCCATTATTCCAGTGTTACAGAAACAAATATTTTGTATGTAGATATGCGGACTTTCTATAGCTTCAGTCTGTGAAAGCCGGTGCCGCCCCAAAGTCCCACAATATAATGGAAATCACCATCAAGCTGACAATGATAACCATACCGATGGCAAGAACCGCGCTGGAAAACAAAAAGCCGCGCTCTTTGGGGATGTTCATGACAATGGGGATGCCCAGGTACATCAGGTATACCGACCAGGAAATTGCCCCGACACCGACCAGCAGGTCGACCCACAGCAGGGGTTGGAAACCCACCAGGCCAGCAAGATATAATGGGGTGGCCATCAGCCCCGCAATGGCCATGCCTTTTGCCAGGCTGGACTCGGCGCCGTAGGTGCTGGCCATCCAGTGGATAAAGTAGCCGATTGCCGCAATACTGCCCACCATGGCAAAGTAAAACAGGATGCTGATTTGCCTTGCGCTGGCTACAGTCAGCTTTATTGTGTCTCCATCATCACCCACGGTCCAACCCACCTGGCTGGTGCCATAGAACCACGCCACCGCAGGCAATATCGCCATAATGCAGGGGTAGAGAACGAGGATATTTAAGGAACTAGCCGGTAGATTGGCGACTTCACGCCACTGGGCACTGGGTTTAACCAGCAGGCCAAAAGTATGTTGAATCATTTCTTGTTGTACTCCCCCACAACTGTCTTTATCTACGCATGTGCATTGTATGGTTTAAAAGGTCATCTACCATGATCTACGTCATGTTCAATAAACGTAATATAACACTTAAGAGCCCAGATTGGCCATATCTCTCAGGCCCTGGATATCCTTAATCTCGATTTCTTTGTTGTCGACGCTTAACAGGTCCATTTTCTGCATGCGACTGAAAACGCGACTGACCGTCTCTACGGTGAGACCCAGGTAGTTGCCGATATCCACCCGTGACATGGGCAGGCGAAACTGCGTGGCGCTGAGCTTACGTCTGGCATTGCGGGTGGAGATGCTCAGCATCAGGCTGGCAACCCGTTCATCGGCAGAGTTCTTGCTCAGCAGTGTAATCAGCTGTTGGTCTTCGGTGATTTCGCGGCTCATGAGCTGGAAGAAGTGGCGCTGCAGGCTGGGCATCAAGGTGCTGAGTTTTTCCAGCGAGCTAAAAGGAATTTCGCAAACTGCTGAGGTTTCCAGCGCTTTAGCAGAGGAGGCGTGGGAGTTATTGGCAATGCCATCCATTCCGAGAATTTCGCCCGGAAAATAAAAGCCGGTGACTTGCTCCCGGCCATCGTCGGTTGTTTTGTAGGCTTTCAGGGTGCCTGAGCGAACGGCATACACGGATTGGAAGTTGTCTTCTTCCCGATACAGGTGTTGATTTTTTTGGATGGGCTTGCTGCGTTGTATGATTTCATCGAGTTGCGCGATGTCTTCGCTCTCGAGAGCCAGAGGCAGGCAAATTGCATTGAGCCTGCAATTTCCACAATTCGTCTGGTAATCATGTGCGCAGGGCTTGTAAGCCTCATCGTCACCGATATTCGCCAGGTGAATACTCATAGCTGTTCCCGTATCTCTAAACAGCCGAAAGTATACTAGATTGTGGGATTGACCGAAATATTTTTTCCGCGCTTAAACTGTAGCTGAAAACCGCGGTGCCGGCCGGTCGCCACTGTGCGCGCCCAGATAGGCGTCAAAGGGCATACAGATATTGCGCAGGAAGGAACGCCCCCTCTCGGTGATATCGATGCGCGATGGGCTGATCTCCAGTAAACCGTCCGCCTCCATGTCTCGCAGGCTGGCAATTTCACCGGCGAAGTCGCTGTTGAAGTCGATATTGAACTGGCGATTACACTCCGCTATATCCAATTGCAGCTCAGAGATAAGCGACATGATGATATGGCGCCTCAAGTCGTCATCCGGGCTGGATTTGAAGCCCCTGGCGATAGCCAGTTCACCGCGCTCGATACGCTTATAATATTTTTTGATGTCCGGCTCATTCTGGATGTAGAAATCCCCCATCTGGCTGATTGCCGAAACGCCCAGCCCCAGTAAGTCGTCGGCCATGTGCAGGGAATAGCCCTGAAAATTGCGCTGCAGTCGGCCCTCGGGTTGGGCCAGGGCAAGCTCATCGTCAGGCAGGACGAAGTGATCCATACCGATGAACAGGTAGCCCGCCTCTTGCAAGGTCTCACTGATCAGCTGCTGTAAAATCAGCTTTTCCCCCGGCTCGGGCAGGGTCAGTCTGTCTATAGAGCGCTGCGAAGTGAAACGTTCCGGCAGGTGGGCGTAGTTATAGCAGGCGATACGATCGGGGCGCAGGGAGATAACCTTGCGCAGGGTTTCCGCCATGGTAATTCGGTCCTGGTGTGGCAAACCGTATATCAGGTCGAAGCTCAGTGAGCGAAAATCGTGGGCGCGTATGCACTCTATCAGTGGGGCGACCTTGTTGTAGGGCTGAATTCGATTGGTTGCTTTTTGCACCAGCGGATCGAAGTCCTGAATGCCCAGGCTGATTCGATTAAAACCCACACCCTTGAGCAGGG
Organism: Pseudomonadota bacterium; assembly: GCA_015222725.1. Lineage (GTDB taxonomy): Bacteria > Pseudomonadota > Gammaproteobacteria > Pseudomonadales > Halieaceae > JBALVT01. The sequence goes on along the minus strand of JADFVW010000315.1, from coordinate 4,683 downwards.
CGATGGTTTCAAGGTCGACCGTACGCGGGTCGATTTCAATAGAATACTCCCGGTAGCCTTTGTCCAGCAGCCTGAAATGACTGGCCAGCATGTGCATCAGTTCGGTTATCTCGGCATTGTCCAGATAGGTTGGCGTGCCGCCACCCCAGTGCATTTGGGTTATAGGCCGGTGGCTTCCCACCAGCTCGGACTGCATTTCGATTTCGCTCTGTAGGTGTTTCAGGTACTCCCTGGCAACTCCCTTTTTGCGCGTTACAATCTTGTTGCAACCACAGTAGTAACAAATATCCCGGCAGAAAGGCAGGTGGATATAAAGTGACAGGGGCTCCAGGCTGTGACGCAGGGATGCCTTATAGTCCTCCAGCGGAAAATCCTGTCGGAACTGGGGTGCGGTGGGGTAGGAGGTATAACGTGGACCCTGACAGGCATATTTCTCTGCCAATGCCACAGCGGCCTCACAAGCAGGAGACAGGTCTTCGTTGGGCCTGGATTCGGTAGCGATAAAACTCATAGTACTCGCGGTGCTTCATAATGTAGGGCAGAACGATAACATAAGTCCCCAAAGTGACGTTGATGTAGGTCAAAACGGAGGCACTGTATGGCAGTTCTTGTTTGGTCAGCCCAGTGACGCCACGCTCTTGAGGATCAGGCGCACCAGTTCGGCCTGTCGGGAGACACCCGTTTTTGCAAAGATAGACTTCAGTTGGGCCCGTGCTGTGTGCTGAGATATATTCTGCGTCTCGGAAGACTCCGCAAGGCTCAGGCCCCGGGCAAGCAAAATGGCTAGATTCGCCTCTGCGGGCGTCAGACTGAACAGTGCCCCCAAGACGTGTTGGGAAGCGCTGTCATGGAGGTCCGGGTCACTGATAAAGACTGCGGCACAGGGGCTGGATTGGCCTTCGCTCCACTGGGAAGTCGGCACCGGCCTGACCACCAGCCCCAATTCGGAGCGCCCGGCACCCCTGGCGACACTGAGAGCCCTGACCACTGACGTCTCGCGCTTTTGCTGTGCCGTAATTACCGCGTGCAGTGCCTCCTGTAGCCGGCCGTTGGCATCGCGGCCGGCGATGTGCAGGTGCGGCCCCTTCAGACTGATGCCATCACCTTCCTCCAGCATTGCTTTGGCGATAGCATTGGTATTGAGTAGCTTGCCCTGCTCGTCCAGGATGATGGTGGCAACCGACAACTGGTCAACTGCTCCGGCGTACAGGTCGCGCTCCGAAGTGGTTCTGTTGAGCTTGGCGTAAATTTGTATGGCCCGTTGTAGATGCGGTGTGATGTATTCCAGCAGCTCCCGGTCACGCTCGCTGAAACTCGGTTCGCTGCGCCGACGGGAAAGTCTGAGGCGAGCCAGCATGCCCCCAGGCTCCAGGGTGTCAACGCCCAGTATGTGGAACAGATTAATGGGTTTTAAATAGTGTAAGTAGTAATCGGAGGCCACCAGCTCCGGGTCGGGCAGAATGTCCTCAAGGGCTATAACCTGGCCCGGGGGCAGGTTGAGAAAGGGGTCCAGGGCAAAAAATTCCTCCCGATATATTCTCAACTCCCAGTCATCGGGGTCTGCGAGGTCGGCCGGTGAGGCATCGGCAGCGCCCTCGGGCCGCAGGCTGTTGAGTATCACACCCTTGTCGCCGCTGGTGGGAGGTCGCAGAACGAGTGAAGCAACCTGGGCGTCGAGAGCCTGGCGCAGTACCGGCAGTGCACTCTGCCAGGGTTGGGGTTCCAGCGCGCCCTGGTAAATTAACCCCACAAGGTGATCGAGCTCCGGGTCAATACGGATATGTTTGCTCACGCTGGGAGGAGGGCCGAAGCTTGCATGTATTTGGTTTGCTTATTTCTCGATGTCGTCGAGGTCATCAGTGATATCGACGAGTAACTTGGGTTTACCAACGCCCCAGCCCTGAATGTAGTCCACACCAATTTCCGTTAATTTGTCGATAATATTCCTGTTTTCCACCGACTCCGCAATAGTTTTCTGGCCCAGGAAATGAGCCAGGTCATTGATCGAGCGGGTCATGGCGTAGTCATTGCGGTTGTTGTCGATGTCCTTGATAAAAGTGCCATCGATTTTGACGAAATCCACCGGCAGTTCACGCAGGTAGTTATGGCTGGCCAGCCCGGTACCAAAATCATCGATTGAAAACTTGCAGCCAATATTCCTGAATGTCTGGACAAAATCTGCGGCCTTGACCAGGTTGGATATGGTTCCTGTTTCGGTAATTTCGAAGCACAATTTGCTGGTCCCCACGCCAAACTCGGAAATCTGCTCCAGCAGATAATCCATGAAGCTGTCGTCTGTGATGCTGCCTCCGGACAGGTTAATAGATATATGGGGGACCATTTTCTGGTAGTCCATCAGCTTGTTAATCCAGGTGAAGGCCTCTTTTACAACCCAGCGGTCAACCAGGCCCATATAGCCGTAGCGCTCAGCAGATTTAATGAATTCAATCGGGGAGGAGAGTGAGCCATCTTTATTGGTGAGCCCCAACAGCAGCTCGAAATGTTGTGATTCGGGCGCACTTCCGTCCACGGTAGTTTGTACGATGGGCTGGGCGCGCAGCACGAAGCGGTCGGTTTCCAGTGTTGCCTGGATGTTGGATTTCGCCTCCTGCTGCGATTTTTTATAGCGGTCTATATCGCTTTGGCCCTCCTCAAACTCGACTACCTGGTTGCGCCCCCTGTCTTTGGCCAGATGCATGGCCGAATGTGCAAACTCCATGACTTCGTCTACACCGGGCGTATAGTCGCGAATGGGGGCTACGCCGATTGAGACGGTGAAGGTAACGCTCTCGTCCTCTATCTCGACACTGCTGGATTCAATGTCCGAGCGAATTTGGTCGGCGTGCTCAACAGCCTGTTTGATGCTCTGGTCCAGTAATAGCACACCAAACTCATCGCCTTTTATACGGGAGGAGGAGGATTTTTTACCGTGCAATTGGGCGAGTAGTTTGGCGAACTCATGTAGTACAAGATCGCCATTCGCTTCGTCATAGACCTCATTGACCAGGTTGAACTGATCAATGTTCAGATACATGACAGCATGTTGGGAGTGCTTGCGCTCCGAGTGACGCAGGGCGCGGCCCACCTGTTCAAGGAAGGTGTCGTAGTTGATCAATTTTGTCAAAGAGTCGTGGTTTCGAGCAAAGCTCAGGGACTTTTGTACGTGTTCCAGGGTGTCGTACATACTCTGGTCGACCAGTGAGAGCTTGTCGGCCACAGTGGGGGGTTTCACGCCGCGACTCAATTGCCTTGCCAGCTGTACGGCGTTCACATCCGCATGGCGCTGGCCCAGTTCATTGACGAAGATAAAGCGGTCTTTATTGTCGCTGATCCACGCTAACTGCATGCGCCGCTTCTGGCCCTCCTTGTCCTTATAGTTTAGCCAGGTACCTTTTTGGAGTTGGTTCACGCGCTGAATCCAGCGGTTAATACGGGGCAGGGATTGAATTTTTGAACGAACCTCGGCGACCCCTGGCTCTGTACTTTCCTCCTGTGGTGCCACAGGGGTCATCACGACCTCCTGTCGCCCATCGAGAATTTCCCGCAGCTGGTTCAGTACTGCCTCGTGGGCAATACTGGTGGGCAGGGCCGCAGATATTTCCTGGCTTATCATGTCGATGAGCGGTTCGGCTTCCAGGCTGCGTTCCATCAACAGATCTTCGTCTGTGCCGTCTTCGCGCTGCTCACTCAGCCACAGAGACAGTAGTTCGAGGGTTTTGACGTGCTCATTCCAGGGGTCGCTGCCAGGCCCCTCGCGAAGATGCGTCAGTATCAGCAGGTCGCGCAAGCCACTTTCAGCCAGCTGTAAAAGCACTTCCGGGGCATGTGGCGGTGCGAGCCTGGCATTGATTACATCGGCGGCGGCCATTTGTGCCCGTTTTAATTTCTGTTGCCCCTCCTGGGTTTTAATCACTCGCTCGCGGTTTCGACCCTGGGCGCGCTGCTGCTGTGCGACCAGCTTCTCCACCTTGGCGAGGGCGGTATCAAATACGATACTGTCGTCGTCGTAGTCGTCGATGATTTTATCGATAATTCTTTCAATTCGGCTTTCCAGCGCTTTGTTGGGAAAGTTTGCCGAGGCGGCAAGATGCGCCAGTTTATCGACAACACCCCTGGCCGGATGCTCCCGGTCAACAAAGAACCGGGGTTCCAATAGGGCCAACTTGGCCATGGGTATCTGCAGGTTGCCCAGGGCCGGCTTCAGCTCTGTCGTTACATCAACCTGCGATTTTATGGTGCCAAACAGGTTGTCCACCAGATCGAGCTGATTAATACTTTCCTGCGATAAGCCCTTGGTGCCGCTCAGTTGCCCGATATCCTCCCGGTTTGCCGTCAGGTATTTGAGCAGTGAGGCTGTCTCCTGTACGGCACCTCGGGCGTCGGAGCTCTGTTGCAGGGCGCCCAGGGCGTCGGCAACACTGGGGACGTCGGCCAGGTCTTCTTCGGGGATATTGTTAACCAGAGGTTTACCTGCCAACAAAGCGTCGGCCTCGCGCTTGAAATTTAGTGCAGTTATGACAGAACTGTATAGCGCATCTGGCGAGAAGTGATCACTGAACTGAGTGTGGTTATTATCCTCCCCGGCCTGGGATTGTGCGGCGGCCTTTGCCAGCTCCCGCAGTGGGTCTTTCTGGGGCTCCTTGGGTTTGGCCCTTTTGGGTTCCGCCTTCTTTTTTGGTTTGA
>JADFVW010000314.1 GCA_015222725.1 Pseudomonadota bacterium | reverse complement strand
TTTAAGCTTGAAGTTGACGTGAATGCGGCGATAGAGCGACGCATGGAGTTCTATTCCAATTCGGTGAAGAAGGCCTTGCGGGAGGAACGTCTACGCGGCCTGGTTAGTCTGTCGAAAGAAGGCAAGGTGGAAATGCGCTTCAAGACCGAAGATATTCGCGAGAAAGCCCGAGCGGTGATTGCGGATAAATTTTCTGAGCTGTCGCTGGACCGAACAGATAATCCCGCCAGCTGGGACCTGGCTGCATTTTTGCCCGAGCAGGCAAAGGCCGAGATTGCCGATTACGCCGTTAGCCAGAACCTGACAACCCTGCGCAACCGGGTCAATGAACTGGGTGTTTCAGAGCCTCTGGTTCAGCGACAGGGAAAAAACCGCATCGTGGTTGAACTGCCCGGTATTCAGGACACGGCGGAGGCCAAGCGTATTTTGGGCAAAGTAGCCAACCTTGAGTTTCGCCTGGTGGCGAGCCTGGATGCTCCCGCCTCAGACAAGCAGCGCTATGAATACCGCAGTGCTGACAGGGCCGGTTCCAGTGAATGGCTGGAGCGTTCGGTGATTCTTACCGGTGAGCGTGTCTCCAATGCCCAGGCCAGTTTTGACCAGAATGGCCGTCCCAATGTCCAAATCTCCTTGGACAGCGAGGGAGGCACCATGATGTCCCGGGCCACGCGCAACAATATCAAGCGCAGAATGGGCGTGCTGTTTATCGAGCGCAAGTACCGCACGCGCTACGAAACCCAGCCCGATGGATCCGAGGTCGTGGTCAAGATTCCCTACGATGAAAAGAAACTGCTGACCGCGCCGGTTATTCAATCTGCCCTGGGTGCACAGTTCCAGATTACCGGTCTGGACAATCCTATGATGGCGTCTGAGTTGGCCTTGATGCTGCGTGCCGGTGCACTGGCTGCACCTATCACCTTTGTTGAAGAGCGCACCGTGGGGCCGTCACTGGGCGCCGAGAATATTCGCCAGGGGGTCAAGTCCGTTCAGTACGGCCTGGTGCTGGTGGTGTTGTTTATGGTGGTCTATTACCGCGTATTCGGGGTGGCGGCAGTTGTTGCTTTGAGCACCAACCTGGTGTTACTGATTGCCGTTATGTCGATTATGGGGGCCACGCTCACCCTGCCGGGTATTGCCGGTATCGTGTTGACCGTGGGCATGGCGGTGGACGCCAATGTGTTGATTTTCTCGCGAATACGGGAGGAAATTGCCAACGGCCTGTCGCCGCAGATGGCCATTCACTCCGGTTTTGAGCGGGCGGTGGCCACTATTCTCGATGCCAATATTACAACCCTGATTGTGGCCATTATTCTCTACGCAGTGGGCACGGGGCCGATCAAGGGTTTCGCGGTTACGCTCTCAGTGGGAATCATCACTTCTATGTTTACCGCCATCATGGGCACCCGGGCATTGGTGAACCTGTTTTACGGTGGGCGCCGGGTTAAAAAGCTGTCCATAGGAGGGAAGGGAGCATGAAAATGATTAATTTTATGGGACAGCGTAAGCTGGCAATGGCCTTCTCCTTTATCTTGCTGGCGGTCTCTATTGGTTCTCTGGTCACCAAACAGCTCAACTGGGGCCTGGATTTTACCGGTGGAACACTGGTCGAAGTACACTACAGTGAATCCGCTGATCTGAATTCAATCCGTGCAACCCTGGGCAGTGAGGGCTACGGGGGTGCGATCGTAGTCAGCTTTGGTACCGACCGGGACGTGTTAATCCGCCTGCCCAAGGGTTATTCCGACAAGCAGGGCGGCGAACTGTTGGTTATATTGCAGCAAGCGTTCTCCGGAACCGTTGAGCTGCGCCGCATCGAATTTGTCGGCCCCCAGGTGGGTGATGAATTGCGCGAGCAGGGCGGCCTGGCCATGTTGCTGGCGCTGGGCCTGGTGATGTTGTATATCGCCTTCCGCTTCCAGATCAAGTTTGCCGTGGGTGCGGTTATAGCACTGGTTCACGACGTCATCATCACCCTGGGCTTCTTCTCGATTATGGGATTCGAATTTGACCTGACGGTTCTGGCGGCGGTTCTGGCCGTCATTGGTTACTCGCTCAACGATACCATTGTTGTATCGGATCGTATCCGGGAGAATTTCCGCAAACTGCGCCGGGCAGATTCACAGGAGATTATCAACATCTCTCTTACCGAAACACTGGGCAGAACTGTGGTCACGTCCCTCACAACATTACTGGTGCTAATGTCCCTGGCAATATTTGGCGGCGAGATGATTCACGGCTTTGCCATCGCCCTGATTGTAGGTGTGGTCATTGGCACCTACTCCTCCATATATGTCGCTGCCAGCGCCCTGATGATGATGGGTGTGAGCAAGGAAGACCTGATGATTCCGATCAAGGAAGGGGCAGATCAGGAGAGTTTGACGCCCTGAACCGCAGGACGGGCGATATTCTCTTCAGGGGCACCCCTCAGGCGCCCCCTATTTGTAAGAAACTTTGTACGAGCTAATTGGGATGGACACATTCTGCTTGCCCGTGGGTTATATTCCTTAAATATGGGATAGGCCTGTGAGGCGCATACGTCATGTTTAGAAGCTACGAAGACTACAAAAGCGCCATCGATGGCCGTGCCTTGCCCGCGGCCATTATCGACCTGGATGCCATAGCCGAAAATGCCCGCCGGGTATTGGCCGCCGCTAATGGGAAACGGGTGCGCGTCGTTTCAAAATCTATTCGCTGTGTAACGATAATCAAGCATATTCTTTCCCTCAGCGAGCAGTTTCAGGGTGTGATGTGTTACAGCGCCGATGAGGCTGTATTCCTTAGCCAGCAGGGGCTTTCGGACCTGTTGGTGGCCTATCCAACCGCTGTTCCCGCAAGTATTGAGAATGTTTGCCAGGCCATTGGGCAGGGGGCAGACATAACCCTGATGGTCGACAGCGTTGAACACGTGCAGTGTATCGATAACCTTGCAGAAAACCTCGGTGTGATCGTGCCCCTGTGTCTTGATGTCGATATGTCCACTCAGCACGGCCCCATATATTTTGGTGTTAAGCGTTCTCCGGTGCGGTCTGTTGAAGCTGCCATGCGCGTGTACGAGTCTGTAAAGCAATGCCAGCATGTGCATCTGGAGGGTGTCATGGGCTACGATGCCCAGATCGCCGGTGTAATGGATAATGTTCCGGGCCAGTGGGCCAAAAACAAGGTAATGCGCTACCTGAAGCGGAAATCAATCCCCAGGCTCATGCAACTGCGCGGTGATGTGGTGAAAGCCGTGCGCGATGCAGGTGCGGATCTGCGCTTCGTCAACGGTGGTGGCTCCATGAGCCTGGTTCCCACCAGCCAGGATCCAGCCTGTACTGAGATAGCGGTGGGTTCGGCCTTCTATGCCTCAGCGATATTCGATAACTACGTGGACCTGGAGTTTGTCCCGGCGGCGATGTTCGCCCTGGCGGTGGCGCGCAATCCGGACGACGACATCTATACCTGCAGTGGTGGTGGGTATATAGCCTCTGGGGCAGCGGGAAAAGACCGCCTGCCTAGCCCCTATCTCCCTGAAAACTGCAGTCTACTACCTATGGAAGGTGCGGGAGAAGTTCAGACTCCTGTGGTTTGCAAGTCGCACAAACTAAAACCTGGGGACCCCATATTTCTGCGCCATGCCAAAGCCGGGGAGATTTGTGAGCGCTTCAGGACGGCACTGTTAATAGTGGACGGAAAGGTAGAGAGTGAGGTAAGCACCTATCGCGGCGACGAGCAGTGTTTCTTTTAATTGGGCAATTGATATTACATTGTAATATTCCTTCGATAGCCATCCAGCGAACCTATTAATCTAGAATCGCACCTTCACAGGCGGGTCGCACATGCTTGCGATGCCGTCACAGGGGCCGGGCACGTTGAACTCCGCACATTAACCTTGTGTCCGCGATAAATTACCCGGACATCACAGTAGCTCTGTGAATCTATTCTGCAAATCATT
>JADFVW010000313.1 GCA_015222725.1 Pseudomonadota bacterium | reverse complement strand
CCGCAACACATTGCCGGATAACGTAAGGAGCCCGCCAGGTCAGTGCCTATGCCCAGTGGCGACATGCCTGTCGCCAGTGCCACCGCTTCGCCGCCACTGGAGCCTCCCGGGGTTACATTGGGGTTCCAGGGGTTTAGAGTCCGCCCATAGCGGGAGCTGGATGTATCCCATCGGATGGAAAAATCGGGGCAGTTGGTGCGTGCAATGGGAATCGCACCAGCTTGTTTCAGGGCGGACACTTCCGCGGCGTCCCTGGAGGCAATCTTATCGGAAAATGCTGCTACACCATTGGCTGTCGGTGTACCCGCCAGGTCAATAACCTCTTTCACGGTTATCGGCACACCGTGTAATGGACCTGATAGTACGCCCTGATCCAACAATCGATCTGCATTGTCAGCGGCAGCGATGGCCTCGTCTTTTAGTATGAGGGGAATAGCTCGAACGCTAGGGTTAATCTCTTCTATACGCTCGAGGTGAGCTTGCACTACCTCGCGGCTCGACACCTTTCTGCTGGCAATTAACTGTGCAAGGTCTGCCGCACCCAGGCGCCATAATTCCCCTGAGGATTTGATATCTACAGGCTTATTAATTGCGCCGGGGTATGTACCTGTCTTTCCCTGTGCCGCCAAAAGAGAAGAGCCAGTCATACTGCCGGCAATCCCCGCACCTAGTTTGATAAATGAGCGCCTGTCAACTTTGTTATATGTCACTGCTCGTCGCCAAGTCGTTTTTGTTATTATCCGGCTAAACGCACCGCTATGCTATCGGCAATTCGCTGCGATAATTGCATAGAGGGTCTCTGGTTATCTTCTTACTCATGCGGCAACATTGTCTATTCTTTCAAATAGCCATAATCCGCATTGGGGAATTCGTCAAAGCTATTCTCGTATTTTAGTCTAAGCTCCGCTTCCTTGAGGACCAGGCTTCGCACCACCCCTTCAATTCCCCCCGAGATAATATATTCCTCTTTGGGGTCTGCTTTCAGGTTGTAGATGCGAGGTATCGATTTAAGGTATGTCGAATCACCCATTAAGCTGGCATTGCGAGGGTATATAGCGCGCATCACTTTGAAATGAAGGTAGCGCATGGCGGCGTATTCACCGTTGTAGTAAACCATGACGTGATTTCGCTTGCTGCCGACCTCCTGATTCAACAGGTACTCAGATTGGTCAATACTGTCGATGGGCCGATCCTTCGGTACCCTTGCGCCAGTCCACTGCGCGAGTGTCGAAAAGAAATCCATAGAGTGGAACATCTGATCTGACACAAACGGCTTAATGGTTCCGGGCCAGCTAATCATCCCGACTGTCCGCAAACCCCCCTCAAATACACTACCCAGTTCACCGGACCAGGGCCCGGGATCACCACTGTGATACGGCTCGAGTGTAATCCGCTGAGGGCCGTTGTCGGAGAGCCAGATGACAATAGTATTTTCGGTAATATTCTTAGCTGCAATCGCATCGAGGATGCGCCCGGTGTTGTAATCGATCTCCATCAAGGCATCGCTGTAGGCACCACCCCCTGACTTGCCCTGAAAGTCGGGGTGTGCCACAACCGGGTTATGCGGGTTAATAAACGGCAAATACAAAAAGAACGGCTGGTCGCCGTCTGCATTGTCGTTTATATAGGAGATTGCTTTGTCCGTTATTTCAGCATCGATTAATCCTCGATACTCAGTGGTAAGTTCGCCAACCACACGCGCCTTTTCACCCCTTTTCGCTGCCAATACTTTCTGAGTGGGAATTCCAATAGCCTGGAAATTACTGTCCGCTGGGTCACCCGGTGCGCTGGTAAACAATATTCCCCAAAAATCATCAAATCCCTGCGTCTGCGGTTGCCTATCATGCGAGAAACCGAGGTGCCACTTGCCATAATGCGCAGTTTTATAACCGGCATTTCCCAACATTTCTGCCAGGGTTACTTCCTTGGGATGAAGCCCGCCTGGTACGCCGGGCTCCAACACGGCATCGGTACCGGAACGAACGGCCATACGGCCAGTCAAAATTGCAGCTCGAGATGGGGAGCAAGCCGGTTCCACCTGAAAATCCCTAAACTGCACGCCAGCCCTGGAAAGCTGGTCGATGCGCGGAGTGGGTGCTCTAAGGCCCCCGTAAACACCAATGTCACCGTATCCCAGGTTATCGGTCATTATCATAACGATATTGGGTTTTGCCTGAGACAGTGCAGATAATGACGCACAAAGCGCAAAGACAACTAAATTCATGCTTTTATTCTTGTACTTCACAAGGAAACTCCTCAGGCGGGTGCCGGGTGTGTCATTTGCCTGTGGTGGGCGAGCAGGGGGAGCAGAATCAGCAGGTAGGACAGCATGAACAGGCTGATGCCGGCGTAGATCACCCGGGAGT
>JADFVW010000312.1 GCA_015222725.1 Pseudomonadota bacterium | reverse complement strand
TGTGCTCGTGGCTGCCGATTGACCCCGCCGACGCGGGCCTGGCGAGCACATTTGCCGCTTATTCGGCGGATGATTTTTTCCGTATCGCCGATACCCTGGGGGCAAAGACACTCAATGTAATTCAGGTTACCGACGACCCCTTTACCAAGCAGGAAGTTACCGACCACCTGGCGGCACTGTCTGAACGCGCCCGCGCCCACGACCTGACCGTTACCCTCGAATTTATGCCCTGGTCGCCCGTCGGCAACCTGCAAACAGCGCTTGAGTTGGTCAAGGCCACCGGCCAGAGTAACTGCGGTGTGAACATCGATACCTGGCACCACTTTCGCAGTGGTGGCACCGTCGAACAACTCGCCAACCTGGATTCCACGCTGATCGGCGCCATGCAACTCAACGACGTAGCCGCAGAACCCTGGGACGACATATCAGAAGAAACCTCAGTCGGTCGACTACTGCCCGGGCAGGGCAGCAGTGATTCCGTTGCTGTTGTCAAGGCACTGTGGCAATCTGGTGTGCGGGTGCCCCTCAGTGCTGAGATATTCAACGCTGAGTTAATGGGCTTGCCCGCAAATGAGGCCGCCGGAAAGATTGGCGATGCCATGCGTGCCGTGCTGGCCGAAGCCACTCGCTGAGAAAAGTCCGGGAGTCCCCGGACTCTTGAGCAATACAACAACAAACTACATTATCCCGGGGGCTGCTTTTAAAAATGTGGAAATTTACATACGAAGAAACCATCGAAGCGCGACCGGAAAAGGTTTTTGATCTTATAAAAGATTTTTCAAAATCAGCCAACTGGAACCCTTTTGTCGTAAGTGCTTCCGGTCCGGCCGAATTGGGAGGTGTGGTCAGGGGTAAAGTTAAACTTGGATTTATAAAGCTTTCATTTCGTCATAGAATTGTGGAGTATATCCGCAATAAGTCAGTATGTTGGCGAGATTTTGGACTGGTTGCCCGACTCTTCTACTGTGGCCAGCGATGTCGCTACATTGAAGCTCGGGGTGCTACAGTACATTATAAATGCGAAATGCAAGTTTCTGGCCCCTTATCCGGCCTCTCCAGACTAATCCTTGGCAGGGCGCTGCGCAACGGTGTTATCGCTGAGACCCGAGCCCTTAAATATGAGGCTGAAAAAGTTACCGCTTCAAGCGAGTAAGGGCATCAGGCGTTCGGCAAACAGCTCCATTTCTTTCAGCTTGTCCGCCAGTGGCATGCGGTAGTCGCTGAAGCCGTAAACGGCAGAGGTCATGCCCTGCTCTTCAAGTTTTTTAACCGCTTCTACCTGCTCGAGTTGGCGCACTGCGATCACTGTTTCAAAAGGCTCCTGATCCCGACCGAACTCTGCACGCCAGTCATTCAGCTTGCTCAGGATTTCAGGGACCTCATCGATATCATTGCCGGCGCCGATCCAACCCTGTGCCAGGCGCGCTGAGCGTTTCAGTGCCAGATCACTGGTGCCGCCCAGATAGATGGGCACATTGCGCTCCGGCGCGGGGGTGATCTGCAGGGGCGGGAAATCAAACAGATTCCCGTGATGTTCCACATAGCCCCCCGCCCACAGTTTGCGCATGACCTCGATCATTTCGACCATGCGCTTGCCCCGGGTTTTGAAATCCACCCCGTAAACATCAAACTCCTCTTTCATCCACCCTGCGCCAGCCCCCAGAATGACCCGGTTGTTACTCAATTGGGCGAGATTCCCCAGAGCCTTGGCCACCTCGATAGGGTTGCGCAGGGGCAGGACATAGACTGCGGTGGAAAATTTCAGGCGCTTGGTGACAGCGGCCATGGCGGCAATCGTGGTCCAGATATCCGGATAGGGCATTTCACCGCTAATGGGAGGGACACCGTCTTCTGAATAGAGATAGCCATTTTCCATGACCTCGGGAATGAAACCGTGGTCTGCGCCCATAATGCCCTCAAAACCGAGAGCGTCTGCGTGCACCGCCAGCTCTACCATTTCCTGCGCCGCCAGCCAGGGGGCGATTAGCCATATCTTCATTGTCGTACTCCACTTTCCAGTGATAATTCTCAGCTAATATTCAGCTCAGTCTTTGCGGCCCGGAGCATCTCCGGGGTGACGGTGCTGCCAGTTTCGTAATATATTTTTTGTGCAATGGTAGAGTCGCGTACTGCATTGGAGAGCACTTTACCGATGACCAGTTTGTCCAGCCATTGCCCGAAAAAACCCAGCCCTATCTCATATCGCATGCGATTGGACAGGAACAGCTTGCCGTCGCGCTCTACCAAGCTGTAGTCATACCATGCGTTTGTCAGGGGTGGCATGGGGCCGTTTTTTTCACCCCGGTGCAGGCGCAGCGTAAAACCCTGGCCATCGTGCCACTCAGTGATCGTTTCATTCAGCACCTGCTTGCCCCGGCTTACCCTGCGACTGGTTCCAACGCCCTCGCGCTGCTCGGTAATGATTTCCGCACTGGTCAGGCCCGGCACATAGTGAATTGCGGCTGTAAAATCGCGCAGCTTTTCCCAGGCCTCTTCCCGGCTGACGTGGACTTCGATTTCATACTCTGATGCTGGCATGGTGCGTGTTTCCTTAGCCTGTGTTGGCAGTATTGTATACCGGCACACTTCCATTAGCTCTTGGCAAAGCGCTTCTGGAGCTTAGCTATTCCGGTAATTATTTTCTCTCCGGGCGGCGTGTGCCTGCCCAACATTTTGTACTCCACCATCTCAATATAGATGCCGAGGGTTTCACGCGTATCAATATAGCGGACAGTCGTCGTATAGAGCCCCTTGACGCCGATATGCCCGGATCCTGCCGTGGGATAACCGGCATTGTTCAGACGGCGCGCCAGCTCGGGAATATCTTCCTGAAAGACACAGACGTGATGCAGGGCAAGACTGCCATCGGCGGGAATGTTCTCTCTATAAATATCAATGTTTTTTCCTTCCCCCAACAGTTCAATTTGCTGACCATTGGAATAACCCAGTGATATTTCTGCGTACGCCTCTTCCAGTTTCCCACACTCTTTCCAGTTGGGCATTTTCATATTCGCATACAAAAATGGCCCCGCCCCCAAAGCTTCAAGGTTGGCAATCTGCTCCTTCACATTTTGGCAGACCATGCCGTACTGCTCTGGCATTACCAGGCCAAACTCCTGCAGAAACTTACGGTCTACCAGTTCGTTTAAATCATCACAGCCTAGCTGCTGCATTACCTGTTCATGGCTGTTCATCAGGTGTTATCTCCTTCGCGGCTCTGTTGCCACTGCTTTTGTAGACGCTCAGGGCATTTGCAAAAATTCAATAATTAAGGGGACGCCGTCACGTTGCATATAGGTAAAGGCAATATCCACCCCCATACGCATAGTCCAGAGCGTTTCAAAGCCAATGCTTGCTGCTGCCTTAACTTTGTCGTCGTGATCACTGACCCGGTAACGCAGGTGGTGCATACCGTTACCACCCGCATCAACGAATTCCTGATGGGGGCCTTCTCCACCTAAAGGCGCAATTAATTCAATCTCCATATCGCCACTTTTACCGAAAGCTAACAGCAGATGACAATCCTTTATTTGCCCGCGAAAATTGGCCCCTTCAATGGGGGAATCCATCATGCTAAAGGGGCCGAATAGTGGCTCATAAAGTTTGATGGCAGCATCCATATCGGGAACAACAAATCCAATTTGGTCGATGGGCGGCAGATCGAGTTGCTCTTGCAGGTCATTGCTCACAATATTTTCCTAAGTCTGTGATGCTGGGATTTGCTGAGGATTCCCATTCAAGATGGCGGTATTTATGTCTCATTGGGGCTAGCCAAATACCGAATAACCACCATCCACTAGTAAGGTCTGGCCGGTAATAAAACTGGCGCCACTGCTCGCCAAAAACAGCGCGGCATTGGCGATATCCTCAGGTGTACCCCAGCGTTTCATGGGAGTACGCGCCATGATGGGATCATTCATATCGGGAATGTCCTTCATAAATGAGGTCATGCGGGTATCGATCATGCCTGCGGCAATGGCATTGGCGCGGATGCCGTGTTTGGCCCAACTGATGCCAAGGGTTTTGCTCAATTGCACCACGCCTGCCTTGGCCGCGCCATACCCCGGCACCATTTCATTAGCAAAAAATGATGTCAGTGAAGCAATGCCAATAATACTTGCGCCACCGGGTAAGTCACTGGCAGTGAGCAGCTCCTTGCAGGCATTGGCGAGGTCGTAGGTGGAGATAAGGTTGATGCGTACTGATTCTTCAAAGACTTCGGGCTGCCATTCATCCTGGCCACCTGGCAGACTGGCCCCGGCATTATTGATCAGGATATCGAGACCATCCAGGCTATCTGCGAGGGCTCGTATCGCATCGCGGTCCGTAAGTTGCAATGGCTTGTAAGTAAAGGCCGATAGGTCGTTATCATATTCATCGGCACTGGACCGAGTGCCGGTAATCGTCACCTGGGCCCCGGCAGCGGCAAAAGCTGATGCAATGCCGTAGCCAATACCATTACTGCCGCCGGTAACCAGCACCTTGGCTCCGCTATAGTTATATTCTACGTTTACGTTGTTCATTTTTACTTGCCTTATCTGTATCGTTTAGTTCTGACAATCCACCAGCACTTTTATTGCCTGACTCTGGTCTTGTGCAGTCGCCAGCGCGGTGGGAAATTCTGACAGGGCAAAGCGATGACTGATCAGCGGTGCCGGATCCACCTTGCCACTGGCCAGCATATCGATGACCTGGGGGAATTCATTCGGGTACGCCATGGATCCGCTAATCCGCAATTCCCTGATCAACAGATTGACAAGATCGAATTCCACCGGCGCCTTATGTACGCCCACTACCACAACGCGGGCACCAGTTTGGGCCATACCAACGATTTGTTGGAATACGCCGCCCACCCCGGTGGCTTCAAAGTAAACATCCACAGCCGGCATGGGCATACCCATCATCTCGCTGCTGCCATACTGCTCTATCAGGAAAACCGATAAATCGCCACTGTCCGCCTTGAACGTGGTGGCGCCCAATTGCCGGGCGACTTCGAGCCTGTTCTCGGACAAATCCACCACCACAATATCTTTAACACCATAGTATTGGGCTACCAGCACAACCCCCAACCCTATCGGCCCAGCACCAAAAATGACGATGCGATCCTCGGCGGTTACCTGCCCCTGATGCACCCCGTGCATAGATACGGAAAGGGGTTCAACCATCGCTCCCTGTTCAAAGCTAAGAGCGTCGGGTAACTTCAATACTGCCTGCTCATCATTGGCCGCGCCACGAACCAGTAACAAAGGCGTAAAACCCCCTTCAGATCCGCTATTGCCAATACGATTGCCATTCGCTTCAGGGTTCATAACCACCCGGTCTCCCGGAGCAACATGGCGTACATTGTCTCCAGCCTCAACAACGGTGCCGGATAACTCGTGTCCGAGCCGCATCGGCACGCCGGGCCCCAGCAAGCCGCCCATGGCGATATAACCCAGATCGGACCCGCATATACCGCAGTGCTCAACCTTAATAACCACATCATCGGGGCCAGCCTGTGGGCCGGCCACCTGGTCTACAGCAACTTCGTTCACTCCCTGAATCACTACCTGGGGAATATTCGTCATAATACCTTCCTTAATTTAGCTCCAGCTTTCACCGGATCAGTCCAACAAAAAATTGAAGCGCTGCGCTCAGCCCCTGGCTCGCTTCACCGGGAAGGCGTCATAGTAAAAATTAAATCGCTCGCGCAACTCGTCCGGGTCGGCGCCAAATTGCCCTTTTAGATCATAGATAACCTTGCCATAGTCCTCTTTATGCGCATCGACAAACTGGCTCAATTCGGACCTGGCCTGGTCGGTCATAGGCAGCCCGGCTTTTTCATAAATTTTCTCAACCATGCCGACATCATCCTTAATCAGCACATGGAAAGGCACATCGATGCTCTGGTCCTCAGGCAGTGTAGGCCGATCATT
>JADFVW010000311.1 GCA_015222725.1 Pseudomonadota bacterium | reverse complement strand
GTGTGTCGGAGCACAGGGCAGAGTGTGGCGCTGGTGCTTATACTGGCCCTACTCTCCCCTGGATCCTGGGCCAGTTCCAAGCCCGTCGGTACTGCGGCAGTGGCCATGCCGGACCACTATTCTGCCCAGGCAAGCCGACAGATACTGCGCAACGGCGGGAATGCGGTCGGTGCGGCAATAACGACAGTTTTTGTGCTGGCCGTGACACTGCCCTGGGCGGGCAATATTGGCGGAGGCGGTTTTATGGTCAGTCATATGAACGGTGAAGACGCCTTCCTCGATTTCAGGGAGCGCGCACCTGCCAAGGCACACAGGGATATGTATCTGGACGAGGGTGGGAATTTTGTTCAGCAGGACTCCCTGCTGGGAGGCAGGGCCTCGGGTGTACCCGGCACGGTGCGCGGCATGCACGAAGCTCACAAGCGATATGGCAGCAAACCATGGGCTTCGCTTTTGCAAGCTGCCATCAACCTTGCCGAGGAGGGTTTTACAGTATCGCCGATATTGGCCCAAACTGCGGCTGAAAAAATAATTGAGGTCGGCGGAGAGACCAACTTTGCCAAATATTTTTCCACCATTCGCGCCGGTGAGAATTTCAAGCAGCCACAGCTCGCCGCAACGCTTAAGCGCATCGCGAAGAACCCGGACGAATTCTATACCGGAAAGACTGCACGTCAGATTACGGCCCAAATGGCTCGCAGTGGCGGCTTGATCAGCATGGAGGATTTGAACAGTTACAGGGCGATATGGCGCGCACCTCTGCGGCAGCAATGGAGAGACTATACTATAGTCACCGTAGCGCCTCCCAGCTCTGGTGGCATCGCGCTGGTACAACTGCTGAAAATGCGCGATTTCGCCGATGAGCACTTTCGAGATGTCTGGCACAACTCTCCCCAATACATCCATCTGTTGGCGGAGATTGAAAAGCGCGTCTTTGCAGACCGCGCACAATACCTTGGCGACCCGGACTTTATCGACGTACCCGTTGAAAAATTACTGGACGATGACTACCTCAAGTTGCGTGCCGCCCAAATAAATCCGGCCGCTATCTCGGCAACTTCGCACATTAAAGCCGGACTTGAATCTACCGATACGACACACTTCAGTGTACTGGACAAGTACGGCAATGCCGTCGCCATCACCTATACCCTTAATTGGGAGTTTGGCTCCGGCGTAGTGGTGGAAGGAGGCGGCTTTGTGCTGAATAATGAGATGGATGACTTCAGTGCCAAGGTGGGCGTCAAGAACAAATTTGGTGTTATAGGCAATCCCAACAATGCCATCGAGCCCGGAAAACGTATGCTGTCGTCCATGACGCCAACCATCTTGCTGAAAGACGGCCAGCCAGCACTTATTCTTGGTACGTCGGGGGGCAGCACCATTTTTACCTCTGTCTTTCAGGTCATATTAAATACTTACGATTACGCCATGCCCTTACAAACTGCAGTGAATGCAAATCGCTTCCATCATCAACTACCGGACGCACTGGTAATTCGGCACGATCAACGGGAGATTCCCCGGCAGACAAGCAAAGCTCTCACCGACATGGGCTATACCGTCACCCCCAACAGCTGGGGCGACCTGGGCCTGTTGCAAGCGATAAAAATACAGGGCAATAAGGTAGAGGCGGCCTCAGATAATCGGGGGTCGGGCGAGTCGCTACTGATCAATTAACACCCGCTTGTCTTATTTTTAAACCAATGCCATAGAAGATGCCTGCACACCTGTCACTCACGCCAAAATCATTGATAATGGGTACAAATTCTTAACATCAGTATTCAGCCCATTGGGAGTAGAATTATGTCGGTTGCAAGCGTTGGTTATCTCAGGCTCGGAATTGCGGATCCGTCTGCCTGGATCGAATTTGGAACTAATATCCTGGGCCTTATGGAGGCGCCCCGTCCGGACGACCAGGGAGCTCGATTTTTACGCATGGATGACCACCCTTTTCGCTTTATGGTTGAACCTGCTGAGAAGGAGGGCTTAACCGCAACCGGGCTGGAGTTTCGTTCAAAAGATGAATGGCAGGCCACCTGTGACGCGCTGACCGCCGCAGGCTTCGAACTGACAGCCGGTTCCGCGGATGAAGCAGCCAGGCGCTGCGTCTCTGGATTCGTATCCACCGAGGATCCCTCGGGCAACCTGCTGGAACTGTACTACGGTCGCGCACTGGACTATACGCCCTTCAATTCGCCGCTGGGTGTAAGCGGTTTTGTAACCGGCAACGAGCTTACCGGCGATATGGGCTTTGGGCACGCCGTACTTCCGGCGCCCAACACCGAAGAAACACTCGAGTACTATACCGATCTCATCGGCCTGGGTATCAGTGACGACCTCACTCCGCCTATGCCAGAGGGTGCCCCGCACACACGTATCATATTCATGCACGCGGATAACCCCCGGCAGCATTCACTGGCGCTGTATAACAACCCGCATCCAGCGGGTGTGGTCCACATTATGGTAGAAGTCGAAACAATGGACGAAGTGGGTCTGGCCATGGACAGGGCGAAAGCCGCCGATGTCCCAATTATCGCCAGCCTCGGTCGCCATGTTAACGACAATATGTGTTCCTTCTATGTCATGGCGCCCGGTGGTATAGCAGTAGAATTTGGCTATGACGGTCTGCTGGTCGACTGGGATAATTACACCCAGACCACCAGTACCATTGGCGACCTATGGGGACACGAATACAATTTCTGATTCCACAATACCCAAAAAACTAGCCCTTTGGTTCGCCGTGGCAGCTCTGGCCGTGGCAACCGCCTATTGGCTACAACAGCGCGCCACGCATGTATACAGCGACGACGCCCGCATCGTATCGGATATGATTGAGGTGAGTGCAAAGCTGGCTGGCAGTACTGGCTAAGGAACTTCGCTCTATTAGCTACGACAAGGAACGAAATGTAGCGCAGATATCCAGGCAGCTTGTAGTCATCGAGAACTTGCGTATCACTGCGTCGGCAACCGGTATCGTCGACCAGGTTTTCGTCGATGAAGGCGAGTACGTCGTGCCGGGGCAGCGTCTCGCCCTGATGCACAACCCGGCCAAAGTGTGGGTGGATGCCAATATCAAGGAAACCGAAGTCAGGCATTTGAACAAAGGGGATACGGTGGCCATTGCCGTTGACGCCTATCCCGACAGGGATTTTCACGGGGAAATCACCCGCATTGGCGACACCGCCACCAGTCAATTCTCGCTGCTGCCCAGCACCAATCCCAGCGGCAACTTTACCAAGGTTACCCAGCGCATCCAGATAGAGATCTCTATCGAACAGGGCAAGGAGTGGCTGCGCCCCGGCATGATGGTAGAGGTCGCGATTGACATCGACTGAAGTAGAAAACTATATCGTCCAGGTGAATGCCTCTCCCGAGATGTCCACCTTCTTCAGGCGCTATGGCATTAACTACCGCTGGTACGCCATGCTGGCGGTTATCTCGGGCAACATAGCCGCTGTACTTGCCTCCACCATTATTAACGTCGCCGTTCCCGATATTATGGGGGCATTCGGCATTGGCCAGGACCAGGCCCAGTGGCTGGCAACCGCCAACCTGGCCGCGGCCACCGTCGCCATGCTATGTAGCGCCTGGACCGTCGGCAGGATAGGCC
>JADFVW010000310.1 GCA_015222725.1 Pseudomonadota bacterium | reverse complement strand
TGCTTCGAGGAGATTTATAAAAAAGCCGGTGAAATAAAAGGACTGGAGATTACCTGGGAACCCGGGTCGCTGCGTCACTTTACCTCCCGACTCAAACCCGCCGAAGCCTGAGCTTACTTAAAAACCTGCCGTTCCAACTTGCCCAGGAGTGCGAGGAACTGCTTGCGTTCCGCCGCGCTAAAGTTGGAAAAATTCTTATCCTCCAGGGCCTGGGCCCTGGGTACGATCTCCTCGTAGATTGCTTTTCCCTTGAGGTTTAACTGTAGGACAACTTTACGTTTGTCGTGTTTGTCGGTCCTGCGACTCAGTAAACCGAGATCGTGCAACTTGGTCAGGGCGCGGGTCATTTGCACCTGATGTATATCGAGTGTTTCCGCCAGTGCCTTGGCGGAAATAGGTGCATAGTTGGCCAGCACAGCGAGGGTGCGCCAATCTGAACCGTCCAGGCCAAAGGCTTCGCGATAGTAGGCCTCGAGCGTATCACCCACTGTCCGCGAGAGACGCCACAGACGATAGGGCATCCAGTCCTCAATTGAATATTCCAGGGGTTTACGGGGCATCTCTATTCGGGCTCCCCTCGCGATGATGTGATTTTGTCATGGTGTGAATTATAACCACGGCCGAATACGACTTGCCAGTGCCTTTCGGTATTATAGCTATTTTAATCTTTATTTTAATGCTAAAATTACACATTGAAAAACAAGCGTTACAATGCGCAACACTGCCCTTATAATTGTGCCTTAACTACAAAGTGCACAGGAGCAATGTGTTGACGACAAGAAAAAAAAGGAGTGAACCCGTTTTTGACAAGCATTGGCACCTGGCCCAGAGCGAGCAGGAACTGAACTTTACCGAACTGGAGTTTTCAATCCTTCGCATCAGCGCCGCCTTCGACCGCTGGCAGAAAGACTGCCTGGCCTGCTGCGTTAATGGTGGTTTTTCTGGGGTCGACAACGCGGTACTGCACTTAATTCGCATGCACGACAGACCGAAAAGTGTCTCGGAAGTTGCCCGACTCATGAACCGGGATGACATTTCCAACCTGCAATACTCTCTGCGCAAACTAACCAAGGCCGGGCTGATCACGAGAGCCGGTACCAGCGACAGCAAACGCACAGCAGCCTATGAGGTCACCGAAGAGGGAACACGGGTCAGCGACCTGTTTGCCCAGTTCCGGCGTGAGCTAATGATATCCTTGACGGATTCCATCAAGGATCTGGATGTAGATATTCTGACCGCCAGCAAAGTTCTGAACATCACCTCCGGTCTATACGACCACGCATCCACCGTCGCAGCATCTCACCGGCACAAGTGACCAGCTCTGTATGGCTCAGCCCCTTCCGGCCCTTTTTTTTACTGGGTTCAATATATGGGCCATTACTCATATTGAGCTGGGTACCCCACTACACCGGTGTACTGCCATGGATGGACACTCAATCGCATCAACTCCCCTCCCTGTGGCATCAGCATGAAATTGTATTTGGCTTCTCCACCGCTATTATCTTCGGCTTCATACTAACGGCTCTTCCGAGCTGGGCAGGAAGTAATGAAATACAAAAGCCCGCTCTGGTGGTGCTGGTCTCATGCTGGCTGCTAGGCAGGTTAGGCGTTGCAATGTCGGGCATGCTGCCACTGGCGCTGGTTGCCATTATGGACCTCAGCTTTCTCCTTGTATTTATACGGGTGGTACTGCCAGACCTACGCACTATCCAGCATCATATTTCCCTTGGGCTACTTGTTATTACCGGCGGCTTCTTTGTCGGAAACCTGTGCTATTACCTGGGAGAATTTCTGCAGGAACCATTGCTATCACAACAGGGACTGTACATTGGGCTGTATGCCATCATTTTCCACTGTTCAGTAACGCTTGGCATATTAGGTCCTATTTTTACTGAAAATGAACTTGAGGAACAGGGTAAACCGACAGAAATAGGGCACATACACAGTCTCGAATGGCTGTCAGCATTGTCCATCATCAGCCTGGTCGCGGCGGATATCAGCCACGCCCCTCCCCTCATAGGTGGCTCTCTCGCTTTAACCAGTTTTTTTCTACACACAGTGCGCCTGTATCGCTGGCACAGTCTTAGTATTCTTTCATCACCCATCGTCTGGGTATTACACCTGGGTTACGCCTGGCTCTGCATATCTTTAGGCTTATTAACACTGGAGAATTTTGGCCTGGGCGTGGGCACAGAGAGCTGGGTACACGCATTTACGGTGGGAGGTTTTGGCTTGATGTCTTTGGGCCTGATGACCCGTGTTACCCTGCGCCACACGGGGAGAAAACTTCAACTTCAAGCCCCTATGGTAGCGGCCTTTATGATCCTGGCTGTAGCAGCGCTGTTGCGCATAGCCATCCCTATTGCCTCTCTGGGGCAGGAGCTGCTATTGCTCTCAGCATTGCTGTGGGTAGTACCTTACTTAATCTATTTTGTGCTTTACGCGGGCGTGTTACTTGCCCCCAGCATACCTGAATAAAGCCTGCCCGCTTTATACCGCTACAATGCTACTGTAAAATGAGCTGCAAGCACCGACCTAAAATTTTAATATTGGCTAAACTATTATGATCAACCGTTACTATCTGAGCGGGGCTATTATCGCCCTACTCGCCATTAATTCGATATCTACAAGCGCCAGTGAAGTTCTCTATAAAAAGAACTGTGCAAGTTGTCATGCCGAATCCCGGATAGGTGCCATGGGCCCCGCCCTACTGCCAGATAGCCTGGCACGTCTGGATAAAAAGCTGGCCGACGATGTCATTCTTAATGGTCGGGTTGCAACACGTATGCCCGCCTTTAAAGAGGCTCTTAACGCGCAAGAGATCGCCAGCATTATCGAATTTATCTATCAGGCACCAGAGGTAATGCCCAGCCTGACTGACGCTGACATCATGGCATCCCGCAAAGATTTGGGTGACAGAAGCCTCGACAGCAACTCTCCAAAATTTGATGCAGACCCCTGGAACCTTTTTCTTGTGGTGGAAACCGGTGACCATCATGTAACCTTGCTCGACGGTGATAAGTTTGAACCTATTACCCGATTTAAATCTCATTTTGCCCTGCATGGGGGGCCAAAGTTTACCCAGGATGGTCGCTTTGTATACTTTGCATCCCGCGATGGCTGGGTCAGCAAATACGATATCTATAATATGCAATACGTTGCTGAAATTCGCACGGGAATCAACACACGCAATGTGGCCGTTTCAGACAATGGTGAATATGTTGCCGTGGCGAATTACTGGCCCCGGACACTGGTCATTCTCGATGGCAAAGACTTATCCCTGATTAAAACTATTCCAGTAGCTTCACTCGAGGGAAAAAGCTCCAGGCTCAGTGCTGTCTACCACGCGCGTCAGCGAAAGAGCTTCGTCGTCGCTCTGAAAGATGTTCCTGAACTGTGGGAGGTACCCTATGGGCCCGCTATCAAAAACCCACCAAAAAAATCTAATCAACAGGGCTCAAAAAACAACACTAAAAACTTATTTACTCCTATTCATATCAATACTGGCGTTGTTCTCGACGACTTCTTCTTTTCATCCGACTATACAAAAGTAATCGGCGCCACCCGCCCTCTGGGTTCAGGTACCAAAGGGGACATTAAAAACGGGCTTGTCATAGATTTAGACCTCAAACGAAAAATAGCGGAACTCGACCTTCCGGGAATGCCTCATTTGGGTTCCGGTATCATTTGGAATCATAAGGGCAGACAGGTTCTGGCGACACCAAACTTTCGCAGTGCAGAAATTTCAGTTATCGATATGAAAAGCTGGGAAACCATCAAGCGTATCAAAACTGAAGGGCCGGGGTTCTTTATGCGCTCCCATGAAAATACAAGCTATGCATGGAGCGATGTATTTTTTGGCCCCAATAAAGATAAAGTCCATATTATCGATAAGCAAACTTTAGAGATTGTTAAAACACTGCAACCAGAACCGGGCAAAACAGCAGCACACCTGGAATTCACCAAAGACGGTCGCTATACGCTGATGAGTATTATGGAAGACGACGGGGCTATTATTGTCTACGATGCCGAGACCTTCGAAGAAGTAAAGCGAATACCCATGAAGCGCCCGGTAGGGAAATATAATATCTACAACAAGACCCATTTATCGGCGGGAACCAGCCATTAATACTGTTAAGGCGTGTCGGGCAGGGCCTTAAGAAGGGCCGTAAATGGCAGTGTGACACAGCCGTGACGGCTCTTATGTCGAGACACTGGCTCAAACAGAGCCAGTGATTCCCAGTCGACAGGGGGCCAGCAATCACTATCATTACCCTTCAGCATCGCTGTCAATTCAATGCTGACGGCCTCAATGTCATCTCGCGACAGGCCAATAGCAGACTTCGCTACCACGTTGGCTGAGGCCTGGCATAGCATACAAGCCCGAATATCCTGTGCCAGTGCCGTTACACGCCCCGCCTCTATATTCAACTGCAGATCTATTCGGTCACCACAGAACGGATTGTCCACAGAGATCTGTAGATCGGGCCCAGGAAGTGATTGAGGCGCTATTTGTGATGCAGCCAGCGCCTTGATTTCGCCGTCATAAAGCCCACGACTCACCGCAGCACCTCCAACACCTTGTTTAACGCCACTAGCAGCGCGTCAATATCACTTTCGTTGTTGAACACGGCAATGCTGGCACGGCTGGTCGCCACCAAACCTAAAGCATCCATTAGAGGCTGCGCACAGTGATGGCCACCTCGCAGCGCTACACCGTAGTCATCGAGTATCTGGCACACATCATGAGAGTGGCAAGACTCTATGTCGAAAGAGAATATAGGGGCGCGGTGTGTGACGGCTTGTTCTCCGAGTAATCTCAGACCCTGGATGTCGAGTAGGCCCGCTAGCAGACGGCCTGAAAGTTTCTGTTCATAGTCGCGTATCTCCTGCCAGGGCAATGCCATCAACCAATCCAGTGCAGCACCAAGGCCGATGACCTGCGCAATGGGTGGAGTGCCCGCCTCGAAGCGGCGATTACCCGACAGGTAGCGAGTGGTCTGTGCAGTGACGCGCTCTATCATGCCTCCCCCCGTTAAAAAGGGTGGCAGTGCATCCAGCAACTCTCGCCGTCCCCACAGCACCCCAACCCCGGTGGGGCCATAGCTTTTATGACCTGAAAATGCATAGAAATCAACATTGAGTGCCTGAACATCTACGGGGCCATGGGGAGTGGCCTGGGCACCATCAACAAACACCAGTGCACCCTGACGATGTGCAAGCCCGGTAATATGCTTCAAGTCTGTTATGGACCCGGTGACATTGGATATATGGCTTACGGCGACAAGACGGCACCGATCGGTAATGATGGTATCCAACTGGCTGAGATCAAGACTGCCATTGGCCAACACCGGTATCAACTTCATTTCTACCCCGCACTGTTCTCGCAGGCGCTGCCAGGGTATAAAGTTGCTATGGTGTTCGGCGACCGATACCACTATTTCATCACCGGGTTTAAACGACTGGGATAGACAATATGCAATAAGATTTACAGAAAACGTTGTGCCCGAAGTAAAAATAATTTCATCTGCAGAAGTGGCATTGAGGAACTTCGCCGCGCTGTTGCGCGCCTCCTCATAGGCCTCGGTGGACTCAACACCCAGTTGATACACTCCCCGCTGCACATTGGAGCGATAATGGTTTTCGTAACGCGACATTGCCTCATGCACACACTCGGGGCTGAAAGTCGTTGCCGCGTTATCCAGATAATGTAGGGGTTCGCCATGAACCTTTCTGTCCAATATGGGAAACTGTCGACGCAGGCTCTCGGGCGACCAGTTATGCGTATCACTCACAGCGAGTATTCGCCCCCGCCAACTCGGCCACGGTATCTACATCCATAAAGATCGCATCGTCCCCCATGGGAACCTCCCAAATATTGGCGGCAAATTCGTCCTGTAGTGGCCGGGCGCCCCGGTCACCACTCAGCTGCATCATAGCCGGAAGATAACGGGCAGACCATATAATGGGGTTGCCCAACTTACCAGCCCTTATGGGGGCCACTATATCCCGTTCTGTGGCGGGGTTAAATTCAGCCAGCAGATCATTAATATGACTTGCCGTAATAAACGGCATATCTGCCAGCAAGATCATGACACCATCGATATCCTCATCCAGTGAAGACAGGCCCCGCTTTAATGAGCTCGCTATTCCATCTCCGTAATCAGCATTGTGAGCAAAAGATACATTACAACCCTGTAGTTCGGCTCTGACCTCATCAGACGCCGCTCCTGTTACCACCGTCGTCGTATCAATCTCAGCCTTCAGTACAGCATCCACGACACGCCTCACCATGGAAATACCACCAACCGTTGCCAGCACTTTATGTTGTTCACCCATTCTTCTGGAGCTTCCCGCCGCCAAAACAATTGCCGCCACTTTATGATGTGACTGGAACTGCTCGGCCAATACCGCCTGCTCGCGCATACGCCAGCGGTGGCTGATATCTTTAATCAAGCCCCCAACCCCCATGGACAAGATATCTATTTTGCCCAACGGTAGACCAGCGGCTATTCTCTGCATAACCCAATCCAGACCGTTGAGCTTCGGGGAGCGGCTACAACCTGGTAGGTTAATCACGGGGCAGCTTTCAATATGGGCCAGTAGCAACATATTTCCCGGTTCCACAGGCATACCGAAATGATCTATCACTCCCCCGGACTCAACAATGGCTGACGGTATAATATCGGCTGGATCAACAGTAATGCTGGCCCCGCATATTAGTATTATGTCGGGCTTATGTGCCTGTGCAGAGCGGATGGCCTCGCACACCTCCTCCACGCTGTGGTTACAGCGAGCCTCAAATATAAGCTCTCCACCCAAGCCAAGGACACGCTCGCGAGTCACTCGTAATGTGGAGTCGAGCAGAGACTCTTTAAAGCCTACAGTTTCGGTGAGGATCAATGCGGCAGAACAAGCCTGAAAGGGCATCAAATCGACAGCCTTGTCACCGCCACTTGCCACCGCCAGGGTACTGTCCAGTCTCTCGCGAGAAACAGCGAAGGGGATTACTTTAATACTGGCTACCGCCTGCTGTTGCAGACATTCGGCTTGCTCAGACAAGGTGGCAACTACAATGCCGGAATCACGCAGGTTAATGCTATCGATGGCCTGCCTGTCAATTTTTGCCAGCCCGTTATGGAGGGCATAGAGGTTGCACCGGCCAGCAGTGGGCTTACCAATGCGTAAATTCGTTCCCGCCAGAGCCTCAGCTAATTCAAGCGCCGCCTGATTTTCACCGACATCACCCGACTCAAGGCGCACCCCGGACACCTGGCGAATGCCATGGTCCTGTAATGCAGCCAAGTCTTCAGGGGCCAATACCCAGCCTTTCTTAAGTGTTTTCCCGGGAATTCTAATTGTGTGCGCAAGAATCACCCCCTCCGCAGCCGCACAGTCAAAGCGATCAAATAGCATCGCTCAGCTACTATATCTGGCTTGAATTAACTGGGCCAGAATCGCCACGGCTATCTCGGCGTGGGAGCGCCCCCCTAAATTTAAACCAACCGGCGCATTGATACGCTGCAGCTTGTCCCCCAACCCCAGTTCTGTAAGCCTTTCTACGCGCTTGGCATGCGTTCGACGACTGCCTAGCGCACCGATATAAAAAGCATCACTATTGAGCGCTGCAATTAGTGCGGGGTCATCTATCTTGGGGTCATGTGCCAGAGTGACGACGGCAGTCTGCGCATCGGGAACGAGTTGTGCCATCGCCTCATCCGGCCACTGATCACAAAGTTCTACATTATGAAACCTTTCCCGGGTGGCAAATGCGCGCCGGGGGTCGATGATACAGACCTCATAGCCGCACTCCAAAGCCAGTGTCGAAAGAGCCTGCGCAATATGAACTGCACCAATAATAAATAGACGGTAGGCGGGAACATAGCTGCGAACAAATAGCCTCCCCTCGTTTATCATGGCACTGCGCGCAGCGCGAAGAATTTCACGTGCCTCCGCCAGCACCGCAGGGGTTAAATCAGCGACAGAACAGGCATCGCTATAGACCAGGAATTGGTTTCCGTTTTCTATACGGGTAACCACGGCTACGGGAATATTATCCCGCCGGGCACTCTGTAGTTCGTCCAGCAGTGCCGCTTTCATTGCACGCGCTCTATATAGACTTTAATTGCGCCACCGCAGGACAGGCCAACTTCCCAGGCCTCTTCATTACTAACGCCAAACTCCAATACCCGCGGATTGCCGTCGACCATAACCTCAAGTGCTTCGGCGACTACAGCGCCCTCAATACAGCCACCGGAGACCGAGCCCAGAAATTCGCCATTTTCATTAATAGCCAGATGACTGCCCACTGGCCGTGGGGATGAGCCCCATGTGCTGACAACGGTAGCCAGGGCTGCTTTATCGCCGCGATGAAGCCACTCGCCCAAGCGGGCGAGTTCATCGATGGTTTGCTCTGAACTCATTACCTTCAACTCCATTCCAAACGGGGTAAGTCGCTATAATTCTGCCACTATACCAGTTTGAGGTGACTATCAGGTATAGCTGAGCCCTCTCTCCTTAATTGCGTGGAGAATTTTTTCTGGTGTAATTGGACCCTGGGTAAATTGAATACCCGTGGCCTGATAGATGGCATTCGCTGTTGCACCTACGGGTGTTACCAGCCCAGCCTCACCGACACTCTTCGCACCAAAAGGTCCAAAAGGATCAGGATTTTCTACCAAAATAGAGGTCATTTTAGGCATATCCGATGCACCCAACATTTTGTAATCAGTAAAGCTATTGTTGGTGGCAAAGCCCTTCTCGTCGAAGTAGGTCTCCTCGGTCAACACCATACCCAGGCCCTGTTGAGCACCCCCTTCCATCTGCCCTTCACAAATAGCCGGGTGTATCGCCCTGCCAATATCATGGCTGCTCACCAGTTCCAGCACCTCTACTTCACCAGTTTCTGTATCTACCTCTACCTCGACATAGGTACAGAAAAATGGCGGGGAGTTATTATCGGGTTTATAGCTGATATAGGCCTGAATCTGCCCTGGCTCACCCTCCAACTCACCGGTGGCCATATTCGTAAAGTTGTAAATGCCATCCCGGCAAATTTTCGCTGCAGATACGGAGCGGTCGGGAGACCCTTTAACAAATATCTGCATATCTTCAATATCCAGATCCGCGCTATCGGC
>JADFVW010000309.1 GCA_015222725.1 Pseudomonadota bacterium | reverse complement strand
GATGTGTATAAGAGACAGTATCTACATCGCCCCAGGTGTAGCGCCTGTCATGAATAACATTGCTGTCTTGCTGCTCAAATATTTTCGGGGCGTCCTGCGCCTGCGCCTCATCCGGGGTTGCTACTGTGGGCAGTAGCTCATATTCCACCTCGATCAGTTCAAGCGCGTCCTCGGCGATATATCGGTTGCTTGCCGCTACGGCTGCCACCGGCTCACCTACAAAGCGAGCCTTATCTACCGCCATCGGGGTGCTGCCCCAACCCTCGGGCGAAGTGGTACCGATACTACACCAGCGTTTGATATCCTCACCAGTCAACACCGCCACCACACCGGGTAACTGCAAAGCGGCGCTGACGTCTACGCTGACAATTCTGGCATGGGGATGGGGGCTGCGCATGATGGCCGCATGGGCCATGCCGGGCAGATCAAAGTTATCGATAAACTGCGTGCTGCCTGTGACCAGCCCGGGGTCTTCTATGCGATCGACCTCTTTACCCACGAAACGGGGAGAAGTGGTCGGCATGTCTTCCGGTAATGCGGGAATTTCAATAGCCACAGATTGTCTCCTCCAGGGTTCGGGGCTTATGCACTACCGTGGGCACCAGCCAGCTTACCACCCTGGGTTTTGGCGGCTGCCAAACGTACCGATTGGATAATTGATTGATAGCCCGTGCAACGACACAGGTTGCCATCCAGGGCGTCTTTTATTTCCTGATCCGTCGGATTTGGGTTCCTCTCAAGTAAGTCGAGTGTAGCCATAAGAAATCCGGGGGTACAGAAGCCGCACTGCAGCCCATGTTCTTCGATAAAGGCCCGCTGAATGGGGTGCAACTCACCGCTTTGCGCGTTGCGTAAGCCCTCAACCGTCTGCAGGCTTGCGCCGTCGGCCTGTGCTGCCAACATCAGGCAGGAGCGCACGGCCTGTCCGTCCTTGATGATGGTGCAGGCACCGCAAACACCGTGCTCACAACCGACATGGGTGCCTGTTAATTGCAGTTCATGGCGCAGAAAATCAACCAGGGTCAGGCGCGGATCAACTTCGCGTTCGTAGTTCACGCCATTCACAGTGAGCTTAAGCTGTTGTAGTGCTGTCATCGATTTAAACCTCTTGCGTTTCTCAATATGGTTTCGGTGTATTAAGCCGCCCCTGCGACTGCTTCAGCGAGACAGCGTCTGACCAATGTCGCTATCAGGCTGCGGCGGTATTCCCCGGTGGCGTGTACGTCGGTAATGGGCTCATCCAGCGCTGCTGCTGCGGTTTCACCCGCTTTGGCAAAAAGCGCTTCCCCGGGTGCGCTACCATTGACCAGCTGCTCAGCATCCGCCAGCCTGGCCGCTATGGCGTTGACACCGAAAACGGCAATCACCACATCGGTGCAGTTGCCCGCTGCCATCTTCAGGGTCACGGCAACCCCAGCCAAAGCCAGATCGCCCTGCCTGCGACAGATTTCCTGAAACGCCCAGCCTGTACCCTCGGACATAACCGGCGCCCGCACCTCGGTAAGAACCTCGGAGCAGTCAATATCGGTAGTGAGAAACGACAGATAAAATTCGTCAGCCGGAATGACACGCTCGCCATCTGGCCCCACTACAACCATCTCCATAGCCAGAGCCTGCGCAATAGCGCCATATTCAGCGGCGGGGTCAGCGTGGGCAAAAGAACCACCCACCGTACCCTGGTTGCGAATCTGTCGGTGGCCTATATGCTGTGTAGCCGCATGTAGCAGTGGTTGTTTTTGTTGCAAAAGGACAGAATCTTCCGCCGCACTCTTGGTAGTCATGGCACCGATGCGGATCACGCCATTTTCCTCGTGAATATAGTCCAGGGTTTTTATTTTACCCAGGTCAACAAGGGCTTCCGGCCTGGCCATCCGCAGGCTAAGCATGGGCATAAGACTCTGCCCCCCCGCCAGAATCTTGGCATCAACATCATCATCCTCAAGCCTTTGGAGGAGAGATACAGCCTCATCAACGGTCTCCGGCGCATAATAATCAAATGGTGCTGGTTTCATTGGAATCCCCGCAAAAAAATGTAATCTGGCAGGAACACATCCCGCCTCGCATCAGTCCCTGATTATACCTGTGTCCCGGCTAAAATCTGTGCCTGTCAATCTAAGATGATGCCGCATGGATCAACACAATCAAATATAAGAGATCATTTGACAACAATGTAAACCAGCCCTGCTACCGGCCGGCATTGGAAAAGTCTAATAACTAAAACCGCCCGCCACCAATTTGCATCGCATCAATTCCGGCCTTCAAAATCTCTTTTCGGGACATGCATTTGTGCTCATTGTGAATAGAACATAGACTCATAATTCAAGCTGTGCAAAAACCAGATGATGTCCAACCCACTAAAAGCTGAGGGCTAAATATGTCAAATCGTGACAATATGATAAAGCCGGATTTTATGTCCGATGAGGACTGGGAAGGCTTAAAGGAAGCCACCGAGTCCCTGGAACGTATAAAGGGTGATGCGAAAGCGGATGTCGCCGACTATCTGGCCAACCCTGAGGGCAGGTCAACGGGGGCGGGCCCCTCCGGGCTACCCACTTTATTGCTGAGCGCTCTAGGGCGCAAATCGGGAGAAGAACGCACAACGCCTCTGGTCTTCCTGCAACATGGCAACGATATGATTGTTGTCGGCTCGCTGGCCGGCTATGACACGCACCCTGCCTGGGTTCTCAATGTCCGAGCCAATCCCGAGTGCGCGGCGCAGCTCGATGACAATAAAATGAAGGTCATTGCACGCGATGCTTCCGATGAAGAGCGCACTGCCTTGTGGCCAAAATTAACCGAATTGTTCCCACCCTGGGGCTATTTCCAGAAACAAACCGATCGCCCCTTTGCAATTGTAGTTCTCTCACCGACAGGTTCCGCGTAAATCGGTTGCTAAAAGAGATGTGCCAGGCATAAAAAGAGGAGAATGAAACCTTGAGTAAAGTGAATTTCGAACACCTTTTCACCCCCCTGCAGGTGGGGCCAATGCGGGTGCCAAACCGTATCTGTGAAACCACCAACACCATCAATTCCTCGATGATGCCGGGTCGTCTGGATAAGCACTTTATCGAGCACCATGGTGCCAAGGCCCGGGGTGGTACAGGCTGGATTGGCAGCGAGACCTGGTTGCTAAACTCGCCATTTCCACCGGAAACGCCGGATGAAATAGGTCTTTCAGTGGGCTTCGCCTCACATTTTGGTGCCTATCAGGATCCCGCATTTGGCGAGGATATGGCAAAGTTCTGTGACGAAGTACACTGCAGCGGCTCCGTGGCGGTTGTGCAATTGACCCACCTCAACTCCGTGTGGGCACCCTCCCCGGTCCCCGTCCTGGGGGTGCAGGACTATACGCCCCATGTGCTGGGAGAACAGGAGATCGAGTTCTGCCTCAACACCTATGCCGATGGCGCTGAGGTGGCCAAAAATTCCGGTGTCGATGCCATAGAAATTCACTGCGCCCACGAAACCCTGGCCTATAGCTTTTTATCGCCGGTAACAAACCGGCGCACGGACCAGTGGGGCGGTGGGCCCGAGCAACGGGTCCGTTTCGTGCTGGAGGCGCTGAAACGCATCCGCCGGCGCGTGGGCGACTCCATCGCCCTGGGCATACGCATTGCAGGTACCGAATTTCGCAAGGATGGCTACGATAATATGGAGATGCGCGAGATGCTCTACGCCATCGCCGAAGCCGGACTACTCGATTTTGTAGACATCGACGCCGGACACTGCTGGGGCGCACCATCCTATGTACCCAACTCCTACTATGCCCATGCCCAGTTTCGAGAGTTTGGCCAGGCGGCAATGGCCGATCTCGCCGAGATAAGTCCGAGGCCTGCGGTCCTGTTTTCCGGGCGCATTAACGACCCCGTGTTGGCGGAGGAACTGATCAGGGACGGAGTCTGTGATCTGGTAGGAATGGTGCGAGCAGGTATCGCCGACCCTGAATTCGCCAACAAGGCACGGGAGGGCCGGCTCAGCGAGATACGTCGCTGCATTGGCTGTACCCGCTGCATCGATGAGGCCTCAGAGCCCAAGACTTTCCCCTATACACCTACCTGCTCCATCAACCCTGTCATTGGCAAGGAATTGCTGTGGGAAGAGCAGTACAAGCTGGCAGACACGCCAAAACACGTGGTGGTAGTAGGTGGTGGTATTGCCGGTTGCGAAGCCGCCCGGGTTGCGGCCATGCGTGGCCACAAGGTGACCCTGCTTGAACAGGGCAAAAGGCTGGGGGGACAGTTACTTATTGCTGCCAAAGCCCCCGGGCGCGACGATTTCGAAGACCAGGCGTATTTTGAGGAAAACGAAATGGCCAGGCTGGGGGTCGATGTGCAACTACAGACCACTGCAGATATCGACGCTATTAATGCCTTGTCGCCGGATGCAGTGGTTATCGCCACCGGGTCAACCCCACGCGTTCCCAATGATACCCCCGGTATCGACCTGCCCCATGTGGTACAGGGCTGGGATGTGATGCAGGGCAAGGCCACAACAGGAGACCGGGTTGCCATCATTTCAATGGAAGACTATTACGAGACACCCTGTGTCGCCGAATACCTGACAGAACAGGGCAAGCAGGTGGAAGTGTTCAGTAAATCAGTCCATCTGGGCTCGGACATTGCCCGATACTCTATCGGTATGGTGCTAAAGCATATGGAGCAGTGCGGCGTGAAAATGCATCCGAACCTGATGCTGAATGAAGTCAAAGCCGACAGCGTCGAGCTCGTCTCATCCTGGGGTGATGCAAGCTATAGTAAAGAAGGCTTCGATAGCATCGTATTGGTCTGTGGATCGGTGCCGCAACACGACCTGTATGACCAGCTCAAAGCCCAAGGAAACATCGAGCAGGTGTATGTGGCGGGCTCCGCATGGCTGCCGCGGCACTTGGCAGAAGCCTCAAGTCATGGTGCCAGTATTGGCCTGGTAATTTAAGGCCAGCACACACGCTATGTGATTCGTATTCAAACTATCTCCGGTCGGTCGCACCGTTCAGGGCAAAAATGAGCAGACAAATATTGATAAAGTTGCTTTACTTTATCTTTGCTCGATTTTACGATTAGCTACGGACTTTAATTAGCAGGTTCAGCTGAGGGAGAGTTTGGATGACCCACAATATAATAGTCGAACGCGACGTCATGATAACAATGCGCGATGGGGTGAAGCTGGCCGCTGATATTTATCGGCCAGACGATGGTGGCAGCTATCCCACCCTGGTGAATCAGCACCCCTACGACAATGACATGTTTCTCGTGGTACATGAACTGTTGTTCAGCCCTCTTATTGCCGCCCAGAAAGGCTATGCCGTGGTCACCACGGAGGCTCGAGGAAGATCGGGCTCTGAGGGCGAATGGCAGCCTTATGGCGATGAAGGCAGGGACACGTACGACACGGTAGAATGGGCTGCATCTCAATCCTGGTCTGACGGTAATATTGGCCTGTACGGTGCCTGTGCCCTGGGCCTGGCGTCAATTCAAGGCGCTGTTGAAAACCCTCCCCATCTCAAGGCTGCTTTCTCCTATATGACGGCCACCAATTTTCACAGCGGCTGGACCTACTCCGCCGGAGGTGCTTTTGAGCTGGGATTCCAGCTGTCATGGGTATGGACAATCCTGGCGCGCGACACACTTTCCCGCCTCAATCTGGAGCCAGGCGCTTTGGCAGAGGCAGAGCAAAAACTGGTCGAGGCATCCAGTGACCTTATTAAATCCGCCAGCTACCTGCCCCTCATTGACTTTCCCGCTTACCAGAACGGCGCGGCCCCCTACTGGCGGGAATGGTTATCTCACCCGGCTTACGACGACTTCTGGAAGAAAGTAGATAACGTATCCCACGCCGATAAGATCGAAGTTCCGGTAATGCACTTGAGCTCATGGTATGACACCTGCTTGAAAGGGCATATGGATTTCAATGCCGCCCTGATGGAACGCGGCGACAAGAGAGTACGCGATCAACATCGGATGATTATCGGCCCTACAGATCACAGCGCCTATTACAATAGCCGCCCCAGTTATGCAGGCGAGCGAGACTTCGGCCCCGAAGCCTTAACCGGGCCCGACATTCTTTCGGGTATGTTATTCGATTGGTTCGGGCACTGGTTGAAAGGTGAAGACAAAACCTTTATGACCGACAACCAGGTTCGCTACTACCAAATGGGAGAAAATGTCTGGAAGGAAGCGAAAACCTGGCCCCCCGCTCATACTGTCCGGCCATATTATCTGCACAGTGCCGGCCAGGCCAACAGCCGAATGGGAGATGGGGAACTCCGTACACAAGTTCAGCAGGCCCAGCCATCAGACAGTTTTGTTTACGACCCCATGAACCCGGTCCCCACTACCGGTGGGCGCAGCATGATTGACGTACCAACGGGTGTGTTGAACCAGGCTCAGCTTGAAGAGCGTCTGGACATACTCGTTTATACCTCTTCCTGTCTGGCTGAACCCCTGGCTCTTTCAGGCCCGGTTTCTGTCACCCTGTACGCGAGCAGCGATGCGCCCGATACCGACTTTACCGCCAAACTGGTTGATGTTGAACCCGACGGCTATTGTGCAAATATCGCCGAGGGCATTATCCGGGCTCGCTATCGCAACGACCGGGAGAAGGAAGAGTTTCTCGAGCCTGGCAAAGTGACAGAATTCACTATCGATCTTTGGGATATTGCCCATACTTTCAGGCCGAACCACAAACTCAGGCTGGAGATTTCAAGCAGTAACTTCCCGCGCTTCGACCGCAATTTGAATTCAACGGTATCACCTGCCCTGGGCCGGGCCGAAGATGCACAGAAGGCGGTACAGCAGATATTTCACAGT
>JADFVW010000308.1 GCA_015222725.1 Pseudomonadota bacterium | reverse complement strand
GACCGTACCGTAGTCGTTATAGAGCTCGGCATAGTCGTGATCGGTAATGCCCAGTTGTTTTGCTTCGATAGGGTTAACATACATCACCGGTTCGCCCCGCTGCATGCGCAATAACAGGGGTGTATCTCTCCAGGTGGAGTGGATTGACCACCGTGAGTGACAGGAGACCAGTTGGAAGGGATGGTCTCCGCCCGCCTTTGGGCTCTCCTTATGGGTGGCCATACTTTCCCTGGCCTCAATAAACCAGGGGTGATCGATGTAGGTGGTAATGCGCCCGGAATAGGTTGGCCAGTGATCCTTGTGCTCGGTGAACTGGGTCATGGTGGTGAGTACACCATCCCCTTTCCAGTCAGGATTATACAGCGCGGTGGGGCCAACGTTATCACCGGTAGAGGTGTACTTGGCGATA
Organism: Pseudomonadota bacterium; assembly: GCA_015222725.1. GTDB lineage: Bacteria > Pseudomonadota > Gammaproteobacteria > Pseudomonadales > Halieaceae > JBALVT01. Next base: position 3,547 of record JADFVW010000308.1, on the reverse strand, counting down.
CCGGTTTTCTTCAGCTGCTCTACAGTGACACCTGCGGTGGCGTGACTGTCGGCAAGAATTTGATCTGATACTTTCTCAGCGTCCTTGGGGCCAAACTGTCCGTGGCTGGAATAACGTTGGTTCAGGGTCTTCCAGTCGGTGGGCAGCTTGCCGCAGCCGTCAAAAACGGGCAGGTCCTGTTCTATGGCAAGCTCTTCGATGCGCTTGCTGAGCAGCCAGTAAAATTCGTACTCGTCCTTGGCTTCACCCAGGGGAGGAACCGCCGCATCACAGTAATGAACATAGGGGATATAGGATACGCTGTACTTGATGCCCGACTTCTCGTAATAGCCGGCGGCGGGCAGAATATAATCTGACTGCAAAGCGGTATAGGAGAACTTGGGGTTGATATCGACAATCAATTCCATCTTGTTCCAGATGTTGTCGATAAACTTCTGTGTGTTGTTAGTGCGACGAATCAGGTTGGAGCCACCGCTGAAGAATATTTTTGGTGAACCACTGCGCGGCAGGTTCTTGTCCCAGCCTTTTTCTACAGACTCGTCAAAATATTCACTGAAGGGGCGGGGGTAATCATCTTTCAGGTCTCTGTCCATATCGGAGACTATGTCCTGATGGTGCAGGCCCATGGACGTTACGTTGGTGGCGCACAGTATTTCGGCCTCGTATTTGCGCTCGCCATCGCGGGTGACCTGTTCCTGGGTCTTGCGCTTCATCATGATGTCCATGGTCATATGCCACAGATCGCTGGGGCTCATCAGGTCCAATATCATGCCCAGTTTCCCGCGTATGCCCTCGTGCTCTACTTGTAAATTTAATCCAAAGCCTCCCAGATCCACCCAGCCACAGCCCTGGTAACCGGCACCTTTCTTGCCAATTGCTCCTTTCAGCGACAGGCATAGCAGTTTGGCGCGGTTCATCAGGTCGGAGTGTACGTAGCGGTTGGCCCCCCAACTGGACAGCACCATGGGCCGCTCCGCATTGGCGAAACCCTCGGCAAAGCGGCGGATCTGTGCGACAGACAGGCCGGTAACCTCTGCGGCTTTTTCAAAGGTCCAGGGTTCCAGGTTTTCCTTTAGCAGTGAGCCTACCGGGGCCACGCTGATTTCTTCCCCGCCCTTTAACGTAACGGTAAAACTGCCTTCTATGGGCGGCTCAAAGCCCTCGGGCAGGCGAATCAGGTTTTGCTCACTCTCCAGTGTGCCCGGTGCTTCCACCGGTTTGTTGGCCACAGGGTCCCACATATAAAGCAGTTTCCGACGGCCACCCTCCAGCAAGTCGGCTTCGCGCAGGAAGCGACCGGTGTCCAGGCGCACCAGAATGGGCAGGTCTGTTTGTTCTCGCACATAGGGGAGGTCGATGTTGCCGCTGTCCCATATGTGGCGCGCAGTTGCCATGCCCAGTGCGGCATCGGTAGCAGAACGCAGTGGTAACCATTGGTCGGCATGGACGGCTGTAGCACTGTACTGGGGGTCAATAACGACCAGCTCGGAGCCGTTGTATTTGGCCTCGTAGAGAAAGTGGGCATCGGCGATTTGGGTAACCGAGGGGTTCATCATCCAGACAACCAGGAAATCAGACAGAAACCACTCATCCGAGGAGCCCCCGATATGGGCCGCGCCCACGGTCATGGTGGCGCCGATATTGAGGTCGCCAATCTCCCCCCAGTTATCGGCAAAGGTACCGCCGGACATGTGCAGGAATTTGAATCGGCCCATGGTGGTAGCACCAAAGTCAAAATTTGGTCCCAGATCAGTGTAATGGGTGTCTGCCCCATGCACCTTGGCGATATCGATCATCTTGTGGGCAATTTCATCGATTGCCTGGTCCCAGCTGATTTTTTCCCACTTGCCAGCGCCGCGTTTTCCTGTCCGTTTCAATGGGACAGTTGTGCGAGAGGGGCCGTACATCACATCGGTGTAACAGGCCCCCTTCTGGCAGCCCCGGGGGTTGAAGTCAGGCACGCCGGGCTCGGACGCTTCATAAGTTGCGGTTTGCTCTTCACGCACCACGATGCCATCTTTGACATACAAGTCCCACTCACAGGCCGAGCGACAGTTTACCCAGCCGTGGGAGCCCTTGGCGATATAGTCCCAGCTCCAGCGCTGGCGGTACAGGTCTTCCCAGTTGCCGAGTTTTTCAGGATAGCGACTGTTTCCGGTGGCGGCCTGGGCCCGACGGAAGTGAAATAACGGCAGGCCACCTCCAGCTGCCACGGCTAGAGTGCTGGCCACTTGCATAAAGCGACGCCTGGAGAGGGTCATCTGGTTTTCGTTGTTCATTATTTATCGCCTCTCAACATGGACGGCAGAATGAAGTTTTGAATATAGCTACGCATTTGACTCGGTTTGTCCCGGTATCGATGGGGGCTTATCACAAATGACATGATGACCCGGCCACACCACTCGGAGAAATCCTCCAGGCTCACATTGCCGCGAAGACGGCCTCCGGCTTTAATAAGGTCGTAGGTGGGTTTTATTGCCTCATGGGTATAAGCCATGACAATCTGGTTGGACAAGCCCAGCCTGTTCAGGCGGATAGGATCCTGGGAGAACAGTTCGGCCAGAACCGGCCGATTGCCAATTTCGCAGATGATAAAGGCCAGCGTTTCAAGCAACTGATCCTCAATAGTCTCGTGCCGGGCGCGAATAGTGTCCAGGTAGCGAATCAGGTGGTCGATGTCCCGCAGAACCAGCCGGGAGATAATGTCGTCCTTGATAGGAAAGTGTCGGTAAACTGTGGTTCGGGCCAGCCCTGACTCGGTGATGATGTTCGACATTGTAGTTTTGTCGATACCAGCGCATTGAAAACAGCTGACGGCTGCGTCCAGGACTCTATTGCTGGTAGCTGGGGAGCGTTCTTCACCGTTAGCCATCATTATACTCGGTGCTTTGTTTTTACAAATGCAAGATTACTATCTTGCGAAATGATACAAACAATGTGTTATCTGTTTCATTGATGTATGTCACGTCCCGGGCAAAGCTTAAATTTCTGTATACACATTCTCGCCACTTTCACAGAAGCTATCGTGTAAAAACCGTTCCTGTGGTTTTTCTGATGCGGTTTTGGGTATTTCTGTTACCAGCTGTAAATAAGAGGGCACAAAATTCGGCTCCAGTTTTTCTCGGCAGTTGGCAAACAATTCAGTGGCATCGAAGGTGTCATTGTCTGTGGCGACCACCGCCGCTACCACATCCTTTTCCCCTGGTGCGCCGGAAGAGGCGGTAACGCCGTATACGAAAACATCATCCACCTGCGGGCTTTCGGCCAGTGCTTTTTCAATATAGGCGGGATTAATAAAGTCACCGTTGTGACGGATGCCACCACCAACGCGATAGTCAAAAAACAGCCAGCCATCCTCATTCATATGGCCCATATCACCGCTGTGATTCCAGCCGTCCTTTATCTTTTTCCCGGAGGCGTCGGGATTGCCAAAGTATTCAACGGCGGCATCCCCCAGCTCTGGCCGACAGCATATTTCACCAACAACACCGGGCGCACATTCATTGCCATCCCCATCCAGAATTTTCATAATGATGCCAGCCATAGG
>JADFVW010000307.1 GCA_015222725.1 Pseudomonadota bacterium | reverse complement strand
GATCTTGAGAGCAGCATCGGCACCACAACGAGAGGCGATATAAATAGGCCGCTCGCCTGTGGCAATGAGATAACTAAGGGTGGTGGTGATGTCTGAAGCTGGCATGGGACAATAGTAGCTCGCCAGGGACAGGGGCTTGTCAGGGGCGATGATCCGACCAGTTTCCTTAGCCACAATGCAGTCAGCCGGTGGCGGGGTGTGAAGGGCTGCTATCTGGCTTTAGTCACCACAGAGGCGACATAGCGAGACCCGTGGACTGTTGCTTAGCAAGATAGTGGCCCATGAAACAGACTTCCATGTTGTCTACCACCATCGAGTGTACCTGCAATTTTTCTGACCAATAATTGAGTGGATTTCTATACCACTCTGTTGAGCGTTTGTAGTAAATCAATTTGATGACTGTTTGATGGCGTCTGCTACAGATGGACTAAATTCCCCTGCGCTATACCCGTCTCCAGTGAATACGCTGGCCGAGCAAATATCGAAGATATCACCAAATCGCTGAGCCAACTTTTTGGAGATGTCAGCCGGCTCGCCCACGATGGCCAGTTTGTCCAGCAGTTTGTCGTCAATACGCTGCCCCATTTCGGCCCATTTTCCAGCCTTGGACAGCGCTGTGAGCTCGGGTTGCAACTCCCCATAACCGATGGACTCCAATACGCCGCGGTAAGCTGGGGTGGAGGCATAAAAAGCGATCTGGTTACAGGCAGCAAGCTTTACACGGTTGAACTCTTCCTCGGTCTTTCCGGTCACAAAGAAGGGTGCACCCACTACCTGAAGGTCAGCACGGGACCTGCCGGACCTAGCGAGGCCCGCTTGCATGGCGGGCAAGTTTACTTCGCGGATGTATTCGGCAGTTGTAAAACTGTGCAGTAGTATGCCATCGGCCACTTCGGCAGCTTTTTCTGTCATCAGCGGACCCACGGCCGCCACCAGCACTGGCGGTGCACCATAGGCACCATCAGGGGGCGTGAACATCGGTGTCATCAGGGTATGGTTGTAAAATTCGCCACGAAATTCCAGCGCAGCACCCTCGTACCAGCAAGCCCAAATTGCTTTCAATGCCAGGACGTACTCGCGCATGCGACTGGCGGGCTTCGACCACGGCATGCTATAGCGCTTCTCGATATGCGGTTTTATCTGCGACCCGATGCCCAGCATCAGGCGCCCCTTGGACAGGGCATTGACATCATGTGCCGCGAGCGCCATTGTCATTGGAGAGCGGGCAAACGCTACTATAATGCTGGTCATCAACTTGATGCTTTTAGTTCCGGTGGCGGCAATGGCAAGCTGCATCATCGGATCGTGCCCTATTTCCAGGGTCGAGGCGATATCGGCACCTAGTTGCTCCAGTTTTCCGGCTTGTTCTGCAACATCGATTAAGTTCCCGGTAAGAGCGCCTGCTGTTTTCATCTAAATCTCCCTGTCATCAACTGGGTAAAATTGGAAATTAAATATAGCCTACATTTATCACATTGGGCATCAGGAATTTGCAATACATAAGCAGAACGAGTAGGGCCGCTGTGTAAGTTTCTGCCGATTCACCCACGATAACCCAAACGGCAGAAATTAGGATTTTGCTGCAAATAGCCGCCAGCCACCCAAATGACCACTATTGATAATTGCAGTAAGTTGCCTTTATCCAGGGTGAGGAAATTCTTCGGCCAGATCTGATAACGACTGTCGAGCGCGACCATCACGTCCATACAAACTTGATACCCCGGCTATCGTTGGCGATCTCCTGCGCCATCGAGTCAATTTCCCGCTGGTATTTTTGCTGAACCTGGTCCCGACGAATCTTCATTGTATGCGTCAACACGCCGGATTCACTCGTCCAGTGACTTTCGCTGATGATAATGCCGCCAATGCATGCAGCAGGTTCCAGATTACTGTTAATCTCCGCAACATATGCCTCGAGCTTTTGTTGAATAGTGACTCTGTCCAAATGCCTGGCGGAATCGGATAGTGTACATAGCATGATCGGTTGAGTCAGCCCCAGACCGTGCAGGCACTGCTGTTCAACCAGGCTACTGGCAGAAAACTGATTTTCTATCGGGACCGGCGCAACAAATTTTCCCTTGGTCGTCTTGAACGTATCCTGCACCCTGCCAGTCAGGTAGAGGTTACCCTGTGCATCAATGTAGCCTTTGTCGCCAGTGCGCACCCAACCATCGACAAAGGTTTCGGCGGTTTTTTGCGGATCGTTATAATAACCAAGCGCCATACCCGGCCCGCGGGCCAGTACCTCTCCGTCATCGTCAATACGAATTTCACAACCCGGCGCTGCACTGCCGAGGCTGTCCGGCCTGGATTGCTCATCCTCTTGCCAGGTGATGGGAAGGACTTCGGTCTGTCCATAGCTATCGGTCAGCTTCATACCGAACAGCTTAAACCAGTCCTTGGTCGCCTGCGGAGTCGGGGCTGACGCAGTCAGGGCAAATGTTACCTGGTCCATACCGATTTGCCGCCTTATCTTTTCTGCCAGCACATCACCATCGTCACCCAGTAGCTGTGCCTTCAGTGCTTCCGGGTCATTGCCGAAAACCGTGATAATCCCCTGCAACAGCTTTTCCCAGATACGCGGTACGCCGAGCATGGATGTTGGTCGTACGTCACATATATCACTCAGGAAGTCCTTGCCTGCAGAGATAAAGGTGATACTGGCCCCAACCAGAATAGCGTGCAAGACCGTCAGTAATCTTTCACCGATATGAGCAAGAGGTAAGTAGCAGACGAATCGACTGCCCTCTTGCTGGCCATAAAGAGCCTTTATGATAGCGGCGCCGCCATAAAAAGATTGTTGAGAGTGCATGACTGCTTTCGGCATGCCCGTTGTTCCCGAGGTAAAAATCAGCGAACATATATCTTTCTTGTCGGGGACGGTAGGCAATTCGCCGCCTTCCCCCAGCGCAATAAACTCGCTGAATGAAAGGGCGCCATCAATTGCTCCAATGCCTGGTAGAGTGACAACCTGAACCTGGAGCGGAACCAGGGCTTTCACTTCTTCCCAATTATCTGCACTGCCTACAAAAAGCAATTTTATATCGGCAAAGTCCATGACGTAAGAAAATATATTCGGGTTCATGGTGGTAAATAACGGGGCCGAAACATG
>JADFVW010000039.1 GCA_015222725.1 Pseudomonadota bacterium | reverse complement strand
CTGATTATGCTGAAGGCGGCCTGGGCCTTTGATGAAAAATGGGACTCCGCCAAAGTGGGTAGCCTGGCCAATATGTCCAAATTACTCAACTCTGAATCCGCTATTCACAGTGTGGATGTGGCCATCGAAACCCTGGGCGGCAGCGCTTTCACCAGGGAGCAGGGCTTACTCAACCTGTGGAGCGGTGCCAGACTGTTGAAGACCGCGCCGGTCTCCAAGGAGATGATCCTCAATTTCATCGCCGAGTGGGAGTTGGGGCTGCCGAAATCCTATTGATACAGGTAGTAGTATGACGAGGATTCTCGCTGCCGCTGTACGGGTTGCCAGTACTACAGCATGAACTATGCTTAGGGAGTTTCCAGAATCCCATCGTGCTGGCTAGGGTTTAGTCCCGAATCCTGGCCCTCCCTCACTGGATAGGTCCCTAAAACAGTGCAGTTCAGTGATAAAGCTTCTGTCCGGTAAATCCAGGCCACCTACAGTATTTATGCGTCCTGCTTGATATTGGCGCTCAACAGCGAGAGCCAGGAAAGAGTGTATGATGGCTCATACCACAAGATGTGGCAGCTGTGCCATCTATTGCCGTGGTTAATGAGCAGGTAGGTCATGTTTGATTTAAGATTCTGTCATGTGGAACGCACTCCGGATCAAAACTATTTGATCCGGTGGCATGGTTCCCAGCCCGGGCAGAAAGTCGCCGTTTATATGTCGGATAATCCGGATCATTATTATGCGGGTGGTGATCTGGGCACGCCAATACTGCGCACCACGGGTCAGGAAGCAGTAATTTCCAATCCGGATGTCGACGTAAGGCATTATTTTTATCTGGAGAACGAGCAGGGGGAGGGCGCTATATTGGCGGAGCGCCAACTGTCCTTGCAGGGAACCCCGAACTTCCGGGATCTGGGGGGATACGAGGCGCAGGGCGGCCGCCGATTGAAATGGGGTAAGCTTTACCGCTCGAGCAAATTGTCCGCACTGACCGATGTGGATATCAACTATGTCAAGCGGTTGGGATTGACCCTGATCTGCGATTTTCGGCAAGTGCTCGAACAAGAGCTGGAGCCCACAATCCTGGGGGCTGAAGGTTCGCATACCATCGCCAGTTTGCCGGTAACACCTGGCAGCTCAAGCAGTTTTATGGAGAACCTGCATAAGGGAATCATTGCAGTCGACGATTCTGCGGGCTTCATGGAAGAGATTAATCGCGATTTTGTGGTGAATCAGATGCCCCAATACGCGGAGATGTTTCAACTGCTGCTGGTGGGAGACCAACAATTGCTGATTCACTGTGCCTCGGGTAAGGATCGTACCGGGTTTGGCGCCGCCCTGATTCTGGATGTGCTCGGTGTCAGTGAAGAGGCCATCGTGGACGATTACTTGTTGACCAATAAATATCTGCCGGTCGATAAAGATATTGAGCGAATGTCTAAAGAATTCTCTGACCATGCCGGTGAGGCGGTCTCGGAAGAGTTGTTGAGGCCTATGCTGGAGGTTCGGCCCGAGTACATTAGAGCCTGTTTTGAAGAAATTAAGAAACGTTACGAATCTAAAGAGCATTTTTACGAGTCAGCTTTGTGCTTGGATGACAGCAAGGTAGAAAAATTGAAGGATCGCTATCTTGATTAGTTAATGACCCTTTTAGCTGCTCCCTGGAACCTAAGCCTTCGAGGCACGCATTACGAGCCAGTTACCCAGCACCACGGTCGCCATGCCCAATAGTGCCGGCAGGGACCATTCGTAGCCCTCCATAAAGGTTGATATGAGAAGGGCTACCAACGGAAATACCAGGTTGGCGTAGCCGGCGCGGTCGGCGCCAATGCGACCGATCAGGGTCAGGTAGGCCCAGAACGCGATAACCGAGCCAAAAATCGATAGATACAACAGCGACAGAATGTAGGGTGCGCTCCAATCCACAGTGATAGATACACCACTGAGCATCGCTGCGAGATACATCGCCGCCGCTCCATAGCCCATCGCCCAGGTGTTGGTCACCAGTACCGGGATTTCGTGCTTGCGATTGCGTGCGGCAATGATATTGCCGAAGGAGGCCAGCGCGGTCCCCGCGAGGCAATACAGCAGCGCCACAAAGTTTTCATCGCTGAGATCCAGCGCATCCAGCTCTGGCCAGAATACGACGGCCATCCCCACCAGGCCAAGCAGTCCGCCGAACACCACACCGGCATGAATTTTCGAGCCCATGAACAGGGCACCGTTGATCACGTTAAACATCATCAGGCTGGAAAATACGACCGCCACCAGGCCGCTGGCCAGCACCATCTCGGCGTGATAGACGAAATAATAGTTGGCGCAGAACAAGCACAGGCCCTGCAGTATCAGGAAGGGGTGATCACGCAGTGGCAGCCGCAAGGGCTGGCGGCGCACCAAAAGGAACAGCCATATCAGCAGTGCAGACAGCAGAAACCGGTGCGCGATAGAGGCCATCGGATCGACTACACCCAATTGGTATTTGATGCCGATCCAGGTGGAACCCCAGATGATGACGGTAAGGCTGTATAAAATCCAGTTGTTCAAGGAATGTTATTCTCTGCTAGCTGGCTGAGATCGCGCGCGACCGAGTATAGGTTAAATCATACTATGGGTGGCAAGTCGTCGAGAATTTTGGGGCGGTGGAATATTCAATAGGAACGAATTGAGATTCCGTCCCTGTGCCCTATGGAGTATTGGCCAGAAGTATCGATTTCCAACCAGTGATTTACTTTCAGAAAAATGAGGCTAATGTCATGGGCTAAAGCCTGGTGGGACAAACCCGTAGAAGTGATCGGTAGCTCGTATCCTGTCTGGTAGGCATAGTCGCCAGGTTTTATACCAACTTGACGATAATATCGTGTAGCAACTCTGAAACTCGTGCCAGGCGGTCGGCGGCATGGGAGAGGTGTCGGTAAATTTCCCTTTTTTTCGTCACATAAACCACGAAATCTAGGGCGAGATCTTCCTGGTCAGCGGATTGACTGGCATTCTGCTGTTTGAACCGCTCTTTATCCAGGAGCATCACCAGGCCCCGGCGATAGATCTTCTTCATTCTGCGCTCGGCTTTATGCGCCTCCCGGGCGTAGGGTTCTGCACTAGCAGGATCCTTTTCAAGCACGGCGAATCCGCCGCGAAGTGCTTCGACTCCCACCGTCAGTTGGTTGGCCAATTTGCGCATACATTTATCGGGCTTTACCTTGAATACACGCAACTCGAAAACTGTGGTCTTGGTGAAGTTGATGATCTGGTCTATGCCCGCGATAGCGTCGTACAGGTCTTCCCGATCCATTGGGGTGGAGAAAGAGGCGTTAAGAATCCGAATATTTCGATTCTTCAAATCATCCGCACGGTGTTCCAGGTCGCGAACCTTCTGTGCGATTTCCGTGTCACCACTTTCCAGGAACGTCTCGAAAACCTGCATGGCTTCCAGGGCCAGATCGCATTGCTCGTTAATCAGCCCATAAAAGTCGGGCATCCGGGGGAAAACCCGATCTACCAGGCGTAGTATCAGGGACTTGCGTTCATCATTCATTACGGACTCCTTGTGCCATTGCCGTTCCATCACCCGACCCCGGTAGTCAGGCGAACAATCCAGTACACCACCGCTGCAGCCAGCGCCGCGCCGGGTATAGTGATCAACCAGGTGCTTATTATTTCCCGGGCCTTGCCCCAGCGCACCGCCTTGGGTCGCTCCGAAGCGCCTATGCCCATAATGGAAGAACTTACCACGTGGGTTGTGGACACCGGCGCCCCAATCATCGATGCGCCAAATATCACCACGGCAGACGTCAACTGGGCATTGACAGCGTGCAGTGGCCGCACCTTGTAGATACCGAATCCCACGGTGCGCACGATGCGCCACCCGCCCATTAGCGTGCCCAGGGTAATCATAGTCGCACAGGACAGGACGACCCACAGGGG
>JADFVW010000306.1 GCA_015222725.1 Pseudomonadota bacterium | reverse complement strand
TTGCAATCGCTTTAGCGCCAGCTATACCTTGTCAGAAACACAACTGAGCTTTGGACAGGCCGCCTCCACTCGTATGGCCTGCCAGGAAGCCTTGATGGAAGAAGAACAACGTTTCCTTGATGCACTGGCCAGGGTGGCACAGGTGCAATTGGAAAACGGAATACTAGAATTGACGGATGCTGATGGCACTCTCGTCCTCAAGGCATCGCGTCAAGGAAATACACAATAGACGCATATGAGAAAGCCTCTGATGTAGTTAGGCATAGAAGTGTAGGAGTTTGCCATGCATAGGGTTTATACCTTTCTTTCAACTATCGCCCTGATAATAGGTCTCGGCTCTTTAGCCTTGACGGCCTGGATATGGTTTGGTGACTGGCCGCAACAAACAAAACAAATCGTCGAATATGAACGCTCGGAACGTCAGAATTCCGGGAGAACTCCTGACCCCCTGATAGAGAATATCAGCGCGCGCAATACCGTATCCCTGAACGGCGAGTGGCAGGCCGTTATCGATCCCATGGATAAAGCCCAAATATTGGGTATGGCGCCGCGTGCGGACGGGCGTTTGGATGACGAAGATCTTGCCGAATTTTCCTTCGAGGGCGGTCTAACCCTGGAGGTTCCGGGTGACTGGAACACCCAGGATCCCCGTCTGGTGTTTTACCAGGGCGTGGTCTGGTACAAGCGTAATTTTGACTATCAACCCACGGACAACGAACAGACCTACCTTTACGTCGGCGCGGCGAACTACGCCGCCTGGGTTTATGTAAATGGAAAGTTAATCGGTATGCACGAGGGTGGCTTTACGCCCTTTAATTTCGATATTAGCGATGCGCTCACTCCAGGTGAAAACCTGTTGGTGATAAAAGTAGACAACCGGATGCGCTATGACGATGTGCCAACTCCGGTAACCGACTGGTTGAATTACGGCGGCATTACGCGCGATGTGATGTTGGTGCAGTTACCGCAGACATTCCTGCGCAGCGCTGCTGTGCAACTGGCTCCCGACGGTCAACATATTGAAGGTTCGCTGGAGTTTGAAGGACCCAATCCGCCTGCCACCGTAGAGATTGCAATACCGGAACTGGCGACAGAGCTCAGTGTAGAGGTAATAGGGGGCCGCGCTGACTTTAGTATCGCTGCAACGCCTGAACGTTGGTCCCCTGAACATCCCAAACTCTATCGTGTTGAGTTCAGTACAGACCGTGAATTTTTATTTGATGATGTAGGCTTCCGTCATGTGGGAGTACAGGGCACAAAAATACTGCTCAATGGTGAACCCATTTTTCTGCGTGGAATTTCTATACATGAAGAGGCCATAGGCCCGAGGGGACGGGCGTATAGTACCGAAGATGCCGAGGCGTTGCTGCAAGCCGCTCTGGATATGGGCTGTAATTATGTTCGACTGTCTCACTATCCACACAGCGAGGCTATTGTGCGGGCTGCAGACAGAATGGGCCTGTTGGTGTGGAGCGAAATTCCTGTGTACTGGGCAATGGCCTTCGATAACCCTGCTACGATCGCCCAGGCCAAGAGTCAGCTAAGCGCCATGATTAGCCGGGATCACAATCGAGCTTCGGTGATCATCTGGAGCGTGGGTAATGAAACCCCTATTACAGAAGCGCGGATGACTTTTTTCAAGGAAATTATCGGCCATGTTCGTGAGAAGGATTCCACCAGGCTGATCAGTGCGGCGCTGGTAACCGGTGAGGAGGCATTGATGCCTTTTCTAGTGAAGAACTATTTGCCAGCGGCCTTTGGGTTTGTGCGGGACGAGTGGTCATTTGATATTGAAGACCCACTGGGCGAACTGGTGGATGTTGTAGCGGTCAACCAGTACTTCGGCTGGTACTACTCAGGGGCCTTAGGCCATATTTCACCCTTGTCACCCCACTGTGCGCGGCAACTGATATTGGATAATATGCAGCGAATTCGCTTTAACACCGGTTTGGGTAAACCTGTTATTGCCAGTGAATTCGGAGCGGGCGCTCTGTTGGGCAAACATGCCACGGACGCTTCCAAATACGAAGTATTTACCGAGGAGTATCAGGCTCTGGTTTATCGCAAGCAATTGGCTATGCTAGACCTGCAGCCGGACCTGGCCGGTATGAGCCCGTGGGTGTTAAAGGACTTTCGGGCGCCCCTGCGGATGTATCAGGGCGTGCAGGATTACTGGAACCGTAAGGGCCTGATAGCTGATAATGGCGAGCGTAAGCTCGCCTTTGATGTAATGCGTAATTACTATCTGACAAAACGATAGCGCGAAAGAGCGATCAGAGCATCGGCTACTTTGATCCCCTGAGCTTGCGTTTTGTTTTTTTGCGCGCGGGCTTTTCTATTGTAGCCTTGCGCAGTTCATCGTAACTGTCCTGCAGGCATTGGCGATAAAACTCCGGGTCTGGCAGCATTTCGCGACAGGCGACAAAGTTAACGCAGATGCCGCCTACACCGCTGATGACGGCGTGAAACAAACCCACCATATTTACCAGTGGTCCCATTCCTATCAGGGTATGCACTTTCGCGCCGGCAAGGTACATGGAAAACTGGGGCCCGGGCACATTGGACACGATAGTGTGCATGGGTAAGGCCATATTGGTGTGCAGTGCCGTATTGATCAGGGCACCCAGGCCTATGCCCCACATTTGCGGCGTCAGGCTGCCAGGGATGTCCATCATCAGTTCATTTCCCACAGCGGCCGAAGTGGCCTTGGCTGCGGCTGAACTTTGTTGCACGGTGCGCAGCCGCGCCACAGGGTCGGTAACGTCGCTGGCGGTGTCGATAATCATCATGCTCACCTGGTTGCCGATAGATTCGCTACTACGCTCTGAGCGAACATTGATGGGTGCACCACATTTCAGGCTGACCTTCGGCAGTTCGTTTTTGTCGTCCAGATACTTGTGCAGGGCGCCACCCACGACTGAAACAATAACATCATTAATAGTTGCCCCCGGGACAGAATTTTTAATGGCCTTGACCTCTGCCAGGTCGAACTTCACCGTGTCTGTCACCCTGAATGCGCTGATCCTGTCATTGAAGCGTGTGCGAAATGCAGGTGGTTTCACCTTGTCTTTACCCTCATCGTCGTCGTGACTTTTGCGGGCAGCGGAAATTATTTTGGATGCGGTTCTTAAAAAGTTTACGGGTGTCTTCAGGTTGTTGATATAGGCGGTTGAGGCAATTTGCCATGGGGAGGGGGGCGCTTCGCCTTGCCAGTTGTCCTCCAGGATGGGCGGCTCGGCTTCATCGGTGAGACTGTGGATTGCGGTGAGAATTTCTGCGCCGGACACCCCGTCAATGGCGGCGTGGTGAATTTTTAGCATAATGGCGAAGCTATCCGGGGGCAGGCCGTCGACGCCGCTCAGGCCCTCAATAACATAGGCCTCCCACAGGGGGCGAGTCATATCCAGTCCACGAGCATGCAGCCTGGCCAATAAAATATTGAACTGGCGCCAGTCGCCCGGTTTCGGCAGGGCGACATGGCGCACGTGAAATTCCAGGTCGAAGTCCTCGTCCTCTATCCAGTAAGGGGTGTCGAAACCCAGTGCGCCGCCGGCTAACTTGCGCCTGAAAATAGCCGATTTGGGCAGGTTGCGCTCAAATACGGTGAGAATTTCCTTGAAACGCACATGGCCGCGTTTCAGCTTGGATTGATCGTAGATAATAATGGGGCTGATATGCATGGGAGTGCAGTTGCTCTCCTGCTGCAGGAATACATTGTCGATATTGGTGAGTTGTTGCATCCGGTACTCTCTCAATGGCGGTGTATAGTTTATTACTGCTTGTCCTTCATGATGCCGGTAATTCCTACACTCTTGCCTTGCGGGTCGATTAACACACCGGGGTTAAAAATACCCTGTGGGTCCAGTGCGGCTTTGGCAGCGGCAAAGGCATGACGAAATAAATCCGAGGTTTGCTGTTCGTAACCCGAACGATGGTCGCGGCCGATAGCGTGGTGATGCGTTGCCGTTCCCCCCAGCGATATCACCAGCTCATTGGCCACCGCCTTAATAGTGCGCCACTTGTTCAGCACCTCTTGCAAATCGCCCGTGGTATCCCCTACAAGGAAAAAGGTGAAGTAGGGCGCGGGCCCGTCGGGATAGATATGAGTAAAGCGGCAGGACACCATGCCCTCGGCGCCGGTAAGTTCAACGATAGCCTTTTGAATGCCGGCTTTTACGCCGGTGTACAGAGACTCAAACTTGTCCCAGGTAATTGCAGTTTCAAAGGTGTCGGCGATGATGCCCCGGCCTATGAGTTTGTTCCTGTAGTAGGGCATGCGTATAAAGGCATTACGCCAGGTGTCGGCCCCGGTTTCAGACGTTTTCTCTGGAGCCGGTTTTTCCGAGGCATAAACTACTTCTTCGCTCTGATATTCACCGCCCGCATTGGAGGCTATTGCCAGTGCTCTATCCATCGCGGCATTCACCGGGTGATCTGCCGATTCAAAGCCCAGTACCAACATGGCGCAGGCTTTATCCGCCAGGCCATTCCATTGAACTTCCATTTCATCCAATAAACGGCAGTTACTGGGAAACAGACCCGCCTGGGAAATGAGTCTCACTGCCTCGACACCTTGTTTCATGGTGCTGAATGTTACCGTCGCCGAAACTTTCCATATGGGGCGCTGCTGCAGGCGAACCCAGGCCTGGGTGATTACGCCCAGGGTTCCCTCCGAGCCGATAACCATTCTATCGGGCGAGGGGCCCGCACCCGAGCCGGGTAAGCGGCGGCTTTCCATAACGCCACTGGGTGTCACAACGCGGGTTGACTCGACAAAGTCATCTATGTGCGTGTACAGGGTGGCGAAGTGTCCGCCGGCTCGGGTAGCAATCCAGCCACCCAGGGTGGAGAAGCGGAAGCTCTGTGGAAAATGGCGCAGGGTGTAACCGTATTCCTTGAGCCCGGCCTCCAGGTCCGGGCCCAGCATCCCGCCTTCAATCAGGGCGGTGCGGCTTTTGGTGTCGACTTCCAGAATGCGATTAAAGTGTTGCAGGTCCAGGCTGATTGTTGCTACATATTGCTCGCCCACATCGGCCTCTACACCACCACAAACGCTGGTGCCGCCTCCAAAGGGGATAACAGCCATATTGTGCGCTTCGGCATATTTAATGATGTCGCTTATGTCGCTCTCGGATTTTGGGAAGGCAACCCAATCGGGGGCATGCTGCACGTCGCGCAGAAACATTCGCAGCATATCCGCATAGGATTTTCCATAGCTGTGAACCAGGCGGTCGTATTGCGTAGTAGAGACATAACTCTGAAACTGTTCTGGCACGGGCAGTCGGGGAGCGGGCAGGTCAAAGTCCTCAACTTGTGGTGGCGACACTTCCACGCCGCCTTCGGGAATCAACATTTGTACCATGGCATCTATCAGGGTGTCTTCTTCTTCTGACAACTGCTCACTGTCGTAGCCCCAGCCCCAGAATCGCAGGGGCGGGCGTTCAGACATGGTTTCAAGTTGGGTCATGTTTTCAATCCTGTAAACGGTTTTATTGATCTGTACGATATTAACCGTACTGCCATGACTGTTAATATACCACGTACTGTAATCGCTCATTACTGAGGTTTGACTATGTCCTGGAGAAATACAGAGATCCGATACGGTTCAGTGTCAATTGCCATGCACTGGCTGATGTTTTTTCTACTGGTGGCGGTGTATTCCTGTATCGAGTTGCGCGAGCTGTATCCCAAGGGCAGTGACCCGAGGGAGGCCTTTAAGATGTGGCACTTCATGTTGGGTTTAACAGTTCTATGCCTGGTGTGTGTGCGCGTGGGTGTGCGTCTGGTTCAGGTCACACCTGGCATTGTGCCTGCGCTCAGCAACTGGCAGAACCTTCTGGCAAAGACCCTGCAATTTTTACTTTATGGCGTGATGATAGGAATGCCGATAGCTGGCTGGCTGATTTTGAGTGCCGCAGGTAAGCCAGTACCTTTTTGGGGGTTGGAGCTACCGTCGCTTATCGCGGAGAATAAAGATACCGCAGAGTTTATTGAAGACACCCATAAGCTTATTGGCGAAATCAGCTACTATCTGATCGCCGGGCACACCATTGCCGCGCTGCTTCATCACTATGTCCAGAAGGATAATACATTGACCCGGATGCTGCCTCGTAGCAAACATTGATGCATAGAAGAGTCGTTCCCGTTCTTCTGGCAATTTGTACACCGCTATTTTCAGCGATGTAATAGTCGCGGCTTACCGCCCGTAGCCACCAGTTATCTTCTATGCGCTCCGGCTTTTGGTGCGCAATATATCAACAATACTCGCCGGCAACTTCCAGCAGGTATTTGGTGAAGGTTTTCACGCTGGGAGATTTCAAATACTTTTTTTGCACTATCGCACCGAACCTGCTGCTGATTTCCGGTGTTTTGAGTGACAATCGCACGATGTCCCCCGCCGCTAGTTCTTCCTGATAAAGTGAGTCCGCAGCTACTCCTACGGCATCGCACCCCATGATTGTGCGCAAAAGAACACTGGTGTTGTAACATTCTATTTTGCCATTGGGAGCATCATTCCACTGGTCAAGGGGCAGGTTCGCGCGTTTGGCAATGGTTCTTTCCATTGATGGGGGGAGATGAAACAAGGCGACAGGAAATTCGAGAAGCTGGCGATAACTCACGGCTTTTTCCTGGGCCAGTGGGTGACCCGCCCGGCAGACCCAGAAGCCCTGTACTTCAGGTAGCGGTGTTATGTCCAGGTCACTGACATCATCAATCAAGCGAATATCGGCTACCACGATGTCCAGCAATTGGGAACGTAGCAGTTTAACTAGATCTTGCGGCCAATTGACCTGTAAGTGCAGGTGATGCTGAGGGTAGAGTCTGCTCATTTTGGCGAAGACCGCACCCATATAAATATCTGCAGGTAACGGGCCAGCCCCCACCCTAAGAACACCCCTCTCCAGTCCATTGAGCTGGGCAATTTCAAGCTCTAGTCTGCGGGAGTCCTGCAGTATCGATTTGCCTACCGTGATCACGTGCTGCCCAAAGACGGTAGGTTCTATTTGCGGCCGGCTTCTACTGAATAGCATTACCCCCAATTGCTCTTCAAGCACTCTCAGGTTCCGGCTTAAAGCGGGCTGGGTGAGATTGAGTTCCTTCGCCGCCCGGGCAAAGTTTCTATGCTTGTCCAGGGCGAGGATTTGTTCTATATGGCGCAATTCTATTGTCATAAACATTATTTATCATATTCATAATAATATGTCATATTGTTTATTGTTTATTGCGAGTCAACTACACTACCGCGTCATTAATCAGAAGAGGGATCGATAGAAATGAGATACCTGAACATAAGGGCAGGCTTTTTTCATACTGTAGCGCTGCTGGCAATTTTTGCTTCCAGTGTTGCTTACGCTAAAACAGACAAGCCAAACATACTTGTTATCTGGGGTGATGACGTCGGCATGTACAACATCAGTGCCTACCACCGGGGCATGATGGGCGGCAGCACACCCAATATCGATCGTATCGCCAACGAAGGCGCTATTTTTACCGATGCCTATGCACAGCAAAGCTGCACGGCCGGGCGCGCCTCGTTTATTCTCGGCCAGCATCCATTCCGCACGGGTCTGCTGACCATCGGCATGCCGGGTGCAAAAGAGGGTATCAGCGAAAAGGATCCCACCATTGCTGAGTTGCTGAAGAACCATGGCTATATGTCCGGGCAGTTCGGCAAGAACCACCTGGGCGACCAGGACCAGCATCTGCCAACGGCTCACGGTTTTGATGAGTTCTTTGGCAACCTCTATCACCTCAATGCAGAGGAGGAGCCTGAAAGTGAGTTCTATCCCAAAGATCCTGAATTTCACAAAAAGTTTGGCCCCCGCGGTGTACTGCACTCTT
>JADFVW010000305.1 GCA_015222725.1 Pseudomonadota bacterium | reverse complement strand
TGGTGGTTTATGTTCCGTGCCAACTACTACGGCGACCACTACGATGAGCGTGGCACCATTGACGATCCAGATTCACCCAGTGCCAAAGTCGACGATATCATCTATGTCGACCTGGAATTGGGTTGGGATGTTACCGACAACGTAACCCTGACCGCCGGTGGCTCTAATATCTTCGACGAGTTTGTCGACGAAATTGGTGCACCAAACGCTAACCGTCTGAGTGTTGGCTTACAGTACCCACGTCGTACTGCGGCTAACTATGAAGGCGGCTCCTGGTACTTGCGGGCAGCTTATAACTTCTAGTTTCAGAGAGCGCTAGAGCAGAAATAGCGCGATGTGAGCAACCGGGGGTTGTTAGCCCCTTGCGGGACCGTCAGCGGCCATGGATGGCCGGTGCCGAGCCCACATGGATGTGCTTGTAGCGTGTCCTGCAAGGGGCTAACAACTTCCGGTTGCGTATATGTTCCACTATAGTCATGCCTCAGCACCTGTATGAAACGTAAGTTGCCACCGCTCAATACCCTGCGAGCCTTCGAGGCAGCAGCGCGTCATCTGAGTTTTACCCGAGCTGCAGAGGAACTTCATGTTACTCACGGTGCGGTCGGCCAGGCCATCAAAACACTTGAAAACTATTACCAGCAGCAGCTTTTTGTTCGCTCCAGGGGCAAGGTGTCGCTAAATTCTGCGGGCAGGAAATTATTGCCTGTGGTTGCGGAGGCGCTGGATAAAATCGAACGAGTCGGGGCGCGGCTGGATGATGATGTGGGCGCCGAAGTTTTGACCATACAGCTGACATCGGCTTTCGCTGCGCAATGGCTGATTCCTCGTTTGAGCGACTTTCAGCAGCGCTACCCTCAGTTGACTATTCGACTGTCTCCCTCCCATCGATTTTCTGGTTTTCAACATGGTGAGCCCGATGTTGCCATTCGCTATGGCATAACCGAGCTTCGTGCAGTTACCACGGAAAAATTGTTTGATGTGGACACCTTTGCGGCCTGTGCGCCGTCTTTACTATCTGGCGAACAGCCACTGCGAATCGCGGAAGATTTACAGCAGCACAGGTTGATTCACGATGACGATGGAGAGGCCTGGCGAGCGCTTCTTGAAGAGGCTGGAGTCGATGCTCCGGAAGCAGGTAAGGGGCTTTACTACGCCGATGCATCCCTGGCACTGCAGGCGGCAGTGGAGGGTGAGGGAGTTATTGTTGCCGGCAGTATTCTGGCCGCCAGGGATCTGGCTGCCGGGCGTCTGGTGATTCCTTTTGACACCTTTGTGCGCAGGCGCAATGCCTACTATCTGTATTTTCCAAAGCTGTCTGAAGGAGAAGAAAAAGTTCAGGCATTTCGCTCTTGGATTCACGATAATGCCCAGCTGTATCTGCGAGAAAAGCAGGATCTGCAAGCCTATCTTGCCCCGCGCGAAGGCTGATACTTTTACTATCCGCCGGCGATAGAATAACTCGATTGCCGGCGGCCAGCGCACCCCTGTACTGTGCAATAACTCAATGCAGCTACGGGAGAAACAGACATGCAAACGCACAGTCACATCCTGCACCGCCAGATTGGTGCATCGCTACCGGTCGCCGTACGAGGTCAGGGTGTGTACATCATCGACGGTGAGGGTAAGCGCTATCTGGACGCCTCTGGCGGAGCTGCAGTATCAAGCCTGGGCCATTCCCATCCCCGGGTGATTGGCGCGATCAAGCGGCAGATAGACAATATAGCCTTCGCCCATACCGGTTCTTTTACCTCAGAGTCAGCAGAGCAACTGGCAGATTTTCTTGTTGAGAGGGCCCCCGAAGGCATTGATCATGTTTACTTTGTCTCCGGCGGTTCCGAGGCGGTGGAGTCGGCGCTGAAGCTTGCCCGGCAATATTTCCTGGAACTGGGCCAGCCACGCCGCAGTAAGTTTATCGCCAGGCGCCAGAGCTATCATGGCAATACCCTGGGGGCGCTGGCGGTGGGGGGTAATCAGTGGCGCCGCCAGCCCTTCGAGCCCATGTTAATAGACGCCGAGCACATTTCGCCCTGCTATACCTACCGCGAATGCGGTGCAGCAGAGTCTGCCAGCGAGTATGCCCGCCGCTGCGCCGATGAGCTTGAAGCGAAGGTGTTGGCATTGGGCGCAGAGAATGTGATCGGTTTTGTCGCCGAGCCTATTGTGGGGGCCACGGCGGGGGCGCTGGTGCCCGCCCCGGGTTACTTCAAGCGCATCCGTGAAATCTGTGATCGTCACGGCATCCTGCTGATTCTCGATGAAGTCATGTGCGGCATGGGAAGAACCGGCAGCTTGTTTACCTGTGAGCAGGAGGGGGTGCGCCCGGACATTATTGCTATTGCCAAGGGCCTGGGGGCCGGCTATCAACCTATAGGTGCCATGTTGTGTTCCGGTGATGTATTTGCCGCGATACGGGATGGTTCAGGATTCTTCCAGCATGGGCATACGTTCATGGGTCACTCCACTGCCTGCGCGGCCGCCCTGGCGGTACAGCAGGCCATCGAAGACGAGGGGCTGTTGGCCAATGTCAGGGCCATGGGCACTAAGCTCGACCGGGCGCTGCACCACTGTTTCGATAAGCATCCAAATATCGGTGATATAAGAGGCAGGGGTTTGCTGATTGGCATTGAAATTGTGGCTGACAGAGCCAGCAAAGCGCCCCTGGATCCCGCTCTTAAAATACACGAGGCGATCAAGCGACACGCCATGACCCAGGGCCTGATGTGTTACCCCAGTGGTGGTACGATTGACGGAAAGCGGGGTAATCATATTTTATTGGCACCCCCGTTTATTATTGAGGAACAGCACGTTCATGAGATCGTGGCAAAGTTGGATATCGCGGTGAATGGCGCACTTGTCGAGGCGGGGGTGATGGCATGAGCAATGCCCCGCCCCTGATCATTACCGTTGCCCCAAACGGCGCCCGTAAAACCCGGGCCGACCATCCGGCATTGCCCATTACCCCGGATGAATTAGCTGAGGAAGCCGCGCAATGCCTGGCTACAGGCGCCGCCATGATTCACCTGCATGTGCGCGACGAAGAGGGTAAGCACTCCCTGGATGTAGAAAGGTATAAAGCGGCCATAGCAGCCATTCGCAGGCGGGTCGGCGATGACTTGATTGTCCAGGTGACTTCCGAAGCGGTGGGGGTATACAGCGCCGAGCAGCAGATGGCGATGGTGCGCGAACTTCGCCCCGAGGCTGTATCCCTGGCGATACGAGAGCTTTGCCCGGAAGCCGGAAGCGAGGAGGCTGCGGCTACATTTTTTGCCTGGCTGGAAACTGTGGACACTGCCCCACAATACATACTTTATTCGCCGGCGGATGTGGCCCGCTTTGAAGCCCTGCGCGAACGGGGGGTGATTCCGGGGGAATGCCCCTTCGTGCTGTATGTGCTGGGGCGTTACGGTGGCGATGCAGATGCCTCCGTGGAACAACTACCGCTTATGATAGCGGCGGGTAAGCGGGATGTAATCTGGTCGGCCTGTGCGTTTGGTGCCACCGAAGAAAGGTGTATGGAGAGCGCACTGACACTGGGTGGCCATTGCCGCGTGGGCTTTGAAAACAATCTGCAGCTGTCATCGGGCGACATTGCCCCCAACAATGCCGCCCTGGTAACGCAGCTTGTAGAGTGTGCGATGTCACAGGGAAGGCGCGTCGCTACCCCCGCAGAGGTACGCAATCTGTTGGCAATGGCATAGACCTCCTACCGCCTCTCGCCTAAACTAGTGTTACTGCATTTATTTACCTGACCGAGGTGCGAAGTGACCAAGTACAACCAGCCACTGGGCGGCAATGAGATGCCGCGCTTTGCCGGCCATGCCACCCTATTTCGCCTGCCCACACAGCCTACCGCCGAAGGGTTGGATATTGCACTGGTGGGGGTGCCCCTGGATATCGGTACCAGCAACCGCGGCGGCAGCCGTTTCGGCCCACGGGAGATTCGCTGTGAATCGGTGATGGTTCGACCCTATGGCATGTACACCCGTGCAGCGCCCTTTGACTCCTTTCAAATCGCCGATATCGGTGACGTGCCGGTCAACACCTTTAATCTGGCGCAGTCGATAGACATTATCGAGAAATTCTACGACGGGGTACTGGCCTGCGGGGCAAAGACGGTGTCTATGGGAGGTGACCACACGGTTGCCCTGCCCATCTTGAGAGCACTGGCAAAAGTGCACGGGTCGGTGGCTCTGGTACACGTTGATGCTCACGCCGACATCAACGACACCATGTTCGGCGAGAAAGTCTGCCACGGCACCATCTTCAGGCGAGCGGTGGAGGAGGAACTGGTCGACCCGAAGAAAATGTTCCAGATTGGCCTGCGTACTACCGGTTACTCGGCAGAAGATTTTGACTGGTCCCGCGATCGCGGTGCCCGGGTCGTGCCCGCCGAAGAGTGTTGGCACAAATCACTGACGCCTTTAATGGCAGAAATTCGCCAGGCCATTGGCCCGGATACACCGGTGTACCTCAGCTTTGACATAGACGGGCTGGACCCCTCTGTAGCGCCGGGCACGGGTACTCCGGAGCCCGGTGGGCTCACCAGCATACAGGGTATAGAGATCATTCGCGGATGCTGGGGCCTGAACCTGGTGGGCGCTGACCTGGTTGAAGTTTCTCCCCCCTATGACACAACAGGCAATACATCTCTGCTCGCGGCCAATCTTATTTTTGAAATGCTGTGCGCCTTTCCAGGCTGCAAACGGCGGGAAAACGACTAGATGGTTGATGCACTGCATGCACCCACAGCGATTGATACGGGTGGGCCCCGAGTCAGAAAGCAAAGCTCCCGCGGCGGGGAAACCCGGGCCAAAATCAATGAGGCGACCCTGCAAATAATCAAACGTGAGGGCATGCGTGGTGTGCGCCACCGGGCGGTAGCGAAAGAAGCGGGGGTGCCTCTGGGCGCCACTACCTATCATTTTAAGGATATTGAAGATCTTATTGTCAGTGCCTTCATCCAATGGCGCGGCGACGGGGTTCTCAGAGGCAATCCCATAGTCGATAGGGTATTGGGCTTTATCGAGAAAAATGCACAGAAATTGTCCGGATCAGAATTGGGCCGAAAGACTCTGGCCAGGGAAATCTATCAGTTTATGGTCGACTACGAGGTAGACCAGATAGAGAACCACCGGGACGACCGCATTATTGAACTGGCTTTTTACCACGAGAGTCTACTGGTCGATAAACTCCGACGCGAGGTGCTCGATTACTGGAAAACCCAGCTGAGTAATCTGATGCCGCCATTTACTGCCATGCAATCTCCCGACCCCATGGCCGATGCCCGCATAACCCAAAGTATCTTTCACCAGCTGGAACGAGAGGCGGTGATGAAAGGCGATGACTACGACAGGGAAATACTGAAAACCACGTTACACCGGCACGTGTGCCATATTACCGGTGTAGAATTTACGCCCTGACCCGCCTAGACCTTGGAAGTATCCGGGAGAATATACAACTCCACCCTGCGATTTTGGGCGCGGCCGCTGGCTGTGCCATTGCTGGCGATGGGTTGGTCAAAGCCTCTGCCTTCTGAAAATGCCCGGGCAGAAGAGACCCCCTGGGTGGCCAGATAGTTGGCGACGCTACGGGCGCGGCGTTCTGACAGTGTCTGGTTATAAGCTTTGCTACCGGTGCTGTCGGTGTGCCCGGTAACGCGCAGGGTTGTGTCATTGTATTTTGCCAATACTTTTCCCACTGAATTCAGTACCGGATAGAAGTCGCCGCGCAGATTGTAGGAATCGGTTTCAAAGGTGATATTGCCGGGCATTATCAGCCTGATGTTGTCCCCTTCTCGCGACACACTGACACCGGTGCCTTGCAGCCCCTCACGCAGCTTCGCTTCCTGTACGTCCATATAGGCGCCCACGCCTGCGCCCACAAGGCCACAACCCAGTGCTGCGTTGCGGGCGTGTTTGCTGGAATCAATAGAGCCGATCAGACCACAAACGACGGCGGCACCCGCCCCGTAGGTAGCGGCTTTGCTGGCTTGCTGTTCTCCGGTATAGGGGTTGACGGTACAGGCTGTGAGTACCAGCGAACTGGCAATTGCGGCGATTTTAAGTATGTTTTGCATAAGGTTTCCCCATGGTGTGGACAGGTATAAAAAGTGTTTACTTTGGACAACGGTGGCTCTGGTTTGTTCTTTTCGGGATTGCAGTTTTAGAGGGATTAGATTAGCGTCACAGCTGCACCGGTTCACCATTTTTTTGTCAAAATGATGGGATAAAACTATGAAATACAGCTCGCACCTACTGCCGCTTCTCGCCCTGTTGTTCTCTATCTGTACCCAGGCGGACGTCAGCCGTGAAATCCGTGATATCAACGAAAGCCTGTTTGTAGACAGACATGATTCACGGGTACTTTATCGCGGCATTGTCCATGGCCCCGAGTTTGTCGGGGTGTTCTACGACCTGCTGGAGTATCAACCGGCCTGGACCGACCCCGGCTATGTGGGTGAAATGATCACTCTGCTGGGGAATAGCGATCTGGAGGGCCTCAACCCGGACGATTACCACTATGGTGAGCTGCAGGCTCTGCGCCGGGAGTATAAGGCAGACCAGGCCGACAAGGATCATATCCGCGCCCAGTTCGATGTTTTATTAAGTGACGGGATTTTGTTGTATGCCAGGCATTTACTGGAGGGAAAGGTCGACCCGCGCACCATGGATAGCAGCTGGAATTATCCCCGCCGTGATTTTGTGCCAGAGGCGATGGCCGAATCACTTGTTCGGGCAATTCGCGAAAGGCGGGTGGGACAGACTTTGGAGCAATTGAAGCCGGATGTTCCGGTCTACAGGCAAATGAAGAAGGAGTTGGCCCATTACCGGGAGCTGGCGGATACGCAGCAGTTTTTCTTAGTGCCTACAGACACCGTGCTAAAACCCAGGCAAACCGGAGAGAGCATCATGTTGCTGCGCCGCCGCCTCGCTCAACTGGGCTACCTGCCGCTCAGTGCGCCGGAGTCAGAGCACTTTGGCGCGACATTGGGAGGAGCAGTACGGGAGTTTCAGCGCGACCATTCCATCGACTCCGATGGCATTGTGGGCAAACAGAGTTTTACGGTGCTGAATATGACGTTTCAGCAACGAGTGGACAAACTGCGTATCAACATGGACCGTATTCGCTGGATTAGCAAGGACTTGTCCGACGACTTTATCCTAGTGAATATCGCCGGCTACGAACTGCATTATTTGCGCAACCGGGAACTGGTGTGGGAAACCCCGGTGATGACCGGAACAATTAACACCCGCACACCCATCTTCCAAAAGCGGCTGCGCTACCTGGAATTCAACCCCACCTGGACGCCGCCTCACAGCATTATTAATCGCAGCCTGTTCTCGAAATTCAAGGCTAACCCCCAGTATGCCGTGGACAAAAATTACAAGTTTTATGATTCGGCCGGCACTGCAGTCGACCCTTTTAAAATAGATTGGGCTAAGTACACTGGCCCGACTTTTCCCTATCGAGTGGTGCAAGCGCCCGGTCCTTTCAATGCCATGGGGCAGGTGAAATTCATGTTCCCCAATCGCCACGCGGTATATATACATGACACGCCTTCCAAGGCACTGTTTTCACGGACATCACGGGCCTTTAGTGCAGGCTGTATAAGAGTTAAGGACCCTCTTGAGCTGGCCAGGATATTGCTAGATGACCCTGAAAATTGGTCGGCAGGGAAGATTGATGCGCTGCTGGCCAGCGGCAAGCCCCAGCAGGTGGCGCGTATCCAGCGAAAAATTGACGTACTGTTGATGTACTGGACAGTGAGCCCCACGACAAGCGGGCGGATGCAGTTTCATCCCGATATCTACGAACTGGACCCCCTGGCCCTAACTGCGCTGGATGCACCCGTGAAGGTTATTGATGCTTCTGGCGCCTAGAACATGGCTGGCCGGCCTGCTGGCAATGGCGGGTGCAACTTTGGTAAATGCTGCCCCGCCCGGCGAAGCCTATGAGTTGCCACCCTATACGCCCGCGTCTGAAATTGTGGGTGGTTACCTGAACGGCTACCGCATTGGTGAGCCGCCACCTGGTAGCAACAAGCACCCACAGCTTTATGCTGAGCCCCGGTTCTTTCTAGAAGTTACACCCGGAAATATGAGCATGCAGGTCTCGCCACACTTCACCCTGGGGCAATTTCTTTGTAAGCAGGAAGCCGAATTTCCCAAGTACATTGTTCTACAGGAGCGTATTTTAATTTTATTGGAGGGGTTAATCGGAGCCGTGCAGGCAGCGGGTTATCCGGTGGAGACTTTTGGTGTGATTAGCGGCTATCGCACGCCCTATTACAATAAGCGCATCGGCAACGTCCCGAACAGCCGCCATGTTTACGGCGATGCCATGGATTTTTTCATCGACCTGGACGGCGATGGTCGCATGGATGACCTCAACCACGATGGCCAACTCAACAGGCAGGATGTGGATGTTCTTTTTGAGATTGTGACAAAGTTCAAACGGCAGCCGGGAAATTCAGACCTGATAGGTGGGGTGGGGCACTATTACAAGACCGCCAATCACGGCGGTTTTATCCATGTAGACACGCGTGGCTACATGGCGCGGTGGTAAATGGTAACTTCTCAAAAGCCGCGCTTTTCAATAGCGCGTTTTAATGCACGCTCTATCGCTTCTTCGCAGTACCCTCTGCAAGCTCGCCACGCGCAATCTGGTCAAACCCGGCAATCACCCCCGTTCGTATATCGGCTAATTTGGCTTGACGGCGCTGCACTTGATCTTCCAGCAGGCGCAAGCCTTCACGCAGCACTTCACTCGCATTCTGGTAACGACCAGCTGCAACCAGTTCACCTTTCTTGTTTGTCGGTTAAAACAACATTTCTGGTGGGCATAGATCACCTCATTCGCTATTGTTCAGATGATTAGCATCATTGGCAATATATGCCAATTGGCTCGTCAGTGGTAGCGAAAATATCCAATAATTCCGAGGAGTGTAGTGCTGTGCTATCTTTCCGAGGGTGCACTATGAGGCATAGACCGGTTTGATTAATACCCTATTTGGCAGAATGCGCAACAACTGGAAAGCATTGTTGCAGGTCCATCTTATTTTCTCTCTGCTTGGCACTGCGATCTTGGGGCCATTGTTTGGCCTGTTGCTGCAGTTTGTCATTGAGTTCTCTGGTTATCCCGCGGCCTCCGACCAGGATATAGCCCTGCTTTTGCTGACGCCTCTGGGAATGGTCTCAGTACTGTTGCTGGCAAGCACTTTTCTGGCAATTGGCGCCGTGGAAATAGGCGCCCTGATGGCCATCGCGGTCGCATCGCAATATTCAATTCCAAGTACATCGATGACCGCATCTCGGTATGCCATTACTCATATGGTTGGCTTGTTGCGTCTGACCCTACAGCTGACATTAAAGGTCCTGCAATTTACGATTCCTTTGGTCTTGATTGTTGGACTGATATTCTGGATTTGGTTTAGTGAAAGCGACATCAATTATTATCTTTCCCATCGACCTCCTGAATTTATGGTGGCGGTGGTAATTGTTTTGTTGCTAGGTTTAACGCTCCTTGGCCTCATCGGCTACAAGTTGTTGAGATGGTGTTTGGCCTTGCCGCTGGTGTTGTTTGGCAATCAGCCAAGTGGCAGTGCGATGCGAGAAAGCGAGCAACTCACTGCTGGTCAACTTGGTCGGCTTGTAACTTCCTATTTCAGTTTTTTAGCGGTGGCTGTTTTGGCCGGCGCAATAGTGGCTGCGTTACTTGATGTAATAGGCGGTTGGATAGTTGCAGTACCCTACCAACATCTGCCTCCCCTGGTGTTTATGCTGGGCAGCCTGGTAGCAGCCTGGCTGGCGATAAACTTTTTTATCAGTGCGATGATTTTGTCCAGTGTGGCCTTTGTCACAGCGGAGCTCTATGCGGAGCTGGGTCCAACGATTAATAGAGAACAGGCGCAGGATGTCCTGCAAAGCGAACAAGAAAGTTCATTTGACTGGACCCGCAAGCGCGTTGCTCTGACTTTCGTGGCCATTGTTGCGGTAGCCGGTATTGCGGGTGTGTGGTTGTGGCAGAAGAGCATAGGCCTCCCCGACCAGATAGCCGTCATCGCTCATAGAGGAGCAGCGGGTGCTGCGCCGGAAAACACCCTGGCAGCGGTGCGACGGGCCATCATCGATGGTGCCGACTGGGTGGAGATCGACGTGCAGGAAACACGGGACGGGCATGTGGTGGTCGTTCATGACAGTGATTTTATGAAGTTGTCGCGCAATCCCCTGAAGGTGTGGGATGGCGATCTCGAGACTATTCAAAAGATTGATGTAGGCAGCTGGTTTGGGCCTGAATTCGTCGGCGAAACTGTGCCCACTTTGGCGCAGGTGCTGGATGAAGTGAAAGGGCAGGCCAAACTACTGATCGAATTGAAATATTATGGCCATGACGAAGATCTGGAACAGCGCGTGGTTGATATCGTTGAGTCGGCCGATATGGTCGAGCAGGTGGCTTTTATGTCACTGAAGTTGCAGGGTGTTGAAAAAATACAGGCCCTGCGCCCCCAGTGGGATGTGGGGCTGTTGGCCGCCACGTCAGTAGGCGACCTTTCAAAAATGGATGTTGATTTCCTGGCGCTTGGCCAGGGCGCGGTGACATCGCGTTTTATCAAGCGCAGCCACAGCGCGGGTAAGCGCGTCCTGGTGTGGACAATCAATGACGCTCTATCATTGAACAAGTGGATGTCCATGGGCGTCGATGGCGTAATTACCGACGAACCCGCACTGGCAGGTCAAGTGTTGAAAGATCGACAGCAGATGAGTTCAGCTGAGCGTCTACTATTGAGTGCGGCCCTGTTCTTTGGCAAGCCGATGCCGCCGAGTCAGTATCGGGATAATTCGCCTTAAGCCTTTTTTAGAATTCCCCGTCAGGTTTCTCGGAAGACCCGAAAATCTACAGCAGCATGATTATGACTCAGAGGGTATACGAATTATTTCGGAAGCCCCTTTGCCCAACCGTTTCAAAATTGCGCTCGCGGATTGAACACTGGTATCCAGGGGCGTTATCCGATCTTCGGTAACAGCACAAACTGAACCGGACCAGGGGTCCGGCGCTCCTGGTAGAAAGACGAGGCGCATCCCTTCTTCTAATTTCTCGACGTCGAAAGCGATTTGCCAGGAGTCGTCAAATCGCACCAATACCGGCGTTAGTCCTTCGGTATCCCCAGGGTTCAGGACACTACCTGTTTTGGCTTTGAGTAAAGCATAGGGTGGAAAATTTCGCAGTACCTTGGTCTCCAATACATTCACCAAGCTGGAGGCAGCGGATGTTTTTGCCACCAACCCCGCAAAAAAGCACAGCATTAACAGAATAACAATTGGGAGCAAATGGACTGCCACTGTCCCACCGATGGTCTCCACAGGAATCTGGGCGAGCAAAGGGGCCGCCAGTTTGTGGATCCAAGCGAGAGCTTTACTTATGACAACGCCAAAGAAGGCAAGAGGGATAAGAAAAATAACGCCGCCCAGCACGGTGGTTTTGAGGAATTTACTCATAGGTAGTCTGATTCTCTTGGTTGTCGCTTACTTAAGGTGTTGATTTTTTCAGCCTCTGGGCCAGATTCACCATGATCGTTTGATCCCCCTTCATAAGCCCCGAGCTGGGGCGGTCCAGATCCGCAATCACAAACATTACCATTGAAAATGACATGGCCAGTGCGAAGCTTGCCACAACGCTGCGCTTTCCTGATATCCCCGATGAAAAGCCCATGCCTATCATGGACAGTATAAGAATGACGTAAAGCGCAACCCAGATATTCGGCGGGACCCGGTTGTGCATGCCCGCGTAGACCCGCTTTTCATGTAAATCGAATACCAGATTCACCGCTTGCACCAGCAAGCTATCCATGACCGTGAGTTTTTCTTTTTTTGATAATTGAACAACTTCTGCCCAGATGTCGGCCTGAATAGCCTCGGAATCTTTGATGATCTGGGCAATGGTGTCCGGGGAACTTACTTGCGCGCGGGTGGCCGTATAATCCGCCAACAGGGACATGATTTTGTGCCCCCCAGATTCGGCGATCAAGCCGGCTCGAAGGTGGGCTGTCTCAATGGCATTTACTTCCTCCAGTAAAAACTGTTTGCGGTCGGCGAAATGTCCGGCTGACATGCTGAAGGAGAAGGCCAGGATAAATGCGAGCAGGCCCAGATGGGCACCTGTCATTGAGACAATCTGGGAATCGCTGCCCTCTTCTTGTGTGCCCCTGTGATATATCCCTAGCCGGAACCCCAGTTCATTAGACAGCAGAACGAGGCCCACTGTAATGAGCAGTGCTTCCCAAAGTGGCACGCTTTCGAGTAGCGTTCTAATCATTGTATTACCGTGAAGAAGTGATATGTCGCCCTATGATAATAAGGACGATGGGGTCAGGTCTAGCTTTTAGCTCAGCCAGGCCCTATTTTTTGCGTGTAGGCTGAGCCAGACCAGGAAGCAGGCGATTAAGATCACCATGATGGGCATGATCATTTGAATGTAGACCACTGTGGCGGTTTGGCAGCTAACAGCGCTACGCGGTAGAGCGCCCCAAAAATACGACGAATGGCACCGTGTTAGCCGTACTTCCAATGCCAGTTTTTTGTATACTGCCCGGTGAATTTATCCAGGTAAATACCAACTATGAATCAGGTAATAAGAAAGACTCTCACATTGGCGCTGTTTACTGCCTCGCTTGCCTTGACTGCCACAGTCATCGCTGACGAAGTGAAAGAGCGAGAGGATATCGCGGCAGAGCACAAATGGGATCTGAGCGCCATGTACGCCTCAACCGAGGCATGGGAGGCGGATGTTAAAAAGTTACAGGCCAAAACCCCCGAGATGGTCGCCTTTAAGGGTCGCCTCGCCCAGAGTGGAGATACCCTGCTGGCGGCAATTAACAAGCAGGAGGAATTGAACCAGATTCTGGGGAATCTCTACGTCTATGCCGGTTTGAGGTCGTTCGAGGACCTGAGAATTAGCGAAAATGGTGCCATGTTTGCTCGCGCCAGGTCGCTGAACGCAGAGCTTAGCGAAGCCACTGCTTTTTTCAGCCCGGAATTGCTGGCCATCCCCCAGGACAAGCTCAAGGCCATGGTGGATAAGACTGAAGGTCTTCATGTCTATCGCCATTACCTGGATGAAGAGTCTCGCCTGAGCGCCTATACCCTGTCTGAGAGTGAGGAAAAGTTACTGGCCATGGCGAGCGACCCATTGGCTGGATTTGCGCAGGTGTTCTCCGCCCTGAACAATGCTGATTTAAGTTATGGCGAAATGGAAGATGAAGAGGGTAATACGGTTGAACTGACCAAGGCCCGATACGGCGTTTTTATGGAATCAAAGGACCGCCGGGTTCGCAAAGATGCCTGGACCGGCATTTATAAAACCTATGAAGAGCTGGGCAATATGCTCGCGGCCAACTATGACGGGCAGGTGAAATCTCGCATTTTCTTTGCCAAAGCCCGGGGCTATGACTCTGCCTTGCATATGGCCACCTATCAAAGTGCGATTCCAATCGAGGTTTACACTAATCTAATTTCCGCCGTCAGGGAAAACCCCAAACCTCTGCAGCGTTATATGGATCTTCGTCGTGAAACGCTCGGGCTTGAAAAGCTGGAGTCGTGGGATTTGTCTGCCCCCATGGTAAAACCGGTATTCGACGATCTGGAGTGGTCGCAAGCCAAGAAAATAGTCGCCGAGGGTTTGGCGCCCCTGGGAGAAGATTACATCAAGTTGTATTGGTCGGGCTTTGACAAGGGCTGGGTGGATGCATTCGAAAGCCGTGGCAAGCGCGGCGGGGCGTTCTCCTGGGGCACCTATAACTCCAAACCCTACTTGTCTATGAACTACGAGGGAACCTTGAACGATGTTTCGACCCTGGCCCATGAGTACGGTCATTCACTGCACTCCTATATGACTCGACATACCCAGCCCTATGTCTATGGTTCATACCGAACGTTTATCGCCGAAATTGCCTCTATGACCAACGAGGCGCTACTATTCCAGAAACTTCTGGCAGATGCAAAAACACCTGTAGAGAAAGCCTATTTGCTTCAATTTTACCTGGATCAGTTCCGCGGTAGCTTTTTTACGCAGGCGGCGTTTGCAGATTATGAAATGCAGGCGCATGCGGCTGTAGAGGCGGGTGGCGCCTTAACCAAGGAATCCCTGAATGAGATCTATGCGGGCGTATTCGCGGATTACTACGGGGCTTCGGTCAATGTGGATCCCTTGAATGCCAGTGGATGGAGCCGTATCCCCCACTTTTTAAGCACCAATAACTTCTACGTTTATCAATACGCCACTTCCTTTGTCGCGGCAACGGCCCTGGCCAAAATGATCCTGGAAGAGGGTGAGCCGGCACGGGACAGATTCCTGGAAATGTTGCAATCCGGCAGCAATGACTACCCCATCGAGCTGCTGAAGAAGGCCGGCATTGATATGACAAGCCCCCAGCCGATTTACGATACGATTGGAGTATTTGACGGCCTGATTGACGAGCTTGAGGCTGCTCTGGCCAATATGCCAAAATAAAAAGATTAATCGAATGATAATCAAGTAGCTACGCAATGCGGGTAAAGCGACTCAAGGGCGTGGGGTTTCAACCGAGAGTGGCTTTACCCGCATTGCGCAGCGGGGCTTGCTAAGCGGCCCCTTCACTGTAGATTTTATGCCTCATTACACCAACGTATCGGTAGCTGTATCCATCAGGATATAGATGCCGACGCCAATCATAATCCACGGCACAATTTTCTCTGCCCGGTGCTCAATGCGCCGGGCCAGTTCACGCTGTCCTGAGATCATATAGGACAGCCCCGCCCACAGCACCGCCATTGCCAGGTAGCTACACACAATAACCAGTATCGCGGCGCGGCCACTCTCTGCCAGTAGCGGCAGGAATACAGCAATACTGTCGCCACTGTTACTTAGCATGAGTACAAAGGTACTCAACCAGATTTTGGGCTCGGTACTATTTGAAGGAGCATTCAGAGCTTCGTCCTCGCCATGGTGTCCGGCCCAGGATTTGTAGAGCATGTGGCAGCCCAAAGCCAGGGGTATCACGCCCAGATAGCCAATAAGGCCGGCACCCAGCATGCTGCCTACCGCTACGCCCAGGGCAGCAACGCATATCACCGCAATACATGAGCAGATAAACCCCAACAGCACAGCGGATCTTCGTCTACTGTTTGCGCCCAGCAGCACAACCAGGATAAGCAGGTTATCCATGTTGGTGGCGACAAAGCTGCCGGTCACCAGGCTGAGCAGTGTAATTACTTCAGTGTTGGAAAATTCCACTGCGCTGGGCCTCCGCTTTTCCCCATATTTTAATCCATTTTTACCTACGTTTGCCTGATATGACCTGTGATTGACCGAAATTTGATTAATAATGGCGTCCTATTGAAATTTCCAGGCGGAACAAGTAATGACTAACCTGACCCAGAGCTATTACAGCGGTGTCTCCAACACGCAAATTATCTACCAGACAATCGGCAATTATTTCGACCACATTTGCCAGCAGTACCCGGACAGCGAGGCCCTGGTTGTCTGCCACCAGGATATCCGCTGGACCTACCGGGAGTTCCAGCGAGAGGTCGACCGCCTGGCCACAGGGCTGCTGACTCTAGGTATTGTGCCGGGTGATCGTGTCGGTATCTGGGGCGCTAACAGCTATGAATGGGTACTGGTGCAATACGCTACGGCCAAAATTGGCGCCATCATGGTGTGTATTAACCCGGCCTATCGTCTGTATGAATTGGAATACGCCCTGAACAAGGTGGAGTGTCGCGCCATCGTCAGCGCAGAGAGCTTTAAGACCAGCGAGTACCTGAAGATGCTACAGACTCTGGCACCGGAGCTGGAAAGCTGCGAGTCGGGAAAACTGAAGTCGGAAAAACTGCCCCACCTGGAGACCGTAATAAGAATGGGTGAGGCAAACTCCCCGGGTATGTTTAACTTTGGCGCTGTGTGCGAGTTGGGGGGCGATGCCGAAGTACTTCGCCTGAATCAGCTTAAAGGGGAGTTGCGCCCGGATGACCCCATCAACATCCAGTTTACCAGTGGCACAACAGGCACGCCCAAGGGCGCAACGCTAACGCACTGCAATATCCTCAACAATGGATATTTGACCGGAGAGGGCATGGAGTTTACTGAGAATGATCGCCTGTGCATCCCTGTTCCCCTGTATCACTGCTTCGGCATGGTTCTGGGTAACCTGGCTTGTATGACACATGGTAGTGCGGCCATCTATCCGGATGCGTCCTTTGATCCCGTCGCCACCCTGCAGGCGGTACAGGATGAGAAGTGCACTGCCCTGCACGGCGTACCCACCATGTTTATTACCGAGTTGGATCACCCACAGTTTGCAGATTTTGACTTATCTACCCTGCGCACCGGCGTTATGGCCGGTTCACCCTGCCCGGTGGAGGTTATGAAACGTGTTATCAACGATATGCACATGGGGGACATCCTGATCGGTTATGGGCAGACGGAATTGAGCCCCATCAATAATATGACACTGCCTGGCGACTCTCTGGAAAAACGTACAGAAACAGTGGGGCGCGCCGTACCCTGGGTGGAGATCAGGATTGTTGACGAGAACAGCATTGTTGTGGCTATCGGCGAGAAGGGAGAAATTTGCACCCGTGGCTACTCGGTAATGCGCGGCTACTGGAATGACGAAGAGCGCACTCGTGAAACTATTGATGATGCAGGATGGCTACACTCCGGCGATCTGGGTGTCATGGACTCAGAGGGATATGTGCGCGTGGTCGGCCGTATCAAGGACATGGTCATCCGCGGAGGCGAGAATATTTATCCTCGAGAAGTGGAGGAGTTCCTCTATACCCACCCTGATATCGCCGAGGTGCAGGTGTTCGGTGTACCAGACCAGCGCCTGGGCGAAGAGGTCTGCGCCTGGGTTCAATTACAAGTGGGCACCACAATGACCGAAGAAGAGCTCAAAGACTTCTGCCGCGACCAGATTACCCACTTCAAAATTCCCCGCTATGTGCGCTTCGTAGAAGAGTTTCCCATGACCGTCACAGGAAAAATGCAGAAGTTTGTGATGCGCGAAGAGATGAGCAAAGAATTGGCGGGTTAAGAGTAGAGGCGCTCTTTTTTTGTAGAGCTGGCTTGAAATGATGTTCTCCCACAGGGAAGCCTTTGATACTGTTGGTCAATGCAGTTTGGAGGTGTAATATGGCAGCAATAGCATTTGATCCACTGGAGTATACCCATGAGCTTGAGGCTTCGGGGGTGCCCCGCGAACAAGCCGAGGTGCATGCACGAGCGATGACTGCCAGGTTTATTCATAATTTTGACGCGCTGGTTACCACAGACTATTTAGACTCGCGGTTTACGGAGTTTGAGTCGCGTGTGGACAAGCGGTTTACGGAGTTCGAGTCCCGCATGGATAAGCGGTTTTCCAAGATCGATGTGCGCTTTAACGTCCTGGAATCTCGCCTGGATTCTAAAATCGACAAACTCTCCAGCGATATGGCAGTACGATTCGAGCGCATGGAGGGTAAGTTTTCAAGAATTTACCTGATGTTTGGCCTTACCATGGTCACAGCCACTATCCCCATTCTTCAGAATTTCTTTGATGTCTGAAATAGCCGAAGAACATTACCCTCATAGCACCTGAAAACGCGGCTCACCAGGCCCCAAATTTGATGCGATAGATCAACGTATCGGCTGGTAATCCGGTTAGAATACGCAAAAATCAGGAATGGTGACAATGATGACAATCAACTTTGGCAGATCGGCGATGGCGGCAGCGGTGTGGTCTGTAGTGTGTGCGGTTCCCGTGCATGCAGCGCTGCAGAATGAGCCCTCTGTGGACCCACTGGAAGAAATTATCGTAACGGCCAGCCGCAACAAGCAGCGCGTATTTGACAGCCCTGTCTCACTCAGCGTGATCAATCGGGAAGAGCTGGATCGCTCCACTGTGCCGACGCTGGCGGAAATGATGCGAGACGTACCGGGTGTTCAGGTCACTGACTCGGGCCAGCCCGGCCTGAGTCGCGTGCGTATGCGCGGTGAAGAGTCCCGTCGCACCGCCATTTTAATCAACAGCCAGGAAGTAACAGACCACCACGAGGTGGGTACGCCGTTGACTCTGCACCCCGCCATGGTTGAGCGTATCGAAATCATACGTGGCTCCGGTGCGGTATTGTATGGATCCCGTGCCCTAAGCGGAGTTGTGAATTTCTTCACGCGCAAAGGCGGCAGTGAGCCGCTACAGGCGACATTGTCGGGTGGCTACGACAGTGCCACTTCCGGGTACAACACATTTGCCAGTGTCTTCGGCAACGTAGAGGGTTTTGAGTATCGCGTGGCCTGGTCAAAGAGCGATTATGAGGAGCGCGCTACGCCTGAAGGTGAGATGCCAAGCACTGCCTTCGAAAATGAAAGCCTCTACCTCTATGCGGGAAAGACCTTTGGCAGTCACCACCTCGAGTACACCTACGAGAACTACGAGTCCAGCAACGGTATTTTTGTGGAAGAGGAGGTCAAGACAACGTTTCCTTTGACGGATTTTTATCTGGACACTCCACAGCGAGATCGTGAGAAGCACGGTGCATTCTATAGTTGGGAGTTGGACAATAGCTGGTTACAAAGCGTGGAGGCCAATGCCTACAGGCAGGTTAGTGACAGGCATTTTTACAGCCTGGTCAAGACAGTCTGGTATGAGCGAGACATTAATACTCTCGGCGAGCTAATCACTGATGGCGCCTTGGCGCAGCTTAATTTTCAGCCTCTGGGCAATCACACTGTTATTGCCGGCGTGCAATATTTGAATGACGAGATAGACCAGACCCGTCATGTGGATACCTTTTCCTGGGTGCCCCCGGTGGCAACCTCCGGTCTCGAGATCATCAAGGACAAAGCCAGCATTGAAACCTGGGCCTGGTTTGTTCAGGACCAATGGCAGCTTAACGACCGCCTGGCCCTGACTGCCGGCATGAGACAATATTTTGTGCAGGGCGATCTGGAGTACACCGACCGGGAAAGCCTGGATGCGGGTAGCCTGAACGACGACGATGAAGTCATTGGCTCTCTGGGGTTGGTGTGGGAGCAGTCGGATGATATCCGCCTGCGCGCCAGCGTTTCCCAGGGTTATGTCTACCCCTCGTTGCTGCAGTTGGCGACCGGGGCCTATGCCGGTTCCAGCTTTGCTAACCCGGATCCCAATTTAACACCCGAGACATCGGTCAACTACGAGGTGGGCATGCGCCTGCAACGCGGTGGCCTGATTATGGACGCCACCGCATTTTATACCGAGTCGGAAGACTATATTCATCACCAGCCCTGCGCTGCTGAAGACAACTGTCCGGGCCGGCGCGACCGCATTTACCTCAATATAGGTGAGTCGCAGGCACACGGTGTGGAGTTATACCTCGCCTACGCGAATGCCCCCTGGGGCGTGCAACCCTACGCCAACCTGACCTGGATGGAGCGGCGCAATCAGTTCGATGAGCTCTCCACCTGGGACACGGGGATTCCCGCTCTCAGTGGTCGCATCGGGTTGCGCTGGCAGGGCTCTCTCAGCGCCATTCCCGCCCTTTGGACAGACTTCTACCTGCGTGGTGAGTCTGGGTCTGACGTGGAGGAGCCAGATTCGATCAGGAATGAGCTGGACGAAAAAGACAGCTGGGTCACCGTCAATGTTGCCACTGGCATAGATTTTGGTCGCGAACGGCAGTACCAACTGGCACTGGAGCTGGTTAACCTGACTGACAAGAGTTATATCGCATCTACC
Source organism: Pseudomonadota bacterium (assembly GCA_015222725.1). GTDB lineage: Bacteria > Pseudomonadota > Gammaproteobacteria > Pseudomonadales > Halieaceae > JBALVT01. The sequence continues at coordinate 638 of JADFVW010000305.1, read as the reverse complement.
GAAAACCTGTATGGCGTTGAGCGCAGCATCGCTGCGAAATTTACCGCGAACTGGTAAGGGTATAAGTTAGGGATTCAAAAGAGGAGCACAGTATGAAAATTTTAACACGTGCACTATTAATGGTAGCTACAGTGGGGCTGGTGGCTTGTGATTCGGGTCCTACGGGTTCCCTTGGGTTTACACTGCCCGATGGCAATGCAGAGCAGGGCAAGGCGAACTATATCGATTTTGGCTGTAACAGCTGTCATGTGAGCAAGGAAGTGCCGCAACTGGATACCGAGGATGCCACTGCGATATCGGTAACCCTGGGTGGGGAGACAACGCGTATTAAAACCTACGGAGAGTTGGTCACCTCTGTTATCAACCCCTCTCACAAAGTTTCCAGGCGAAAGTCGGGGGATATGGCCGATGGTAGCGGCAAGTCAAAAATGGTGACATTTAACGACGTGATGACAGTGACAGAGCTCATCGACCTGGTGGCCTTTGTGCAATCCCAGTATACATTGTCACCCTACAGCAACTCCAATTATCCAATTTACTGGATTCCCGATGGGGATAAAAAGCCTTAGGGGAAGGAAATCAATGGAATCAATGGGGTCAGACTCGATAGAAACCACAGGGTCGCGACCCTGTGGTTT
>JADFVW010000304.1 GCA_015222725.1 Pseudomonadota bacterium | reverse complement strand
TTGTTGGACCGTCTGCCGCAAGGATGCGGCAGCCGAGCCTCCATGGATGGATTCACGGCGTGTCCAACAAACCCCCTACCAGCCCCAGATGGCGGATAGGTATAACAACCCTAACCTACCTTGTAATGATCGGCAGTCTTATCAAGTGCGGCTGCAAACTTGTCCACAAGAATATCAATTTCCTCGACAGAACACACCAGCGGTGGAGCCATAATCATGGCGTCGCCAGTGGCGCGAACCATCAGGCCGCTGGCGACACAGCTGTCTCGGCAAATAACCGCTGCGGCTGATTCGGGTGCCAGGCGCTCACGGGTTGCTTTGTCTTTAACCAGTTCAACTGCTGCAAACATTCCCATGCCTCTCACTTCACCGACAATAGGGTGGTCGGACAAAGCTGCGAGACGGGTTTGCAAATGTGGGCCGATGGTTGATTTTGCGGTTTCGATAATATTGCTGTCATTCAGGATTTTTAGGGTTGCCAGTCCCGCGGCACAGGATGCGGGGTGGCCGGAGTAGGTGAGGCCGTGATTGAAATCACCGCCACTGCTCAACAGCACGTCGGCCACTTTGTCGCCTACCATTACGCCGCCCAGTGGCATATAGCCGTTGGTGACCGCCTTGGCGATCGTCATCAGGTCGGGCTTGATGCCGAAGGATTCGCTGGCAAACCACTCACCGGTGCGACCAAAGCCACAGATGACTTCATCGGCGATCAACAGAATGTCACGCTCATCGCAAATGCGCTGGATCTCGGGCCAGTAGGTGTCGGGTGGGATGATCACGCCACCGGCGCCCTGTACGGGCTCGGCGATGAATGCGGCGATCTTGTCTTCGCCCACTTCGTCGATCATCGCTTCAAGTTCACGGGCAACTTTCAGGCCAAAGGCATTCTTGTCCAGTTCGCCGCCGTCGGCAAACCAGTTGGGTTCGTTTATGTAGTGGATGTAGTTCAGACCGACAAATTGCTTGTGCATGTAGTCCATGCCGCTCAGGGAGGCCCCGGCAATGGTTGACCCGTGGTAGGCATTTTTGCGACTGATGATGTGCTTCTTATCGGGTTTGCCGACCAGATCGTAATAGCGGTGTACCAGACGGATGTTGGTGTCGTTAGCCTCAGACCCGGAGTTGGTGAAGAAAACGTGATTGAACTGTTCCGGAGTTACATCCACCAGTGCTTTGGCCATTTCCAGCGAGGGCTGGTTGGAACAGTTAAAGAAGTTGTTGTAATAGGGCAGTTCCTGTAACTGTGCATACACGGCTTCGGCGATGCTGTTCTGGCTGTAACCCAGGTTGCAACACCACAGCCCCGACATGCCGTCGAGGATTTTGTTGCCCTCAGAATCATAAATATAAATATGCTCTGCTTTTGAGATAATGCGACCACCCTTCTGGCTGTAGGCGCCCAAATCTGTGAAGGGATGCAGGTGGTGGGACTGGTCCATTTGGCGCAGGCTTTTTGTATCGGCGTTCATTGGCTTGTTCTCCGTAACAAGAATACTCATTAAGGGTGTGCGTTGGGCCAAAAAAGGGGTTACCCGTTAGTGTTATAGCCGAAACGCACGCTGTGTTGTCTAATACATATCGCAGTAGTGTGGCATAGTCATCAGGTGAATGAATTACCCCTAAAGTGGTGTATTACTTGCCTCCATCAGAAACAGACAGTTAATTACAAAATAGTCAGGTTTTAGCGTATGTCCAATGACAGTCAGCGTCTTCAGGCATTTCTGGATGCCAATCCAGACATCGAGATTTTCGAAGTTATTCTCCCGGATATTGCCGGGGGGTTGCGGGGCAAATGGGTCACGCGGGACAAAATACACAAGGTCTTCTCCGGTGGACTGAAGCTGCCAACCAGTGCGTTGGCATTCGATGTATGGGGCAGGGATGTTGAAGCCTTTGTTTTTGACAGCGGTGATGGGGATGGTATTTGCGAGGCAGACATCGATACCCTGGTGCGGGTGCCGTGGAAAGACCGGGCGACCGGCCAGGTTTTACTCTCCTTGCGAGAAGTAAGTGGCGAGCCCTGCGAGAATGACACACGTTTTTTATTAAAACGATTAATGGAGCGGTTTGCAGCGCACGGTTTAACCCCGGTGCTGGCCAGTGAAATGGAGTTCTACCTATTTCACGAGGGGAGTGATTCCCTGGGCCGGCCGGTGCACACCCAGACAGACCGGGTAGGGGGCGCTCTTTGCAGCGGCCAAACTTACGGCATCGAGACCATGGACGACATGTCTGAACTGATGCACGCCATCCGCGATGCCTGCGTGATCCAGGGCCTACCCATCGACACTCTGATCAAGGAAGGGGCACCCTCCCAATATGAGATAAATCTCTACCACTGCCCCAATGCCCTGATGGCCGCCGACCAGGCCGTATTGTTACAGCGCACCATAAAAGGCGTGGCAAAAAAACAGGGTTTGCGCGCCAGCTTTATGGCAAAGCCCTTCGGCGATCTTGCGGGCAACGGCATGCACGTACACTGCAGCCTTGTCGATAAAGACGGCAACAACGCTTTTGATGACGGAACAGGGAAGGGTAATAATTTGTTGCGTCATGCCATCGCCGGTTGCCTTGCGACCATGGAAGAGAGCATGTTGCTGTTCGCGCCTAACTTGAATTCTTATCGCCGTTTTCAGCGCGGTACCCATGCACCACTTGCACCCAGCTGGGGTTATGAAAATCGCACCGTTTCACTGCGCGTGCCGGCTGATGCACCCGCGGCCACCCGCATAGAGCATCGTGTCTCCGGAGCCGATGCCAACCCCTACCTTGCAATCGCCGCTATACTTGCGGGCATGCTGCACGGTATTGAAAACAAGCTGGAAGCGCCCGAACCAATGGAGGGTAATGCCTACGACAAACTGCCACCCAGTCTGCCCCGTTATTGGCCGGATGCGCTGGCGCGGTTTGAGTCTTCTGAATTCATCGGCGACAATTTTGGTAAGGTATTTCAGCGAGCCTATTCCCTGACCAAGCAGCAGGAAATAGATGAGTTTGATAAGCAGGTTACTGCGCTTGAGTATGATGCCTGCCTGTAGACTTTACAGGCGAAGATAGTAATAGCCAGAATTAGGAGGCTAGCGTGACAGATAAAAACGTACCGGTAGATGACACATCCATGTTTTCCAATGTCTTCAGTTATATGGGGCTTCCCTTTAGTCGCGATTTGGACGATGCCTCTATCGATGCAGTCGTTATGGGCGTGCCCTACGACTTAGGTACCAGTGGCAGGGCGGGTACCCGCAGCGGTCCAAATGCCATTCGTCAGGCCAGTGCCAATCTTCGCTGGGAAGAGAAACGTTGGCCGTGGACTTTTGAGCTAGGCTCCCGACTGAAAGCTGCGGACTACGGCGACATCCAATTTATGTGGGGCGATAGCGACGACATGTTAGCTCAAGTTGAAGAGCATGCCGCGAAAATTACTGCCGCGGGAAAAATGCTGGTGAGCTTTGGTGGCGACCACTTTGTCACACTGCCTCTGCTGCGTGGTCATGCGAAAACACACGGCAAGCTGTCGCTCATCCATTTTGATGCGCATACCGATACCTATGACGAGGAAGAAAAATACAACCACGGCTGTATGTTTTTCCGTGCGCCCAAAGAAGGGCTAATCGACCCCTCGCGCTCCATCCAGATTGGTATACGCACAGACTACGATCAACCCAACCATGAGTTCCAAGTGATTGATGCCCATCAGGCGAATGAGCAATCGGTGGCCGATACCGTGGCCTCGATACGCCGCCGCGTTGGTGACAACCCCACTTACCTTACTTTCGATATTGACTGCCTCGACCCCGCTTATGCGCCAGGCACAGGTACACCGGTAGTGGGGGGAATGACAACGTCGAAAGTCCTGCAGATACTACAGGGTATTGCAGATTTGAATATCGTAGGTTTTGATGTAGTGGAAGTATCACCGGCCTACGACAATGCCAATATTACTGCTCTGGCGGGGGCTACTTTGGCGCTACAGTTTTTGTATATGCGGGCTTCGCGGGGCTAGCCTATACGTCTGCGGAGCCTTACGTTTTAAACTATCAGCATGGTTGAATGTGTGTAAAACGGAAGTTGAACTTCAATATTGTACGGGCCCGTAGATCAAGAATCTCATGCATATTCCATATAGATTCTTAATCTCAGATCGTCTATAACCAAAAAATGTCTCCGCGGAAACGGAGTTCATCTTTTTTGGTCAGGTCAATCGACAGCTAGCTTTTGAGAAATAGTCTCTCCGGATTGATGCTGTCTGATAGATTTATCCAGGTGAGCTGAGTTGGCTGGACTCTTTAATAAATAGATGGTTTCCATAAGAGACGTGAAGTAACCCATGGACATCACAACTGCATCGCCAGCACCATGACGGGATATGATTGTGTAATCCTGGTCATCCTCGACCTGGTCTAATAGTTCTTTTAATTGATTTTTGGCGACGGAAAATTTGACTACATTCATGAGATATTTCTCTTTCGTATGGACCCATCGACTATCGTGTATTTCCCTTAGTCCTGCCGCCCTTTCGCTATAGTGATCTGCGTTATGCGTGAACTTTAACTTCATATCTTAGGATGTGATTTTTCGTGCTCGGT
>JADFVW010000303.1 GCA_015222725.1 Pseudomonadota bacterium | reverse complement strand
CGCCTGATCAGCAGGGAGATAGCCATTTGCGGAAAAATACTCCGTATAGGCTGTCTTCGCTTCAGACAGTGCGGCAATCGGCTCAGACATCTTCGCCCTAACCGTATAATCCTGATAAGCCGGCAATGCAATCGCCGCCAAAATACCAATGATCGCGATCACGATCATCAGTTCGATAAGGGTAAAACCCTGTTGTGACTTCTTTTGAATATTCATGTCTATCTCCATTCGGTTTCTGATTTCTCGGATACTTGCATAACCTTAATTAGTGCAACTACCGATTCCGCATTAGATTAACAGCAATCATCGTGCCAAGACGCATGACATTCCTTAAAATAGAATTTTTATCGTTAGTTAACAACTAGTTATAGAATTCCTAAGATAATACAAAGCCATAATCCTGAACTTTCACTTCTAACGAGCCCGTCACTCTTACCGGCACCTTGTGACAATTTTTGTCAGTTTTAAACCGCTATGAATCGACGATAGAAACTATCTGAAGCCTCCCGCTGGGACAGCAAGTCGCAATTTGTCTCAAAAAATACGGCTACGCTACAAACCGAGTGCAGCAGCTACAAAAAAATACCAAAAAATCATGGCATTAAGTCCACTTAAAGGCTATTAGCCCGCCAACGGGATGGTTATACTAATAATCATAATCATAAAAGCGATGTTAACTAAGCACTTCAATTCAGGGACCATTTAGCAGTGATAACGGCCAGATGAACAGTACAGTGATAGGGCATCTCAGCGGACTAGCGGGGCGGCTGGTCGCCGAAGGCTTGATTACCACCGAGGCAGCCTCCGACGCTCAAAAGGAAGCGCGGGCCGAACAACTGCCCTTTGTCCAATACCTGGTCGAAAAAAAGAACGTTGATGGCCAACAGCTCGCCGAAGTTGCCTCCCACGAATTTGGCGTTCCCATGTTCGACATCACCGCTTTCAATAAGGTCAATTTCCCCGAGGGCCTTGTTGAGGCGAAACTGGTCAGCAAGCACCATGCGCTGCCACTGTTTCGACGCGGTTCGCGACTGTTTATTGCCGTCTCAGACCCCACAAACCTGGCGGCACTCGATGAAATAAAATTCCACACCGGAATCAATACCGACGCCATTCTGGTAGAGGAAACTGCCCTTAACAGAGCCATCACCGAATGGACGGAAGCCCAGGACAACCTGGATGATGGCCTGGGCGACCTCGATGATGTGGATCTCGAAGGCGTGGATATCCAGGCCGTCAATGAAGGCGATGATGGCGATGACGGGGGCGACGTGGATGAGACACCCATCGTGCGCTTCGTCAACAAAGTGTTAATCGACGCCATTAAACAGGGCGCATCCGACATCCACTTCGAGCCCTATGAAACCAATTATCGCGTGCGTTTCCGCACGGATGGCATTCTCGCTGAGGTCGTTAGGCCGCCAAAAAATCTGGCGCCCAGGCTAGCCGCGCGTCTCAAGGTCATGTCGCAAATGGACATCTCCGAACGCCGTGTTCCCCAGGACGGCAGAATCCAGATGCGACTATCGCGAAAGCGGGCGATCGATTTTCGGGTAAACACCCTGCCGACCCTGTTCGGCGAAAAAATCGTGCTGCGTATTCTCGACCCATCCAGCGCGCAAATGGGTATTGATGCCCTGGGTTACGAGCCCGAGCAGAAAGAAATGTACATGCGGGCGCTGAATCAGCCTCAGGGCATGATTCTGGTCACCGGCCCCACCGGTTCCGGTAAAACCGTATCACTATATACCGGGCTCAATATACTCAATGATCCGGAGCGAAATATCTCTACGGCGGAAGACCCTGTTGAAATTAACCTGGAGGGTATCAACCAGGTACACATCAACACCAAGGTAGGCCTGGATTTTGCCCAGGCATTGCGCTCATTCTTGCGCCAGGATCCAGACGTCATCATGGTGGGTGAGATTCGAGACCTGGAAACAGCGGAAATTGCTATCAAGGCCGCCCAGACCGGCCACCTCGTCCTGTCCACATTGCACACTAATAGCGCCGCTGAAACCGTGACCCGCATGCTGAATATGGGCGTACCGGCATTCAACCTGGCGACCTCGGTGAGCCTGATTATCGCCCAGCGCCTGGCAAGACGCCTATGCAAGGAATGCAGTGTCCCGGCAGATATCCCACAGGATACATTGCTGCAGGAGGGCTTTACCGAAGAGCAACTGAAAGATGCCAATATAATGCACGCCGTTGGTTGTGACCTTTGCAACAAAGGCTACAAAGGTCGCGTCGGCGTCTACGAAGTTGTGCGTATAACGCCGAAGATTTCCGCAATTATCATGGCGGAGGGAAATTCGCTGGAGATTGGCACGGCGGCCAGGGCAGAGGGCTTTGACAGCCTGAGAATGTCGGCGCTGCAAAAGGTAGCGCAGGGCGTTACCACACTCGAAGAAATTAATCGAATTACTACAGACTAGGCTAAGCACTCGTACAAAAACAACAGGTCTTACAGTAGCGAAGAGAAGGGGCGAACAATATTATGGCAACCAGTGCAGCGCGTGGAAACATATTCACCTGGAGCGGTACCGACAAGACGGGGCGCTCTACCAAGGGCGAGATACATGCCTCTACGACCTCTATGGCCAAGGCCCAGCTTCGCCGTCAGGGTATCAAACCAAAGTCCGTGCGCAAAAAAGCAACGCCTTTGTTTGGTGGCGGCGGCAAGGCGATAAAGCCGGCGGACATCTCTATCTTCACTCGACAATTGGCCACCATGATGAAGGCGGGCGTGCCGCTGGTGCAAAGCTTTGATATCGTGGGTGAGGGTCTGGACAACAAGAAAATGCGCGACCTGGTTGAAAGCATTAAAAATGATGTCGCATCCGGTAATGGCCTGGCAGATTCTCTAGCAAAGCATCCGCGGCAATTTGACGAGCTGTATTGCAGTCTGGTTGCCTCCGGTGAAACATCGGGAACACTGGAAGTTATGTTGGACAGGGTGGCAACCTACAAAGAGAAGACGGAACAACTCAAAGCTAAAATCAAAAAGGCCATGACCTACCCGATAGCGGTGGTCATCGTGGCGCTCATTGTTACCGGTATTCTGCTGGTAAAAGTGGTTCCCCAGTTTGCTGAGACGTTCCGGAGCTTTGGCTCGGACCTACCCGGATTTACACTCTTCGTTCTGGATATCTCCAACTTCACCCAGGATTGGTGGTACATCATTGTGATCGCCATCATCGCGGCTGTGTTTCTATTCAAAGAGGCCAAGCTGCGATCGGTAAAATTCGCAGAGTTCCTGGATAAGCTTATGCTGAGAATGCCGGTGATCGGGGATATCGTCTTCAACTCGGTAATCGCCCGGTTTTCACGAACCCTGGCAACCACCTTTGCCGCCGGCGTACCATTGGTAGAGGCGCTGGAGTCCACCGCAGGAGCCGCGGGAAACTCAGTATACGCAAAAGCAATCCGCCAAATTCGTGACGATGTCACTACGGGTACTACTTTGTATAGCTCCATCAAGTCCACTGGGCTATTCCCCAATATGTTATTGCAGATGGTTTCCATCGGTGAAGAATCGGGTGCCCTGGATGAAATGCTGGACAAGGTCGCGAACCACTACGAGGAGGCGGTAGACAACGCGGTCGACAGCCTCAGCTCCCTGATGGAACCCATAATTATGTCTGTACTGGGGGTTCTGGTGGGTGGCCTGATGATCGCCATGTACCTGCCCATCTTTATGCTTGGGTCAGTCATCTAACGCTGATGCTGGAAATCCTGAATCAGCATAACTGGCTGTTGCTGAGCTGCCTGCTGTCTCTTGGGCTGGTCGTTGGCAGCTTTCTCAATGTCGTCATCTACCGCCTGCCACTGATGATGGAATCCCGATGGCGCCGCGACTGCTGCGAGTTATTGGAAATTGAAAAAGAGGCCGCTGGTGATACACCCCTGACACTATCCACACCCAACTCCCACTGCCCACACTGCAAAACACCGATTAAGCCCTGGCAAAATATTCCGGTTTTCAGTTACCTGTTTTTAGCCGGCAAATGCAGCGAATGTGGCGTGAGGATATCCATACGCTATCCCCTGGTCGAACTCACCACCGCTGTTTTAACCCTGGCGCTGGCCTGGCAATACGATGCATCTGCGGCCCTGTTGGGTGCGATGATTTTTACCTGGTCTCTGGTCGCGCTCACGATGATCGATGTAGACCACCAGTTATTACCAGACGACATCACGCTGCCGTTGATGTGGTTGGGTATCGCGTTCAGCCTGGCCGGCGCCACGGTAAGCCTTCAGGACTCAGTGCTCGGCGCCATGCTGGGCTACCTGTCCCTGTGGAGTGTCTATTGGCTGTTTAAACTGGCCACTGGCAAAGAGGGTATGGGCTACGGCGACTTTAAACTACTCGCAGCTCTGGGAGCCTGGCTGGGCTGGCAGAGCATCCCCATCATCATCCTGCTCTCGTCGCTGGTTGGGGCGGTGTGTGGCATTGCTCTTATGATCGCCACCCGCAGGGGCAAGGATATTCCCATTCCCTTTGGCCCCTACCTGGCCATGGCAGGATGGATTGCGCTGATGTGGGGAGATCAACTAATGGGCTACTACCTGGGTGCATCTGGACTGAACACGTGACACTCACTGTCGGTATCACCGGCGGTATTGGCAGCGGCAAGTCAGCCGTCACCGCCATGCTGGAAAAATACGGCGTTACTGTGGTCGATGCCGACGTGGCAGCCCGGATAATCGTAGAGCCCGGAAAACCGGCACTACAAGCTATTTCACGCCACTTTGGCACGGATATACTACTGGCAGACGGCACCCTGAACCGTGCTGCTCTACGCAACCATGTCTTTTCTGATGAGAGTGCCCGGCGCTGGTTGGAGCAACTGACCCACCCGCTGATTGGCGAGGAAATCTTGAGCCAACTACAAGCATCAAACTCCGCCTATACCGTGCTCAGCTCTCCCCTCCTGCTAGAAACCCAGCAAAGGAAGCTTGCCGATTACATTGTGGTGGTGGACGTCCCGCAGGAGGTTCAACTGCAGAGAACCATTGCCCGTGATGACAATGACGAAGCCCAGGTAAGAAGAATTATGGCCGCCCAGATGAGTCGCAGTGACAGATTAGCCCAGGCCGATATTGTTATCGACAATTCTCAGGGTCTGGCAGCGTTGCATTTTGAGGTCAGCCAGTTACACGAAACGCTATTGCTCAAAAGTGCCGAATTCAGGAACCCAGCAGGGCGCTGACCGCCGCGACGATGGCTTTATTGGCAGCGGGAAAGGCATATTTATTCAGCTCCTGCACCTCAACCCAGCGCAGAGCCTGACCCTCCAGGCCCCTCGCTACCCCGCCAAATTCCCACACCACGCAGACATCCAGCAATACGGCCTTATCGCCATAGTCGTGGTGAACCTGTAACAGGGGGGAGTTTTTGTGGACATCAATACCCAGCTCTTCTTTTAGCTCGCGACTCAGGGCCTGTGCCAGCTCTTCCCCCTGCTCAACTTTACCGCCGGGAAACTCCCAGAGTCCGCCCTGGTGAGAATCGACGGGGCGCCTGGCTAGCAGGATCTGTTTGGCATCATTGAGAATAACACCGACCGCGACGTGCACGACTTCCATTCAGGTACGGTATTCGGCATTGATACGCACGTAATCATAGGACAAATCGCTGGTCCAAACCGACGCCTCATGCTGCCCCCGATTTAGCTCGATACGTATTTCAATATCTTCCGGCGCCATGGCGACGACACCCTGCTCCTCGGTATAAGTTGCGGCGCGACAGCCATGCTCGGCTATAAGAATATCGTTGAGATATACACCTACCTTATCAACAGCTAGATCGGCAACACCTGCCCTGCCAATCGCCGCCAGTAAGCGTCCCCAGTTTGGGTCGCTGGCAAACAAGGCCGTCTTTACCAGGGGGGAATGCGCAATGGTAAACGCCACATCCAGGCATTCCTGCTCAGAGTTGCCACCCTTGACTAGCACCGTCACAAATTTACTCGCGCCCTCACCGTCTCTTACCAGCCCCTGGGCCAACTTCAGACAAACACTCTCCAAGGCTTCTCGCAGCGCAATTCCCACTTCGGAATTTAAATCAGCCAGCGCTGCATTGCCCGCCTCACCGGTGGAGAGCAACACACAAGCATCGTTGGTGGAAGTATCACCATCGATAGTAATGCGGTTGAATGAAGTCTCCACCGCAGCGGAGAGGAGATGCTGTAACACAGTTTTTTCCACCGCCATATCTGTTGCCAGGTAGGCCAGCATGGTCGCCATATTGGGCCGTATCATGCCGGCACCCTTGGCGATACCGGTGACTACATATTCCCGACCATCGCAGCTAAACTTAACAGAGGCACCTTTGGGGCGCGTGTCTGTGGTTAAAATGCCGGAGGCCGCTTCGCCCCAGCCATCACTGTCCAGGGCTTCAAATGCGGCGGGCAGTGCAGTGTGAATTTTTTCAGCTGGCAAGGGTTCGCCGATAACCCCGGTGGAAAAGGGCAACACATCCCTGCTACTCACGCCCGCTAACTGCGCCACCGCGGCGGCACATGATTGAGCAAGCTCAATACCGCGCTCACCGGTACCGGCATTGGCATTTCCGGTGTTTATCAGTAAGTAGCGAACGTCGGCATGACAGTCGCGCAAGTGTTCTTTTGCCACGGTGACCGGCGCGGCACAGAACGCGTTCTGGGTAAATACAGCTGCACAGGTACTGCCCACCTGCGCTTCTATCAACACCAGGTCTTTTCGTCCCGGAGTTTTTATACCCGCTGAAACTGTCCCAAGGCGGATTCCGGCAACCGGAAACAACTCGGGGAGTCTGCCCTTGCCTACAGCCACACGAAAAGCACTCTAAAGCTGCGACTGTGAGCCGTTGAAAGCATCACAGTACGCCGTGACACTGCTTATATTTCTTGCCACTACCACAGGGACAGGGCTCGTTCCGTCCCACTTTGCGTTCTTCCCGGGTAAAGGTTTGTGGTACCGCATCGGCCCCTGGAAGTTCAGCGTTGGGCGCTGCTGCTTCTGGCGCCATACCAGAGGCGGCCATATGCTGGAAGGCCATTTTTTCACGCTCTGCCGCGTCGCGACGACTCTGCTCAATGAGCTCGGATTCATCCCGGTGCTGAATCTGCACGTGGCTGAGAAACTTCACCACCTCGTACTTTAAATTGGACAGCAATTGTTCAAACAATTCGAATGATTCGCGTTTGTATTCCTGTTTGGGGTTTTTCTGGGCGTAGGCGCGCAGGTGAATACCCTGGCGCAATTGATCCATTGACGCCAGGTGTTCCTTCCACAGAGTATCCAAAACCTGCAGCATGATCTGCTTCTCGATCTTGCGCATATCGGGGCCAACCTGTTCGCTTTTCAGGTCGTAGGCGGCCTGAATCTCGCCAGAGATTTTCTCGCGCAGGGCCTCTTCGTGCAGGCTGTCATCCTCGTCAAGCCATGTTGCGATAGGCAATGGGGCAGCAAATTCCACTTCCATCTGCTTTTCCAGACCGGGAATATCCCACTGTTCTTCCACGCTCATGGGCGGAATATAGCTGCTTATGGCATCGGCCACCACATCACTTCTTATGGCAGAAATCGAGTCAGAAATATCTGCTACTGTCAGCAGGTCATTGCGCTGCTGGTAAATTATCTGGCGCTGATCATTGGCCACATCATCGTATTCCAGCAGTTGCTTACGAATATCAAAGTTGCGACCCTCTACCTTGCGTTGCGCCTTTTCGATGGCATTGGTCACCATGCGATGCTCGATGGCCTCACCCTTTTCCATGCCCAGGGCCTGCATAAAATTCTTGACCCTGTCCGAGGCAAAGATTCGCATCAAGCTGTCTTCCAGAGACAGATAAAAGCGAGAAACACCCGGGTCACCCTGGCGCCCCGCCCGGCCTCGAAGCTGGTTATCTATCCTGCGTGATTCATGGCGTTCGGTACCCAGAATGTGCAAACCACCGGCTTCCAGCACGTCATCGTGGCGCTTCTGCCACTCTTCCCGCGCGCTCTGGCGAACGGATTCGCTCTCTTCGCCGATGTGGGCCAGCTCTACTTCAAGGTTGCCACCGAGCACAATATCCGTACCTCGGCCCGCCATATTGGTGGCGATGGTCACTACACCGGGGCGACCCGCCTGGCCGATAATTTCCGCTTCCTGTTCGTGGTACTTGGCATTGAGCACCTTGTGCTCAATCTTGCTCTTGCGAAAAAGCGAGGACAGTTCTTCCGATGTCTCTACCGACGCGGTGCCCACCAAAACAGGTGCTCCCTTGCTCATACAGTCCTTCACATCGGAAACAATGGCATCGAACTTCTCTTCCCTGCTGAGGTAGACCAGGTCATTCAGGTCATCCCGCATCTGCTTCTGGTTAGTCGGTATTACCAGTACTTCCAGGCCATAGATCTGGCGAAACTCAAAGGCCTCGGTATCTGCGGTTCCCGTCATGCCTGACAAGGTATCGTAGAGGCGAAAATAATTCTGGAAGGTGGTCGAAGCCAGGGTCTGGCTTTCATTTTGTATATTCACACCTTCCTTGGCCTCGATAGCCTGGTGCAGGCCTTCAGACAGGCGGCGTCCGGGCATAGTTCGTCCGGTGTGCTCATCGATCAGCACAACCTGGCCATCCTGTACGATGTATTCCACGTCGCGATTGAACAGCAGGCGTGCTCGCAACCCCGAGTGAACGTGATGCAGGAGATTCAGGTTGGTCGCCGCATACAGGCTGTCACCCTCATCCAGCAACTTTTCCTGGATCAGCAAGCCTTCAATATACTCATGTCCCTCCTCGGTCATCTCCACCTGTCGCTGCTTTTCATCGACGGTAAAATGACCGGGGGCATCCTCGAGGTCCGGCTTAAGGCCGGGAATCAACTTGTTGATGCGCCGGTATAACTCCGAGCTATCTTCAGAGGAACCAGAAATAATCAGGGGAGTGCGCGCCTCGTCAATCAGGATGGAGTCCACTTCATCGACGATGGCAAAATTCAGGGCGCCCTGCTGCCGATCCTCCAGAGTGAATGCCATATTGTCGCGCAGATAGTCGAAGCCAAACTCATTATTGGTGCCGTAAATAATATCCGCCTCGTAAGCGGCTTTCTTCTGCTCCTGGGTTTGCCCGGACTTGATAACACCGACTGTGAGCCCCAAAAAGCGGTACAAGGGCCCCATCCATGCCGCGTCCCGACTGGCCAGGTAATCGTTCACCGTAATAAGGTGCACGCTGTTGCCGGCCAGGGCGTTCAGGTATGCGGGCAGGGTCGCGACCAGGGTCTTGCCCTCGCCGGTGCGCATCTCGGCAATTTTTCCCTCATGTAGCGCCATGCCGCCAACAAGCTGGACATCAAAGTGGCGCATGTTCATTACCCGGTCACTGGCCTCCCTGGCGACCGCGAATGCTTCAGGCATTATTTGATCCAGCTTGGCACCATCTGCCAGGCGCTGCTTGAACTCATCGGTTTTAGCAGCCAGTTGTTCATCATCCAGGGCCTTGATGTCATCTGCCAGTGCGTTGACTTTCTTGACAACCACACCCATGCGCTTCAGTTCCCGATCATTGCGGGTGCCAAATACTTTCTTCAAAACGTTCGTTATCATGAGAATTCTTACTTTCTAGATTAAGCCAAACACCACCGCGGCCAAGGCCATGAGGTGAAATTGAGGGTATTCAGAGAAGGTAGATATCAGCGACGGGTACGCTGGATATAGCTGGCGGGGTCGACAGGGCGACCGTGCTTATAGACTTCATAGTGTACATGGGCACCGGTGGAGCGACCACTGGACCCCATTAATGCGATGGTCTGGCCCTTCTTCACAAAATCGCCGGGCTTGACCAGGTTTTCTTTGTTGTGGGCATAGCGAGTTACAAAACCGTCGCCGTGAGACAACTCAATCATCTCGCCATAGCCTGAACGCGTACCAGTCCAGGTGACAACCCCACCGGCCACGGCAATAATATTGGAACCTTCCTTGCCCGCAAAGTCGATGCCGTCATGCATGGCCAGCTGACCGGAAAATGGGTCTGTGCGCTGCCCAAAGCGGGATGAGACCCAGCCTTTCTCTGCGGGGCGTCCAGACAGCCAGGTCTGCTCATCCAGCTTGCGATGTGTCAGCAATGAGCCGAGAATCTCCAGCTGCTGCTCCCGGTCGGTCAACTGTGCTTCAAAGCTATTCAGTTGATTGTCGATATCCAGAGAGCTGTAACTGACACTGAACTCTGATGCCATTGGCCCGCCCACGGCGGGAGGCTGACTGAAGTCAAACTCCCCTTCTTCCAAATCGGCCATCACTGTGAGGTGTTCGCCCAGAGCATCAAGGCGCGTCATACGCGCCTGTAAACCGGCAAGATTAAGTGTCAATACCTGTAATTTACGCTCGGCCTGGGAGCGCAATGCTGCCAGTTCGCGCGTCTGGCGGTCGAACTCATTCTGCATACTATCCAGGGAGGCACCCCGGACAGAGCGGGGCTCACTACTCTCACCCGCCAGATAGCCAACCGCAACCATGCCCATGGGCAAGCCCAGGCAGCAGAGGGAGAGCAGTGCACGAGACCAGCGCCCCAATTCGATGGAGCGGGAGCCGCCGTGCTTGCGATTAATGAGAATGATTTTCATTCGGTTTAACTTTGGCAAACAGACGGCGGACTATGCCATAAAAGCACCCAAATTACTACTTGGGCCCTTCAGGGGTACGACGGGAAGGGATCAGGAAACAGGTATAGGATTGGTCACGTAGGAGATAGGCGCAGCGGCATCATCTTCGAAAGTCACCATCTCCCAGGCATCGGGTTGTGCTATCAGTGCTCGCAGGGATGCATTATTGAGTGCATGGCCTGATTTATAGGCGCGAAACTCCCCGATAAGGCTGTGACCCAAAAGGTATAGGTCGCCAATGGCGTCCAATATCTTATGTTTAACAAACTCATCGTCATAGCGCAGCCCATCCTGATTGAGAATACGGTATTCATCAACGACGATGGCGTTATCTACACTGCCACCCTGGGCCAGGCCCTTGGAGCGCAGGTACTCGATCTCGTGCATAAAGCCAAAAGTTCGCGCACGGCTGACCTCTTTTACAAAAGACGTGCTGGAAAAGTCGACTTCGGCGTGGGCAGTGCGATCGCGAAACACGGGGTGGTCAAAATCGATGGTAAATGAGACTTTGAAGCCATCAAAGGGGAGAAAACTGGCTACTTTGTCGCCATCTTCCACCGTGACCTGGTGTTTGATACGAATAAATTTCTTGGCCGCATTCTGCTCCTCTATCCCAGCTGACTGGATGAGGAACACAAATGGACCCGCACTGCCATCCATAATAGGAACTTCGGGTGCGCTGACATCGACAAAAGCGTTGTCTATCCCGAGGCCCGCCATGGCCGAAAGCAGATGTTCAACGGTTGAGACGCGCTCATTTTCAGCAACAATGCTGGTCGAAAGCATAGTATCCCCAACGTTCTCCGCCCGCGCGGGTATTTCTACCACGGGATTGAGATCTACCCTGCGAAAAACGATTCCGGTGTTGACCGGCGCCGGGTTAAGGGTCAGGTAGACCTTTTCGCCCGTGTGCAAGCCAATGCCGGTTGCTTTAATCGAATTACGTAGTGTGCGCTGTCGAATCATAACCCTTTAAACCATATCCTTTGCTAAGGAACCGTCCCAGTTAGCGTTAGCTAATCCGCCTGGCGGCGAAGAAATGCCGGGATATCGAAATACTCCTCTCCCGCATCTTCGGGCGCCGGTGCAGAAGTCGCTACACGACCCCCGGATAGAGCCCGCTTGCGTCTAATGGCCGGCTTATCCAGATCTTTGTAATCTGGCACCTGATCCAGTTCGCGCTCACGTTCACGCTCAACAGGCTGTGTTTCAACGACCTGCAGCGGTGCCCGTGCAACCTCGCTACCCAGCCCTGTGGCCACTACGGTAACCTTGAGTTCGTCGGTCATATCCGAATCGATAACCGTTCCGACTACTACCGTCGCCTCCTCTGAGGCAAATTCTTCTATCGCGTCGCCAACTTCAGAAAACTCACCCAGCGACAAATCGAGTCCGGCGGTAATATTGACCAGAATACCTCGGGCACCCTGTAGATCAATATCATCAAGCAGTGGGCTATTAATGGCTTTTTCGGCGGCTTCGCGTGCGCGGCCTTCGCCGCTGGCGCTTCCCGTACCCATCATCGCCATTCCCATCTCGGACATCACTGTCCTGACGTCCGCGAAATCGACATTTATCATGCCTGGGCGGATAATCAGGTCGGCGATACCCTGAACTGCGCCCAACAGTACATCATTAGCCTCTTTAAAGGCATCCAATAAACTGGTATTTTTTCCCAAAACCTCTAGCAGTTTTTCGTTGGGAATGGTAATCAGGGAGTCCACTTGCTGCTGTAACTCAGCCACACCCTGCTCGGCAATTTTCAGCCGCTTCCTGCCCTCAAAGGGGAAGGGTCGCGTGACAACAGCCACGGTCAGAATGCCCATCTCCCTGGCCACTTCAGCGACTACCGGTGCGCCACCGGTCCCCGTTCCGCCGCCCATCCCCGCGGTAATAAAGACCATATCCGCACCGTGCAGGGCATCCGCGATACGATCTCTATCCTCCATTGCAGCGGCCCGCCCTATATCCGGGTTAGCGCCAGCCCCAAGGCCCTTGGTAATCTCGCTCCCCAACTGGAGAACGGTCTTGGATGCCACATCGGCCAAAGCCTGGGCATCCGTATTGGCACAGATAAAATCTACGCCGTCTACGCTGTTTTCGATCATGTGCTTGACAGCGTTGCCACCGCCGCCGCCCACACCAACGACTTTTATTACCGCACTTTGAGGTACGTTATCGATAAGTTCAAACATGGTCTATCCCCTTTTATCATTTTTGTTGCGCTTTCACGCAGGTTTTACAGCTTCAAAAAACTAACAGTTAAAAATTGCTCTTTAGCCAAGCCTTCGCTCGCCCGAACAAACTCTCGCCCGGGGCAGTAACTCTCACTGGCGAAGCACCGCCCTCTTCCTGGTGTTGCATGCCGTATTGCAGCAAGCCGACACCGGTTGCATATATGGGGTTGCGCAAAATATCGGTCAGGCCCTGAACGCCGGCGGGGCAGCCAACTCGTACCGGCATGTGGAATATCTCCTCTGCCAGCTCTACCACCCCCTCCATTTTTGAAGTGCCACCGGTTAATACAATTCCCGCCGGCACCATGTCTTCAAAACCGCTGCGCCGCAGTTCTGCCTGTATCAGGGTAAATAGCTCGTCATAGCGGGGCTCGACAACTTCGGCCAGCGACTGCCGGGACAAGTCCCTGGGCGGACGGTCGCCTACACTTGGAACTTTGATGGTCTCGTCAGCCCCCGCCAGTTGCGTCAGTGCACAGGCATACTTAATTTTGATTTCTTCTGCGTATTGGGTGGGCGTGCGCAGCGCCATGGCGATGTCATTGGTCACCTGGTCACCCGCAATAGGAATAACCCCGGTATGTCGGATTGAGCCATCGGTAAATATGGCAATATCGGTGGTCCCACCGCCAATATCCACCAGGCAAACACCCAGTTCCCTCTCATCATCCGTCAATACGGAATAGCTGGAAGCCAATTGTTCGAGAATAATGTCCTCTACTTCCAGGCCGCAGCGCCGAATACATTTCTCAATATTCTGGGCGGCATTACCGGCACAGGTCACCAGGTGGACCTTGGCCTCAAGGCGAACACCGGACATTCCCATGGGCTCCTTGATGCCCTCCTGGTTATCAATTACATATTCCTGCGGCAGGATGTGCAGTATTTTCTGGTCCGCAGGAATCGCCACAGCCTGGGCGGCGTCTATCACTCGCTCCAGGTCGTGGCTGTAAACCTCCCGATCACGAATAGCGACGATACCGTGAGAGTTGAGGCTGCGGATATGGCTGCCGGCAATACCCACATACACCGAGTGTATCTGGCATCCCGCCATGAGCTCGGCCTCCTCCACTGCGCGCTGGATGGACTGAACCGTGGATTCGATATTAACCACCACACCTTTTTTCATTCCCCGGGAGGGGTTCGAACCAATACCCACCACTTCGATCTGGCCATCGCCACTAATCTCGCCCACGATAGCCACTACCTTGGATGTACCGATATCCAGGCCAACTATCATTTTTTGTTCTTGTGCGCTGCCCATGGCAGTGTCTCCCCTGAGATTCTCTCTACTTTTTTATAGTCCCGCTACTCGCGGGCTTTCGCGATAATCCACTGCCAAACCATTTTGGTAGCGCAAGTCAACGCGTGCGATCCTGTCTTTCTCTGTGGCCAACTCGGCGCGGTAAACCGCTACAAATCGGCGCAGGCGTTCCTCGACAAAGTCCTCCCCACCTATAACCAAAACGGTGTCGCCCCGAAGCCGCGCCGTAACCTGTCCCCTGTCATCAACAGTCAGTTCTTTGACGATAAGTTTCTCGGGGGAAAGAATTTCTATGGCCTGCTGATAGATACCCATCAGCGCACTGGCCGCCCCCTGCGGCCCGCGCAACAATGGCAAGACACTCCAGTCCTGTTCCACTTCCCCCGATTGGAATACCACGCCCTCATGGTTTAAAAAACCGTCCGTGCCCCAGCGCGCTATAGGCAACTGCTCCACCACGTGCAATTCCAACGCATTCGGCCAGCGGCGGCGTACCGAAACTTCGTATACCCAGGGTAGGCGTTGTAACTGCGCCCTGATTCGCTCCAGGTCGGCATTCAGGAACCCGCCGACCAGGGCGGGGCGCACCATTTTTTCCAGGGCTGCCGTTTTTGTATGTTCCAGTTTTCCAGAGACAATAATGTGCTCTACAGGAATGGCATGAAGGGCGATATAACCCTTACCCGCCAGCGCTGTAACAGCCACCACTGCCATCAAAATAAGCATTCGATTAAGCCAGGCGAAAGACCGGGTCTTTTTCGCCATTACCGCCTTACTCTTGCGCGTTGCCCCTTTGCTCGACTTACGATTGGGCCGCTTTTCCCGCGTATTTTTCATATCAGGACTGCGCCTCCAGGCTGAGCTCAACTATCGAGCGCACCAGAGCAGCTATGTCCATACCCGCCGCCGCGGCCGCCATTGGCACCAGACTGTGGGAGGTCATCCCTGGAATGGTATTGACTTCCAGCACATAAAAGACGCCCTTGCGATCTCGCATGATGTCGACCCGACCCCATATCGAGCAGCCCAGTGAGTCGAAAGCCCTCAGCGCCAGATCTGCAATTTCCAGCTCTTCCTCCGCACTCAATTCACTGGGGCAGTGGTAACGCGTATCATCGGACAGGTACTTCGCTTCGTAGTCATAGAATTCGTTGTCGGTCTCCAGGCGGATGGAGGGCAATGCCTTTCCACCCAGCACGGCGACGGTGTACTCGGGGCCAGACAGAAACTGCTCCGCCAACACTTCGCCCTCAAATTCCTGAGCCAGCCGGAACGCCGCCTCGAGGTCTGCCGCATTATCGGCAGAAGTCATGCCAATACTGGACCCCTCACAGGCTGGCTTGACGAACACCTTGCCAAACTTGTCAATCACGTTCTGCCAATTTGTGTCGTTTTCCAGGGTGACAAACCCGCCCGTGGGAATACCGATTCCCTGCCACAGTTGCTTGCTGCGTATTTTGTCCATCGCCAGTGCTGAGCCCAGAATACCGGAGCCGGTGTAGCGAATATTCAGCGCTGCCAACACACCTTGCATAACGCCGTCTTCTCCACCCGGACCATGTAATGCATTGAAGGCAACATCCACATGCGCCAGTTGCTCTAACCAATCCGTATCGGCCGGGTCCACCTGGGTTACGGACAAACCCAGCGACTCCAATGCCGCAACAACCGTGGCGCCACTTTGCAAAGAGACTTCTCTCTCTGCCGATTTACCACCGAGCAGCACGGCGATGGATCCCTGGATAATTCTCTCCAGACTCATCCCACCGGCCTCTCTAAAAAGTCCATCTCGGACAATAGCTGTGCCAGCTGCCCCACATTTCCCGCGCCCTGGGTAATCACAATATCGCCATCTTGAAAAACAGCGCTCAACACCTTAGGTACGTTGTCGTTGTTTTCAACAAAAACCGGTTCAATCAACCCCCTCTGGCGAATGCTGCGGGCCAGGCTTCTGCTATCGGCACCGGCAATGACATCTTCTCCCGCCGCATAGACGTCCAATAAAATCAGCGCATCACAACGGGACAGCACTTCAACGAAGTCGTCGTACAGGTCGCGGGTACGGGTATATCGATGGGGCTGATAAATCATCAACAGGCGACGCTCAGGCCAGGCCTGCCTGGCGGAATCCAGGGTGGCAGCAATCTCGGTGGGATGATGCCCGTAGTCATCGACCAGGGAAGCTGAGCCACCGGCAAAAACCAGTTCTCCCAGTTGCTCAAAGCGCCTACCCACGCCGGCAAAATTGGCCAGGCCTCTCTGTATCGCACTGTCATCCAGCCCCTCGTCACAGGCAACTGCCACGGCAGCTGTTGCATTCAGCACATTGTGGGTGCCGGGCATATTGATGGTAATCGGAAGAGCTGGCCTGCCCCCCGGCCTGTGGATAACGAACGCTGTAGAAAGATCTGATTTTGAAATATCACCGATGCGATAATCTGCGTTATCGGCAAAGCCATAGGTCAATGCGGGCCGGGTGACTTCCTGTGCAAGCTCCGAAACCACCGGGTCATCGATACACAGCACCGCCAGACCATAGAATGGCAAATTGTGCAGAAACTCCAAAAAGGTGTGCCGCAGCAGAGCAAAGTCCCCGCCATAGGTTTCCATGTGGTCGGCTTCAATATTGGTCACTACTGCGACCATGGGCTGCAGGTGCAGGAAGGAGGCATCGCTCTCATCGGCCTCGGCGATAAGAAATCGGCTTGCACCCAACTGCGCGTTGCTGCCGGCACTGTTCAGCAAACCACCGATTACAAAGGTCGGGTCCAGGCCGGCCTCACCAAACACCGAGGCAATGAGGCTGGTGGTAGTGGTTTTTCCATGGGTACCCGCCACCGCAATACCGTGCCGATAGCGCATGAGCTCAGCCAACATTTCAGCCCTTGGCACAACGGGAACCCGCGCTGCCCTGGCCGCCACAACTTCGGGGTTGGAATCATCGACTGCGCTGGAACTGACCACCACGTTTGCCGTGCCAAGGTTGGCAGCTGCGTGGCCAATATAAACTTCTATGTTTTTCGCCTGCAAACGCTCCGTCACCGCACTGGCACGTATATCAGACCCGGATACTTCGTAACCGAGATTAACCAGCACTTCGGCAATACCACTCATGCCTGTTCCGCCAATGCCAATCATGTGGATACGACGGATGCGACGCATCTCGGGAATACTGTAGCTACTCTTGTCAGCGACCATGAATAAGCTCCTCACAAGCATCACAAACCAGGCCGGTGGCATCGGGATTAGCCGCTGCCAGGGCTGCCTCCGCCATGGAGACCAGGCGCTGGGGGAAAGTCATATAGCCAGATATTGTTTTTACCAGAACCTCACTGCTCATTTGCGCCTGCCTGAGCAGGATAGCTGCACCACAATCGCTCAGTGAACGGGCGTTGTAGCTTTGATGGTCGTCAATGGCATGGGGTAGGGGAACCAGAATTGAGGGACGCCCCATAATGGCCAACTCAGACACGGTAAGCGCGCCCGCCCTGCACAGAACCAGGTCGGCCCAGGCGTAGGCCGCTGCCATATCCTCGATGAATGCAAAAACCTCTATGCCATCGCCCAGCAGGCTGCCATAGGCCTCACTCACCGCCGCATGATGTGCCTCGCCGCATTGATGGCGAAGCTCGATAGCGCCATCGGATTCCGCTTGTAATAGCTCGGCTATGACCATAGGCATGAGATCATTGATCGGCTTGGCTCCCAGGCTGCCCCCCAGTACCAGCAGGCGCAGGGGCCTTTTTCCATCGTAGTCATAGGTACTGTGTGCGCCTCTCTCAACCAGGTCTTTGCGCACAGGATTACCGACTGTGAGTACATCAATATCATCACTAAAAGCACCCGAAAAACCCGCAAGAACTTTCGCTGCGAAGGGTGCCAACATTCGGTTGGTAGTTCCCGCCACAGCATTCTGTTCATGAATAAGCAGGGGTTTACGCAACAACCATGCGGCGATGCCAGCGGGTCCCGCGACATAACCACCCAGCCCGACCACACATCTTGGGGCCAGGCGAAAGACCAGCCACAGCGCCTGAACAGCGGCCACCGCAAGAGACAGCAGGGCAAGAATTTTCCACAGCGGGTTTTTGCCACGCACACCGCGCACCGCAAGGCAGTGCAATTTAATATCCGCTGCCGGAACAACGCGCGCTTCCAGCCCCCGGTCGGTGCCAACCCACTCCACACGACAACCTCTATCGCGCAGCTCATTTGCCACTGCCAGCGCTGGATAAACATGGCCACCCGTGCCGCCAGCCATCATTAAAACAAGAGGTTTTTCAGCGGTCATTTAGCACGCCTCCTCTTCTTAGTGCCCTTGCTACCGGTTCTCATATCTACCTCGACCCGCAACACCAGGGCCAATAGCGCACAACAGGCGATCAGGCTGGTTCCACCGTAGCTGATGAATGGCAGGGTTAAACCCTTGGTAGGCAGCAGACCCGAGCTCACACCCATATTGACAAACGACTGGCCGGTGAAGATTAAGGCGGCGCCGTAACAGATATAGGCACCAAATAGATTTCCCAGTTGTGTCGCACAGCGACCAACCCACAGAATTCTGCCGATAAGAACCGCGTACAGTGCGATAACAAACATGGCCCCGACAAAGCCTGTTTCCTCGGCCCAGATGGAAAATACAAAATCCGTATGCGCTTCGGGTAGATAAAACAATTTTTGAATGCTATTACCCAGTCCTACACCAAACCACTCCCCACGGCCAAATGCGATGAGGGACTGGGTTAACTGAAAACCTGTATCAAAGGGATCGGCCCAGGGGTCGGTGTAGGCGGTAAGGCGCTTCATTCTATAGGGCGCACTGGCTATGAGGAGCACCATGGCTGCAAGGCTGCCCAGCAGCACCATCAAAAAGTGACGGAGCTTTACGCCGGCTAGAAACATCATACCAAAGGCCGTTCCGACAGCGATGACCGTAGCCCCGAAGTCGGGTTCGACCATCAGCAATAGTGTCATGGTAAACAACACTGCCATGGGTTTCAGAAAACCCATCCACTCATGTCGCACCTCGTGTTCCTTGCGAACAAGATAGCCCGCCAGGTAGACGACCAGCGCCAGCTTGGCAAACTCGGATGGCTGCAGTGTGAAAGAGCCCAGTGGCAACCAGCGTTGACTGCCGTTCACCTCGCGCCCGATACCTGGTATCAAGACCAGAATAAGAAGGGCCAGGGCCAGAAATAACCAGACCCAACCCGTATTCAACCAGAATTCCAAAGGAACACGATAAACCACATAGCCGCCGACCACCGCAATACCGATGTAAATAAGATGCCGGACGCTGTGATACCAGGGCGACTGATAGTGGAAGTCGGCATACTCGATAGAGGCCGATGTAATGGCAATAAGGCCTACCAATAACAGAGCTGCCCCCATCAGCACCAGCACCGGGTCAACCCGGAAGGCGTAGACACTGGCAGCAGTGCGAGAGGCCGTCATGACGCACCTCCCTGAAGCTCAGCAACGGCCCGAATGAAGGTATCGCCACGATCTTTATAGCTGGAAAACATATCGAAGCTGGCGCAGGCGGGAGACAGCAAGATACAGTCGCCAGCCTGGGCATTCTCCATGGCTATTGCGACGGCCTGCTCCAGGGAGTCGGCCTTGCAAATTTCCACGCAGCGATCGAGGCTGGCCTGCATTTCATCGGCAGACTCGCCAATCAATACCAGCAGCTTACAATGCGCTGCCACCGAGCTGCGCAACTGCTCAAAGTTTGCACCCTTGCCTACACCACCGGCGATCAGCAGAATATTGCGACCATTGCCCAGTCCCTTCAGCGCCGCTTCGGTCGCCCCCGGGTTTGTCCCCTTTGAGTCATTGACAAAGGAGACACCGCCGATGCTACCGACAGCCTGGCAACGGTGCGGCAGGCCGGAAAATGTTCGCAGTGCTACAAGCATTGCCTCCATGGGCAGGTTTGCCGACTGACCTATCGCCAGAGCCGCCAGCGCATTGGCTATATTGTGCCGCCCCAGTAAACCCAGATCGTCGACGGGCAAAAGCCGGTCAAACTGGTAGCTCAGATATTCCACGCCATCTTCCTCGCGCAGACCAAAGCCACCCAGCTCCGGCTCACCCATTCGCCAGCTGATAACGCCGACGCTCTGTGCCACCAGAGGCGTGGTCAGCGGGTCATTTTTGTTAACCACAGCCCTCGCGCAGCCAGAAAATATTTTGTGCTTGACACGGTGGTAAGTCTGCAGATTGCCGTGCCTATCCAGATGATCTTCACTGACATTCAACACGGTGGCCACTGCCAGGTTCAAACGCCCCGCACGCTCCAGCTGAAAGCTGGATAACTCGAGCACATACAACTCACAGTCATCTGCCAACAGATCGAGGGCCGGGGTTCCGAGGTTGCCGCCAACAGCGACATTCAAGCCCGCCTCACGCGCCATTTCTCCAACCAGCTCAGTCACTGTCGACTTGGCGTTGGAGCCCGTAATACCGATGACCGGGGCGGCGGCCTCCCTGACAAATAAATCAATATCCCCGACAATCTCGACACCTGCCTTAATCGCCATCTTTACCAGGGGCTGGTCCAGCCCCAGACCCGGGCTGACAATTAACTCCCCCGCGCTCTCGACTACAGCATGGGGCACCTCCCCCAAAAACACGGGCACCTGTGGCAGGTCTCGCAGTAATTCTTCCAGACCGGGTGGATTTGCCCGAGTGTCGACCACAGTGAATGTCTTTCCGCAGCGAGCAAGGTAGCGCGCACAGGACAGCCCGGTGGCACCAAGCCCCAGTACAACACTGTTTGCATTGCTCGCTATCACATTATGGTTCACTGCCAGCTGCACCTCTTTCTCGCCTACCGCAACTTCAACGTTGCCAGTCCAAACAGAACCAGCATCACTGTAATAATCCAGAAGCGCACGATGACACGTGGCTCTGGCCAACCTTTGAGTTCAAAATGATGATGAATCGGGGCCATGCGAAAAATTCGCTTTCCCGTCAGCTTGAAGGAGGCAACCTGTAAAATGACCGAAACGGTCTCCAGTACAAAGATGCCGCCCATAATGAAGAAGACAATTTCATGGCGGGTGATAACGGCAACCGTACCCAGTGCCGCTCCCAGTGCCAAGGCGCCCACATCGCCCATAAATACCTGTGCTGGGTAAGTGTTAAACCAGAGGAAGCCCAGCCCCGCGCCGGCCATTGCTCCGCAGAATACGGCGAGCTCGCCGCTGCCCGCCACATAGGGAATACTCAGGTATTTCGCAAAGTCAGCATGCCCGGTCAAATAGGCGATAATGCCCAAAGCAGTTCCAACCAGCACGGTGGGCAGAATAGCCAGACCATCGAGACCATCGGTAAGGTTCACCGCATTACTGGATCCCACAATCACAAAATAGGTGAGAACAATAAAAAGAGGCCCCATCTGCCAGGCAAAGTCCTTGAAAAATGGCAGGTACAACTCGGTGGTTACCGGTGTATCAAAGGCAAAGTACAAATACAGTGCCGCTGCCAGGCCTGCGATTGATTGCCACAGATACTTCCAGCGGGCCGGCAGGCCACGGGAATCTTTCTCTATCACTTTCCGGTAATCATCCACCCAGCCCACTGCGCCGAATACGGCGGTGACGCCAAGTACAATCCAGACATAGGGGTTGCGCAAGTCCGCCCATAAAATTGTACTGATGGCGATGGCCACCAGAATGAGTGCTCCACCCATGGTGGGCGTGCCCGCTTTGCTGAAGTGACTTTCCGGACCGTCGGAGCGAACCACCTGGCCTACCTGATGGTAGTTCAGACGGCGTATCATAGTGGGGCCCACCAGCATGGAAATTGCCAAAGCAGTGCCTGCGGCCAGTATCCCCCGCAGTGTCAGATACTGGAAAACCCTAAAGCCGGTCTCGTATTGGCTCAGGTACTCAGCAAGAATTAACAACATAGCCTAGTCTCCCTTCGCCTGCTTATCTGCCGCAATCGCCGCCAGCACCATTTCCATTCCGGCACTGCGCGAACCCTTCACCAGAACGGTATCGCCCTCACCAAAGGTATCTCCCAGGGATTCAATCGCCGCCTGCCTGTTGGAAAAAAAGCGGCCGCCCTCGCCGAAAGTACTTATGGCAGCGCGCAACTCATCGCCTACGCCCCACATTTGTTCTATGCCTGATGCTTTGGCGTACTGGGCCACCTCAACATGCAGCGCCTCACTGCCGGGTCCCAGTTCTTTCATTGCACCAAGTACCAGCGTGCGCTTGCCATCGGCCACCGCCAGCAGGTCTATTGCGGCTTTCACTGAACCGGGCTGGGCGTTGTAGCAGTCGTCTATCAGTGCCGCGCCGCCCCGTGCTTTGGTCATCGCGAGACGCCCGGCAACCGGCGCCGTAGATGACAGGCCCCGCTGTATGTCTGCCACCGGGATATCACAGGCAATACCCACAGCGATGGCTGCCAGCGCATTCGCCACGTTGTGCCGACCGGGTAACTGCAAGCTCACAGGGAAATCACCCTCTGGTGTGGAAGCAATAAAATCAGTGCCGGCCAGACCATTGATCTTGACGGCGCTGGCACAGACTGCGGCGGAGCCAGCCAAGCTGAAATCCAGAACTCTGGCTGCACCGGCGCGGGAACGCCACTGCCCCGCCCAGACCTGATCGGCGTTGAAAATCGCGACATCGCCGGCAACAAGACCATCAAAAATTTCGCCTTTTGTCCTGGCGACTTCCTCCACACTGCCAAAGCTCTCCAGGTGAGCCGGCATGGCATTGAGCAGTACGGCCACCGAGGGTCGTCCCAATTCCACCAGGTAACTGATATCACCGACCCGTGCGGCGCCCATTTCTACGACCGCGAATTCATGTTCAGGGGCCAGTTCGAGTAGTGTCAGCGGCACACCCACTTCGTTGTTGAAATTGCCCTGGGTGGCGAGTGTGCAGCCCTTTTGCGACAGCACCGCACGCACCATATTCTTAACCGTCGTTTTCCCACCGCTACCGGTAATTGCAACCAACGGCCCTTTAAATGAGCTGCGGTTATAGGCTCCGAGCAAGCCCAGCGCCCGCTGCGTATCTTCAACGTTCAGTACCGGCAGGGCTGCTTTACTGTCACTGCTGGTTAGCGCCGCTGCGGCCCCCGCATCCTTGGCCTGTTGCAGGTAGTTGTGGCCATCAAAGTTTTCACCGCGCAGAGCTACGAACAGCTCACCGGCCTGCACGCTGCGACTGTCAATGGAAACACCTACTACCGTCATGTCGGGACCCGACAGATGGGCTGACAAGGGTGCCTGCAATTCCGAAAGCGACCAGGCACGCATCATGATGTGCCCCCTTTAGCCAATGCCAGAAGAAGCTGCTCTTCATCGCTAAAATGCAGGCGCTCACCGCTTATCAGTTGATAGTCTTCATGACCCTTGCCCGCAACCAGAACACAATCACCTGCCCTGGCCTCGCTCAGGGCCAGAGCAATCGCTTCTGCCCGGTCAACCACCAGAATGTAATCACCGCTACAACCCAGCTCGATATCTCGCATAATCGACAGGGGATCCTCGCTGCGCGGGTTGTCACTGGTGACAACACAGCGCTCAGATAAATCGCTGGCAATGCGCCCCATAATGGATCGCTTGCCGCCATCCCTGTCGCCACCGCAGCCAAAGACAGTGATCAACCGGCCAGTGACGTGCGACCTCAGGGCTTGCAGCGCATGCTCCAGTGCGTCGGGTGTGTGGGCATAGTCCACTATAAGTTGAATGCCCAGATCGTTGGGTATCAATTGCATCCGGCCGGGAACCGCGCGGAGCTGTTCCACTTTTCTCAATAAATTCGGGAAATTATCCGTCATCAGGGCCACTGCCGAAATCGCCGCTGCCAGATTTGCCAGGTTGAATTCACCCGCCAGTGGGCTGGAAAGCTCGCCCTTGCCCCAGGGACTGCGCAGTTGCGCCGTTACACCACCGGGGTGAAATTTCGCTTCAGTGATAGCAACATCGGCCGATTTATTGCCACTGGCAGAATAGGTCAGCACGCGGGTTTCATCACCGATCATCGACAGCAGTTCAGTGGAATAATCATCGTCCAGATTAACAATCGCGTGGCCCAGGCCCTCGGTCACAAACAATTGCATTTTTGCCCGGCCATAGGCGGCCATGGTGCCGTGATAATCCAGGTGATCACGCGACAAGTTGGTGAATATCGCTGATTCAAAGTCCACGCCGTTGACCCGCCCCTGCACCAGGGCGTGTGAAGACACCTCCATGCAGGCACAGTACACAGCCTGATCTCGCCACTCAGATAACTGCCGCTGCAGGGAAATCGCATCGGGTGTTGTATTGGCTGCCTCGCCGACATCATCGCCCAGGGTGGCACCCAGGGTTCCTATGACCCCACAGCTTTTTCCCATGGCCCTTGCCAATTGTGCTGTGAGCCAGCTCGTCGTAGTTTTGCCATTGGTACCCGTCACGCCCACCATGTGCAGTGCACGACTCGGCTGCGCATATAACCTTGCCGCAATGACGCCGACATCCTGCTGCAATTCAGGTTGCTCCAGCAAGGGCACGGAGAGCTGATCAACAAAGCCCGACACCGGGGGCTCCGCCAGCACAGCAACCGCTCCATTGGCAACGGCCTGCTCGATAAACTGTCGACCGTCGTGGCACTCTCCAGGCACTGCGAGAAATAAATCTCCCGGGCGTACCTGCCTGCTGTCAATCTGAATACCACGCACCACCACATCGGAGTTGGCAGCACCGGGCAGAGCTAACAATTGTGAGAGTGGCATTTCGCGGGAGCACTGTTGCGCCTGATTCACTAGGCCGCCCCCCCTTTTTGATTGTGCTTGGCCAGGGAGCCGGACGCCACAACAACTTCGGCTTCCGTGGGTGGCACATTAAGCAGGCGCAATGCACCCTCAACCACTCTGGAAAATACCGGTGCCGCCACCGAGCCGCCGCCATGCGCCTCGCCCTTGGGATCGTTTATCACCACAACCGTAACAATTCTGGGGTTTTCAATAGGGGCCACACCCGCAAAAAGAGCCACATACTGATCGTCAATATATCCACCGGGACCAACTTTGTGCACCGTGCCTGTCTTCCCCCCCACCTGATAACCCGGAATGCGCGCCTTTCTCGCCGTGCCGTTTTTGCCGGTAACCCGGTACAAAACCTGCAGTACTTCGTGTGCCAACTGCGGCGTGATCACCGGATTACCCGAGAGTTGGTCATCTTCCAGCGCCAGCAGGGAAATAGGCTGCTGCAAGCCGTCATTGGCAAAAATGCTGAATGCGTGGGCTATTTGTAGCGGTGTGGCGGTGAGGCCGTATCCAAAGGCCAGGGTAACCTTCTCGATGGCGTGCCATTTGGGCCTTGTGGGCAGTAAGCCGCCGCTTTCTCCGGGAAAACCGGTTCCGGTAGACTGGCCGAGACCAAAACGGCTGAACACGCTCCAGATGGGTTCGTGGCCAATATCCTGTGCAATTTTGGTAATGCCAACCTGACTGGACTTCTCCACCACGCGGGAAACACTGATCTCACCGTAGTTGCGCGGATCGCGCAGCAGCTTTCTACCCACGCGAATGGTACCTGGGCTTGTATCAATCATTGTCTCAGTGGTGTACTGGCCACTTTCAAGCGCTGCCACCAGGGTGAGAGCCTTCATCGTGGAGCCCGGCTCATAGACGTCCGTCATGGCGCGATTGCGCATGTGAGAGGGCTTCATTCCCTTGCGGTTGTTGGGGTTGTAAACCGGGTAGTTCACCATCGCCAGCACCTCGCCAGTCTTCGCGTCCAGCGTAACGATTGAGCCCGAGGCCGCACCATTTTGCGCCACCGCCTTTTGCAACTCGCGGTGCTGCAGGTACTGCAGGCGCAAGTCAATGCTCAGGGTCAGGTCTTTGCCGGGGTGTGCCTCCTGTAAAACCCCAATATCGCGAACCACATCCCCGTGCAGATCCTTGATGATTTTTTTCTTGCCGGACGCCCCGGTCAGCCAATCGTCATAGGCCAGCTCCAGACCACCTATGCCCTCATCATCCACATTGGTAAAGCCGACCAGATGTGCGGCGACTTCCCCCGCGGGGTAAAAGCGGCGATATTCGCGCTCGCCATAAACGCCCCGAATTCTTTTCTCCAGGACTTTCCTGGCCTCGGCGGGAACCCTGTGACGCTGCAGGTACATAAACTGCTTGCCCTTGTAGCGGGACAATTTAGCCGTGAGCACCTCGGCGGTAATTCCCAACGCCTCCGCCAGTTCAGGCAAACGATCTGATTGCTGCAATATCTTCGGGTTGGCCCAGATGGAGACGACTGGCGTGCTAACGGCCAGGGGTTCACCCCTGCGGTCGGAAATCATTCCCCGGTAGGCCGGAATCTCCACCGTGCGCACCGAACGCATTTCACCCTGCCCCTGCAAAAACTGGTAGCCCCTGTCGGTATCCAGTACCTGTAGTGACAGTACCCTGCCCACCAACAGCGTCAGCATGGAGCACAACACTGCCAACACCAGATAAAACCGCCAGGCTGCCACCGGCTTGGTTGCCCTGGCCCTCACTGCGCGAATACCTTTACGCTGGTGATGGCTGGCGGCTGCATCCCCAGCTCACGGACAGCGACCTGCTCCACACGATGATGGGAGGCCCAGGTGCTCTGCTCCAGCAACAGCCGACCCAGGTCTTCTTCCATATACCACCGGGCGGCCTCCAGAATCTGCAACTGGGCGTATAACTGTCGACAGGCGTGGGAGGTCTGTATAACACCAAAGGCAGACACAACTATCAGGAACAGGACACTGGCGTTGACCCAGGCCAGCTTCATGCTCCCGTCTGGTTGCCGCTGCGCCTTCACGGATATCATCCCTGTTTTAGCCACCTTTAATCACCAAAACTTCCATCAGCAGATTTTTTCCGCCACACGCATCACGGCACTTCTCGCGCGAACATTGCCAGATAGCTCATCAACGCCCGCTTTTACCGCTTTGCCGATAATCTTCATTCGCCGGTTTAGCTCACAATCGCGTACCGGGACACCTCTGGGAATCTTTTCGCCCCTGGCCATATCCCGCATATAGCGTTTGACCAGCCGGTCTTCCAGTGAGTGAAAGCTGATCACCACAAGCCGCCCACCTTCGCCAAGTAAATCAATTGCCGCAGCCAGCAGGTCCTTTAAATCATCCAGCTCTCTATTGATGTGAATTCGAATGGCTTGAAATGAACGGGTTGCAGGGTGCTTGTGCTTTTCCCATCTGGGGTTGGCTTCACTGACGATTTTGGCCAGACTGGCGGTTGTATTGATTTCCCCCTCCTGCCTGGCACTGACGATTGCGGCGGCTATGCGCCGGGCAAAACGCTCTTCGCCATAGTCCCGCAGGACTCGCGTTATTTCATCTTCCGGGGCGCCGGACAACCACTGGGCTGCAGTCTCACCGCTGGTCGTATCCATACGCATATCCAATGGGCCGTCATTCATAAAGCTGAAACCGCGCTCACTGTCGTCCAATTGCGGACTGGAAACACCAAGATCCAATAAAATGCCATCAACTGCGTCGATCCCCATCCCACGCAGTTGATGGGGAAGCTGAGCGAAAGACCCGTGAAAAAACTCGAACCGGGGCTCACTCAAAGTCAACTGTTGCGCAACGGCACAGGCGGCGGGATCTTTATCCACCGCCAGCAAATGCCCCTCGCTGTCGAGCATGTCCAGCACCGCTGCACTGTGTCCGCCACGACCAAATGTCCCATCGACATAAAAGCCACTGCTTGTCGTTACCAGAGCCTCGACCGCCTCTTGCAACAAAACTGCCTGGTGCATACGGCCCACCTACAGGGTTAGTGACATCAATTCTTCAGGCAATTCGGCATCGGGGCCGGATTCCAGAAGAGCCTGCTCTCGCTCGGCCAGCCACAGGGCTTCCGACCATAATTCCAGCTTATTGCCCTGCCCGACCAGCACCAGTTTCTTGCTGAGCTTTGCGTGCTCTCGCAGCGGTGCAGGCAATAGCAAACGGCCACTGCCATCCAACTCCAGATCGGTTGCATAGCCCAGCAGCAGGCGCTTGAATCGCTTCACTGCGGGCTTCAGGTCCGGCAGGCTCTGCACTTCTTTTTCGATTCGCTCCCACTCGGGTAGAGGGTAGACGACCAGGCAGGCCGACTGGGTATCGATGGTCACGACAATCTGGCCGCCGCACTGGGTCAATAATGGCTCGCGCTGACGTGCTGGCATTGCCAACCGCCCTTCCGCATCCATATTGCT
>JADFVW010000302.1 GCA_015222725.1 Pseudomonadota bacterium | reverse complement strand
GGATAACCCAGCCACGTGACCCGGTGAATACGCCCTATATGGCGATTAATCACTTCTGGCATGCCACCCATCTGGTCGATGCAAAATACCGCGATGGTGGAGCCCTCAATAATGATGCCCTTTACTCTACCGCCTGGGTCGATGTGAGCGAGGAACCGGTTATTCTCAGCCACCCCGACATGGGCGATCGCTATTTTACTTTTGAGATGGCGGGTTTTGATTCCGACAACTTCGTTCATGTAGGCCAGCGCACCACGGGCAGCGCAGCGGGCCATTTCGCTATCGTTGGTCCGGATTTCAAAGGGGAGTTGCCTCCTGGTGTGCAAGCTATACCTCCCGCAACCACGCCCTGGGTACTGATTGCTGGTCGCACCATGGTAAATGGCGAGCAGGATTTACCCAATGTACTGGCGTTGCAAAAACAATATCGACTAACACCCTTGAGTTATTGGGGTAAACCGGAAGCTGAATTGCCCGCCTCCCACGATGTATGGGCACCCTATAAGGCCAAACAAGATCCGCTGGCAAACTGGCGTACTATCAACAGGGCAATGACCGAGAGCCCCCCGCCGAAGAATGAGTCGGCACTGTTAGACCTGCTGGCGGAAGTCCATATTGGCCCGGGCCAGGATCTCGATATTCTGGATGAAGATAGCAAGCGGGGCCTGGCGCGCGCTGCAAGAGATGGACATAAAATGATGCTGGCGGGACGTGCCGATCTGCCGGGTGGTACAACTGTCAATGGCTGGCGCCGAAGCCCGGAGCATGGGGGTCGTCTGGGTAAAAATGGTCTGTACATGGTTCGCGGCATGACCAATTTTCGGGGCATTGTTGCCAATGATGCGGCAGAAGCAAAATATTTCGGGGCGTATAAGGACAGCAATGGCAAGTTTCTCGATGCCAGCCAGGCCTCCTTTGAATTGACCTTTCCCAAGGGGGCGGAGCCTCTGACGGATGCCTTCTGGTCGCTCACCCTGTATGACGAAAGTACAAATGTAGTGGACAATCCGCTGGATCGATACTCTATCGGAGATCGAACCCCAGGCCTAAAGCACAACAGCGATGGCAGCCTGACAATTCATATTCAAAGTGAATCACCGGGTGTTGAAAGAAATTCCAATTGGCTGCCAGCTCCAGAGGGTCGCTTCACCATGACACTGCGTGTTTACCGACCACAGCAGCCGGTAATCGATGGCAGTTGGAAGCCGCCGGTGCTGATGCTTAAAGAGAAATAAACGCCAGCTGAATTGTTGAATATTTTGGAAAATAAAGTACGAGCCGATTAATTCGGACACATACTTAAGATGTTGCGGCTAAGCTAATCTTATAGAAGTGGAGTATTGGTCGTACGTATTCGATCCTCCGCACGTACATTGGCGGACTAAATGGCGAGGCACAAATGGATCTGAACAAGATTAAGCTTGACCGTAGAAAACTTCTTAAGGCCGCAGGCTTAGGTGTAGCCGCCACGGGCCTAAGCGGCCCAATTACGTCAGCCCTGGCGAGCGGCGCATCTACTGCAGGCGCAGCCAAAGTTGGCAAGGATGGCAAACGACTACTGCCCTGGAGCAACTGGTCGGGGAGCCAGACCAGTCTGCCCAGCCTGCGCCTCGCCCCGGGGTCAGAGGATGAACTGATCGACATGGTCAAAAGCTCCACCCAGACTATCCGCTGTGTTGGTGCAGGGCACAGCTTTAATGGCCTGGTGCCCACCGATGATACCCTGATGACACTGGCACGCATGCGTGGAGTTGAATCGATTAATCTCGAGACCCAGGAGGCCGATATATGGGCCGGAACCCAGCTCGGAGAAATTGGTGAGCCACTGTGGGAGCAGGGGCTGGCTATGATCAATATGCCCGATATCAACGTTCAGTCCCTGGCGGGTGCTATCGGCACATCTACTCATGGAACAGGTAAACACCTGGGCTCTGTATCCAGTACCGTCACCAGCCTGCGTCTGGTTGCAGCAGACGGTGAGTTGATGGAGTGTAGCGCCGATAAGAACTCTGACCTTTTTCAAGCCGCACGTACCAGTCTCGGTTCTCTGGGAGTGATTTCACAAGCCCGGCTGCAAACCCAGGACGCCTACAATCTCAGGGAGCGAACCTGGTTTGTACCGCTTGAAGAGGGCCTGGACCAGATAGAGGATTATCGCGATAACAATCGTAACTATGAGGCCTACTTCTTTCCTCATGGCGATTATATGATGCACATTACTCAGGAAGAACTTGACGGCGACGTCCCCTCAATCGTTGCAGGTACGCCCTCGGATGGCTATGAAACATTCCGCCAGATAAGCGAAGTGATCGACTATATTCCCTTGTTTATGTACTCGACGATTATGAATTTCGGATTACGCGCCGAGCTTGATAATGTTGAGATAAAGGAGGGTCGCAGCTACCAGGTTT
>JADFVW010000301.1 GCA_015222725.1 Pseudomonadota bacterium | reverse complement strand
GTCCTGGGTTTGCCACCAACATCTATCTGGTTTATTCCCCGCAGTTCGGGCTACACTATAAAATCACTTTCAACTGCATCAGGTGGTAGAGAATTGGATTCTATAGAAAGCGCTCTGGCTTTTATTGTTGAAATAGACAAGCTGAAAAATGTCTATCGTAAGACTCGCCCCGTCGGCCTCGACCGCTATGAAAACTCCGCCGAGCACAGCTGGCATGTGTGCATTTCTGCGTTAATGCTAAAAGAATACGCCAACGAAGCAATCGATATTGACCGGGTAATCAAAATGCTTTTGATCCACGACCTGGGCGAGATCGATGCCGGCGATACCATTATTTTCGCCGGGGAAACCCCGGAGATAAAAGAACAAGAGGCGGCGGGCCTGGAGCGCCTGTTCGCCATGTTGCCCCCTGAGAGTGCCGAAGAATATATGGCGCTGTGGTACGAGTTCGAAGCAGGTGAAACGGCGGACTCGCAGTATGCAAAAGCCATCGACAGGATTCCCCCCTTGCTGCAAAATCTCCACGGAGATTGCCACAGCTGGCGTGAGAACAATATCTCGAAAGAACAGGTGTTTGCGGTTACCAGCCGTATTGCCAAAGGAAGTGATAAGATCTGGGCGGTGCTGGCACCTAAACTGGAAGAGGCAACAAAAACCCTATGAGAAGGAGATATCAAATGGAACCATTATTAAAGAACACACTTTTGTTAATCACCCTGTTTTTCACACAGTCTCTGTATGCGGGGCAGTCGGTCACGTTTTTGAATTCGGAAGAGTCTTCAGCCACCCGATTACCTTTTTCCGAGGCGGTGCGGGTTGGGAATACCATCTATCTCTCCGGCCAGCTGGGTGTCAAGCCGGGTACCATGTCACTGGTCAGTGGGGGTATGGAGGCGCAGGCAAAGCAAACCATGGACAATATCAAGGCCACCCTGGAATCGTACAATTTATCCATGAACAATATTGTAAAGTGCACAGTGATGATAGCCGACATTGCCAAGTGGCCCATTTTTAACGAAATCTATGTGACTTACTTCGAAGGAGTTTACCC
The DNA here is from genome assembly GCA_015222725.1 of Pseudomonadota bacterium. Classification (GTDB taxonomy): domain Bacteria; phylum Pseudomonadota; class Gammaproteobacteria; order Pseudomonadales; family Halieaceae; genus JBALVT01. The sequence continues at coordinate 23,011 of JADFVW010000301.1, read as the reverse complement.
TGCCCGCAGTGCGTTTGGCGCCAATGGGCTCGCATTGGGGGCCGAACTTGAAGTTGAGTGTATCGCTTACGATGGTTAGATTTTTACAACTCAGTTTTACATTTTTTCTCGCCCTGGAAAGCTCATTGCTCTTTGCTGAGAAGGGCCTGCCGGATACTTATGGCATGGGTAGAACCGTTGCGGCAGATGAAATTGCGGCCTGGGACATTGATGTGCGACCCGATGGTCGTGGCTTACCGAAGGGAAATGGATCGGTGCAAAAGGGTGGGGAAATCTACGCGCAAAAATGCGCCCTTTGCCATGGTGCGAGTGGCACTGAAGGCCCCTTTGACGTTTTAGTGGGCCGACTTTCAGAGGACGTTTTCCCCTTTGCCCGCGAACCTGGCACGGTCAAGACTATTGGCAACTACTGGCCCTATGCCACAACCGTATTCGACTATATCAACCGAGCGATGCCGTTTACTGCGCCGGGATCGTTGCGGGCCGACGAGGTCTATGCACTGGTTGCCTATTTACTGCACCTGAACGCCATTGTCCCGGCCAACACCGTCTTGTCCCAGGAAAATCTTCCCGCGATCACCATGCCAGCCAGGCATCGCTTTGTGTTGGATGATCGGCGTGGTGGCCCCGAAGTGCGTTAGTTGGAGATAGGAAATGAGCGATAACAAAATACACCCCAGCCCCTCCCGTCGGCAATTTTTGGCCGGCCTGACTGCAGCGGGAGGGTTGGTGGCCAGTGGCGGTGCAGTCGCGCTAGCACCAACAACCGATCCGACTCGAGTACAGGGCGCAGCAACGAGTGCAGTGGGATCCAGGTCAGTTCATGAAGACCTCGGCCGACTTCAGCCCCCGGCATACAAGGGGGCCATTTCACTGACTCCGCTGGAGGCTCTTCACGGCACCATCACTCCCGCTGACCTGCATTTTGAGCGCCACCATGCGGGCGTGCCACAGATTGATCCTGCACACCACGAACTACTGATACATGGCATGGTAGACAAGCCCCTGAAATTTACGCTCGATGAGCTCAAACGTTTTCCCTCTGTGACCCGTACCTGTTTTATCGAGTGCTCTGGCAACTTCAACACTCGCGCCGGGGAGAAAAGCTCTCCGAAAATGTTGTGTGGGCTCACCAGCCAGAGCGAATGGACCGGAGTGGCCCTCAGCACATTATTTCGCGAGGTGGGGGTAAAATCCAAAGCCATCTGGTTTCTGGCAGAGGGCTCCGATGCCGCTGTGCTCGCCCGCAGCATTCCCCTGGAAAAAGCCCTGAATGATGCCCTGGTAGTATACGCCCAGAACGGCGAGGCGATCCGGCCGGAGCAGGGCTACCCCATGCGTTTGCTACTGCCCGGTTGGGAGGGCAACACCAATATTAAATGGCTGCGCCGCCTGGAGATTTCTGATGCGCCCTTTATGACGCGGGAAGAAACTTCAAAATATACAGACCCCTTGAAGAATGATACCGCACGATTATTCAGCGTGGTGATGGATGCCAGGTCTGTAATTACTGCCCCCACTTTTCCCCAGACACTGGACAAGGGCTGGCAGGAAATTCGGGGTCTCGCCTGGAGCGGACGAGGGCGAATTGTGAAGGTGGAAGTGAGCGTCGACGGTGGTAAACACTGGCAGTTGGCGCACTTGCAGGGGCCGGTTCTGGCCAAGGCACATACTCGATTCACACTACCCTGGCGCTGGGACGGCAAGCCCGCAGAAATCAGCAGTAGAGCAACTGATGAAACAGGCTATGTTCAGCCGACTCGTCGGCAGTTAATTGATGCGCGGGGGCCGGGAAGCCAGCCCTACCATTTGAATCCGGTTATGTCGTGGTTGGTGCAGGGAGACGGGCAGGTGATGTACAAGGCCGAACCGTGGGTTTAGCTGTAGTTTCGGGCTTGATTCGGCCAGGTGGTCGCGGCGGTAATCTCCAGGGCTTTGGTTATACCAGCGCTTAAATGCCACCTGAAAGCTACTGGTGGCACTAAACCCGAGCATAAAAGAAATCTGTGTTATCGAAAATGCTTCGACTAGATAGTCGTGCGCCAATTTCTTGCGGGTATCTTCCAATAGATCTTTGAAAGTCGTGCCCTCTGATTTAAGTTTGCGCAGCAGGGTTCGTCTGTCCATATGAAAGCGGTCTGCAATAGTTTGGATGTCAGCCTGATTTCGCGGCAATTATTCTATGATTGATAACCTGACTTTTTCGCTGAACAATTCAGGTTGCCCGCGGGATTCCAGCGAGTCATCAGCGTACTTTTTCAATATAGAGTGGTAGTAGGGATCGTGGCTTTTCAGTGGAAGAAGCAAAGTCTTTTTTTCCCAACGTACACGGTATTCACTCTGGTCAAACCGTATTTTTGTGTTGAATATGGCAAGGTATTCGTCGGCCATGTGCCCAATGCTAAACAGCTCGTCTACCCCGGCGCCAACCATGGTCTCGTTTGGCAAAACGGGGCAGAGATTGCCTATGAAATAGCCGAGTTTATGGGTTTTCAGAATAATGAAAAGTCTGGCAGGTGAGTTCCTGCCAGACTAAGTAAATCAAAAGTTATTACAAAACACAGTGCTTGGCGTAATCTCCGGTTTCGGTTGCTGTCCAGTCACCTTTTTCTTTTTCATCCATATTTTCACACCATTTTTTCGATCCGATAGTCTGACTGTCGAAAATGCAGTGTTTGGCGAATATCTTCGCGTCACCTGATACCCATTCTGATTTGGACTGCTCTTTTTTTGCATTGCACCACTCTTCACTGCCCGGTTTGACCGAGCAGGCAGTTAGTAGGACAAGACTTAAAGCTATCAAAAAAATTCGCATGAAAAACCTCAAATAATAATGATGTGTATACTCAATAGTATACATGTTGAGAAAGGGATCAACAATAATTGGACGATCTAGTTCTTACAAGTACCATCAGTTGCCCGCTCTGTTTATTGTTCTTATGGCAGCCACAAATGTCCGCCTGTACAAGAGGGCAGTTCCTGCTGTGATTGAAGCAACGCAGGTGAATACCCCATCACCCCCATTGTTAAGCCGGAGTTTGTCATGAAGCCCTGTATAAATTTAGATGAATTGAATGACTATCAAGAGACTTCCCACGGCCAATTCGCTGAGAAGTACGCCGGAGTGAGTGACAAAATTGGTGCGCAGAAACTGGACTACAGTGTCACTATTTTGCAGCCAGGCATGAAGGTTTGCCCCTTCCATAATCATCGGGTAATCGAAGAGATGTTTTTGATTCTGGAGGGAAGTGGAACCCTGCGATTTGGCAGTGAAGAATATCCCCTGAAGGTGCACGATGTTATCGCCTGCCCGCCGGGTGGGCGCGAAGTAGCCCACCAGATTATCAATACCAGTGATGCTGAGTTGCGCTATCTTTGCCTCAGTACAAGTGAGGAAGCTGATGTTTGTGAATACCCCGACTCCAATAAAATGATGGCCTATACCAGAGGCGACGATGACGCGGGCTTTAAACACATTGCAAGAATGGAGCAGGCCGTGGATTATTTTGATGGGGAGGAAGAGTGATCCGTCATGAACGGCGTATCGCTTGCTCCACGAAACTAAAAGAGGAATAAAAATGACAGGAAGATTGGATGGCAAAGTTGCACTTATTACAGGCGGTGGCTCAGGAATTGGCAAAGCTTCAGCACTCGTATTTGCCCGAGAGGGAGCGAAGCTTGTTGTCGTTGATGTAGATGCTGACAGTGGGCAAGCCACGGTTAGCGAAATAGAAAACGCCGGTGGTCAGGCCATTTTTGTAAGGGCAGATGTTACACGCAGCGCTGAAGTCCGGGCGATGATCGACAGAACTATCGAGGTGTATGGCCGGCTGGATTGTGCGTTCAACAATGCGGGAATTGAGGGCAATGTAGGTGTTCCTATCTCCGATTACGACGAAGACAATTGGGACAGGGTTATCGACATAAATCTTAAAGGTGTCTGGTTGTGCATGAAGTATGAGCTTGCCCATATGCTCAAGCAAGGCAGCGGCTCCATCGTGAATACGGCATCGGTGGCCGGATTGGTAGGAGGTACTTTTGGTGCGGCGTATTATGCCAGTAAACACGGCGTTGTCGGATTGAGCAAGGCGGCTGCCATTGAAAACGGCAAGTCTGGCATCCGCGTTAACGCGGTGTGTCCAGGCGTTATCCGAACCGAGATGGCGGAAAGAGTTATTAATGATGACCAGGATATCGAGAGCGCAATAGAGTTACAACACCCACTGGGGCGACTCGGAATGCCGGAGGAAGTGGCTGAAACCGTAGTGTGGTTATGCTCAGATGCAGCGTCTTTTGTGACGGGGCAGGCTTTAGCAGTAGACGGTGGGTTTGTAGCACAGTAGCCCTGTGTGTTGTGTGCAGAGTTGCGTGTCTGGGAATGGTCTATACTACATTGACTGCAAGTTTCCGGTGTTTCGTGGGGTGGCTTGTGCCATACGTTAATTAGTAGAGGGTATTTAGAATGAAAAAAATAAGTCTATTGGCAATTACACTTGGTTTGTCCCTGACAGGAACATGCCTTGCAGATCAAGGTATGGAGGCAAGAATCGCGCTCGCAAAATCTGCAGCGCCTGCATCAATAAGCGACAACGCAACCGTAGTTGTCGATGGCAAGGTCGTAGTTGAGGGCAGTAATGGCTGGACCTGTATGCCAGACACCATGCCGGGGGATGGGGCGGCTATGTGTAACGATGCCCTGTGGATGAAAATGATGAATGCTGTCGGCACCAAGGGGGCTTTTACTGCGAATAATATTGGAATTTCCTACATGCTACAGGGGGACATCGGTGCGGGCGTCAGTAATGCAACGCCTTATCATCCAGACCCCAAAAATGCTGAGGACTATGCGGAAATGGGGCCCCACCTGATGATTGTTGTGCCTAAGGAATTGCTAAAAGGTATTACGGATGATCATACCTCTGGTGGACCCTATGTGATGTGGGGAGATACGCCCTATGCACATATTATGGTCCCGGTTGGTGTTACAGATTGAAATAGCGAATGAGCTAAGTAGGTAAAACGGGGTCAAGCACTGCTTAAATCGGAAGCTCGGTAGTGTGCTTGATCTCTTCCATCACAAAGTTGGACGTCACATCGAACAAATTGGCCTGAATGAGCTGCTGATACAGCTTGTCGTAGTCGGGCATGTCTTTCACCACGGCTTTGATCAAATAATCCAGTTCGCCGCCCATGCGATAGACCTCCAGAATACCGGGAATATCCCGCACTACCGCCCTGAATTGCTTTGCCCACTTTTCATTGTGCTGGTTGGTTCGAACGGAGATAAACACGGTGAGAGAAAGATCCAGGGCGCTGGCGTTGAGCAGTGTGACTTGCTTGTTAATCACCCCTTCGGCTTCGAGTTTTTTAATTCTTCGCCAGCAGGCAGATTTGGAAATCCCGACTATATCCGCCAGGTCACCCACTGACAGAGCGGCATCCCTTTGCAGGCGTGAGAGGATCATTATATCGGTTTTGTTCATAGTGGCACTTCAGATACTGTTTCGATAAGAAGGTTGCTAATGGCACATTAATGCCTAAAGTAACATAAAAAAGGGACAAATTATCATTATAAGCCTGCTTGACGCTTTATTTAGACACAATGTGCCTTGCGGATAAAGCTATTATGTATCCCACTTGATAGAGGGCTTTCCGCGTGACAGATTTAATCGAACACATTCGCAATTCCATAATAGGCGACAAGCACAGCATTGCCACGCCATTCGGTGAGAAGCCGCTGGTGTATGCCGACTATACGGCCTCGGGTCGGGCATTGAGCTTTATCGAAGACTATATTCGAGACGAGGTGCTACCTTACTATGCCAACACCCATACCGAGACATCCTTTACCGGCGCCCAGACCACTGCCTTGCGTGAGCAGGCCAGGCAGCAAATTCGCAGTGCGGTAAACGGTACAGCGGAAGATCAGATTATTTTTTGCGGCCCGGGGGCGACAGCGGCCATTAACAAACTCATTGATATTCTCAATATTCGCCTGCCCCGGGATTTATCCCAGCGCTATCAACTTGAGCAACACATTCCTGCGCAAGAGCGCCCGGTAGTATTTCTAGGGCCCTATGAACATCACTCAAATGAACTGCCCTGGCGTGAGAGTATTGCCGATGTGGTATCGGTCCCACTCACCGATGATGGGCAAATTGACACGCAGTACCTGCAAGAACAGCTCAGTGCCTATGCCAGTCGCCCGCTATTGATAGGAAGCTTTTCTGCCGCATCCAATGTCACTGGCATCAAGTCCGATGTGGTGGCGGTCACCAGAATTCTTAAAGCCCACGGTGCACTGGCATTATGGGACTACGCTGCGGCCAGCCCTTATGTCGGTATTGATATGAATGGCGAGTTCCCCCTGGATGCCATCTTCATATCGCCCCACAAATTTATCGGCGGCCCCGGAACCCCCGGTGTGTTGATTGCCAAAAAATCAATACTGAACAACAGTGTGCCCGCCATAGTGGGCGGCGGCACGGTGCTTTATGTCACACCTGCGGGCCATCGCTACGTTGAAAATCATGAGCAGCGCGAGGAGGGTGGCACGCCGGCTATTGTTGAATCTATCAGGGCGGGGCTGGTATTCAAGCTGCAGCAGGAAGTAGGTACGGACGAAATCGAACGCAGGGAGCACGACTATGTGCAACGCGCGCTGGCGCATTTCAACGCGCTGCCCAATCTGGAAATTATGGGTGGCGTCAACGCCTCGCGCCTATCCATCATGTCTCTGCGTGTCAAGTATGGCGACAAGGATTTGCACTACAATTTTATTGTCTCCCTGTTAAACGACTTATTCGGCATTCAGGTTCGGGGTGGTTGTTCCTGTGCAGGCCCTTATGGTCACAGCCTCCTGGGCATCGATATGGAGCACAGCAACGCCATTGAGAGGGAGATAACAAAAGGCAGTACAGTCTTGCGCCCGGGCTGGGTGCGGCTGAATTTTAATTATTTTATCGACGAGAAAGAGTTTCAGTATTTACTGCGGGCCGTGGAGTTGGTGGCTGAGCACGGATGGCGCATGCTGCCCTTTTATCACTTTGATGCCGCTAGTGGTGCGTGGAACTATCAGGGGTCGCGGGGGCCTTTACCCAGCAATTTAAATACGCTCAATTTTCTCGACTACTGTCAGCGCGGAGGCGAAAGCCCGCATGGAAAAATAAGCCTGGATGGCCAGTGCGAAGCGGCAGAGTTGGAATTGCTCACTGAAAATCGCCCGGGTGAATTATCTGAACTGTGTTTAAGTGAAGAAAGTGAGCGCCTTCGCTGGTTTGTATTACCCCAGGAGGTGATACTTAAATAACGGTCTATTTCAGCCAATTACCTGATTTTACAGCCCCGCCACTGGACAAGAACCGGCAATTCCTGTGTATTGTGCTAGCCTGAATTATAGGACAGCACAAAACGCAATAGGAGAGTTCAATGTCGATGTTCGTGCCCAAGTTAAAACATGCACTACTGCTAAAAATAATGAACTATATGGCCAAGCGCTCCCCGGGGAGCAGCTATATGGCCTTTGCGGGTGCTGGAAGCTCCCGCCAGTTGTGTGCCCATATCTCTCGAACCGGTGTAGACAAAGTGCTTGTGGTGACAGACAAAGTGCTGCGTGAACTGGGCGTGGTCGATAAAGTGGTGGCGGGGCTAGTGGAGTCGGGCGCGGATCTCGTCTACTATGATGGCGTGCTTCCCGATCCTACCTATGACCAGGTTGCCGAGGGCGTTAAGGTCCTGCGGGAGCACGGTAGTCGGGCTGTTTTGGCGATTGGGGGTGGTTCCTCTATTGATGCTGCCAAAATCATCGCCGCCAGTGCCGGCAGTACTGAATCCCCGAAAGACTGGGTGGGCTTCGGTAAGATCAAGCACGAAGTGATGAAAATCTACGCGGTGCCTACCACGTCAGGAACTGGCTCAGAGGCTACCGCTGGTGCCGTAATCTCCGACGCCGAAACGCACCAGAAGGGCATTATCGCCATGAGTTGCCTGTTGCCATCAGCGGCGGCCCTGGATCCGGAATTAATAGTTGGTTTGCCTCCCCATATCACGGCGGCCACCGGAATGGATGTGCTCACCCACGGCATAGAAGCGTATATTGGAATATGGGAGCGGGGCACACGGCTGGAGTACGCCAGCGCCGCGGTAAAACTAGTATTTGAGCATCTGGTAAACGCCTTTCACGATGGCAGTAATCTGGAAGCTCGAGAGGGTCTGGCCATGGGTGCCTACTACGGAGGTATTGCCATCAACCAGGTTAACGTGGGCAACGTCCACGCCATTGCCCATCAATTGGGGGGGAAGTACGGCATTCCCCACGGCCTGGCCAACGCCATGGTGTTACCGGATGTTCTCGATTTTTGCCGGGTGGAAGCACAGGAGCGGCTGGCGGAGCTGGCGGTGCTGGTGGGCATAGGTGAAAAGGGAGATGACATCGCGCAACTCACCCATCGCTTTATCCAGGCGGTACGAGATTTGAGGACCGAAGTGGGTATTCTCGAGTACTCGGAAAAAATCAAAGAAGAAGACTTTGATGACCTGTGTACCGCTGCGATAGCCGAGGGCGCAATGTACCCCGTGCCCAGGCTGCTGGATAAAGAGAGCACACTGACAATTTTGCGCAAGCTGGTGGCATAACGCAGTGCCAGCTGAGCACAGTGAAACACTCACTCACATCCTCCAAAGCGTGAAGCAAATTTGCGCTCGTTTCCCGGGTGAATACTGGCGCGAAAAAGACCAGGAGCGAAGTTACCCCGGTGAGTTTGTTCGGGCACTCAGCGATGCGGGTTTACTCGCCAGCCTGATTCCCGAGCAGTATGGTGGCAGTGGCCTATCCCTGGCCAGTGCCTCTGAAATTTTGAAGGCCATACATGAAAACGGCTGTAATGCCGCGGCCTGTCACGCGCAAATGTACACCATGGGCACCTTGTTGCGACACGGCAGTGAGCAGCAAAAATCAGACTATCTTCCAGGTATTGCGAGTGGCGAGTTGCGTTTGCAGGCCTTTGGCGTCACCGAACCCAGTGCTGGCACTGACACCACCCGTATTACAACCAGTGCTGTCCGTGACGGCGATGATTATATTGTCAACGGCCAGAAAGTCTGGATATCCCGCGCCGAGCACTCGGACCTGATGATTCTGTTGGCACGGACTACCCCGCGAGACCAGCTTAAAAAACGCTCTGATGGCCTTTCGGTTTTTATTGTAAAGATGAAAGAAGCATTGCAGCGGGGTATGACGATAAAGCCTATCTCCACTATGATTAATCATGCGACCACGGAAATATTCTTTGACGATTTACGTATTCCTGCGAGTAGTCTGATCGGGGAGGAGGGCAGGGGCTTTAAGTATATACTGTCAGGCATGAACGCAGAGCGTATCTTGATTGCCTCGGAGTGTATCGGCGACGCACGCTGGTTTACCAAAACGGCGAGCAACTACGCCAATGACAGGCGCGTCTTCGGCCGATCAATCGGCCAAAACCAGGGCGTTCAATTTCCTATCGCCCGCGCCTACGCGCAGGCCCAGGCCGCGGATTTAATGGTGCAGAAAGCCGCCGGTATGTATGACGCGGGGCAACACTGTGGTGCCGAGGCGAACATGGCAAAAATGTTGGCTTCGGAGGCTTCATGGGCGGCAGGAGAGGCCTGCATGCAAACACATGGGGGCTTTGGCCTGGCTCAGGAGTATGATGTGGAACGCAAGTGGCGGGAGACCAGGCTGTACCAGATTGCCCCGATTTCAACCAATCTGATTCTGGCCTATCTGGGTGAACACGTATTGGGCATGCCTCGTTCGTACTAGGCCGGAAATATGCCCAAAAAGGAAACGCTGTCCATGAATCAGTGGAGTGAAACTATTGGGAAAGTGCGGCAGCGTGTGGAGCGTGTAGCCGAAAAAGACCTGATGGGTTTAGCCTCGCTGCTGGACTATTCCCTGACCAATGCCTCCGGTGAGTTCTGCCTACCCTGGCCCGATGATGCCATGCCACCTTTTGCGCACTGGCTGAACGGCAATGTCCATGCGCCGCAATCTGCACTTGGGGAGGATGGACATCCGGCAAAGGGATCTTTCCTGCCGGATATGTCTTTTCCGCGACGCATGTGGGCCGGCAGCCGGGTTTCCCTGTTACAGGACTATAGTGTCGGACAGGTGCTGAACCACACCGAAACCATAAAAGCGATAGAGCAGAAGACCGGTCGCAGCGGCGAGATGGTTTTTGTTCAAGTGCTACACGAGTACTTTTGCGAAGACAGTCTTGTTCTGAGGGAGGAGCAAGACATTGTCTATCGCGCGGCGGCGGGTGCCCCTACGCCCAGGGCAAAACCATTGGCCGAAGCCGAGATACTCGCAGGCCATGATTATGATTGGTTCATCGCCGTTCATCCTGACCCGGTGTTGCTCTTTCGCTATTCGGCTGTAACCTATAATGGGCATCGTATTCACTATGACCGGGACTACGCCACCCAAGTTGAACGCTACCCCGGTCTTGTTGTACATGGCCCGCTAATCGCTACACTGTTAGTTGATCTGTATCAGCGCAATAATCCCGGGGGACAGGTAAGTGAGTTCGCATTTAAAAGCCTTGGCCCCCTGTTTGATATTGACCCATTTTACCTGCTGGGTAAGCAATGCGACTCGGGTGCTAATTTATCGGCGGTAAACTGCGAGGGGGAAATAGCCATGCAGATGAAGTTATCGATCCAATCAGTGAGTCTTAAGTAGTTTATGAGTGAGTTTCCAATGAGAAGTCTTCTATTTGTGCCCGGAAACAGACCGGAGCGTTTTGCAAAAGCCCGCGATAGCGGTGCGGACAATTATTGCATTGATTTGGAGGATGCGGTGCCGCAGGCGCAGAAGGAGGCGGCCCGCAACGCCGCCCTGGCACATATTGCAGATCGCAAGTCGGGTGGGTCGCCCTGCTATTTGCGCATTAACAGTCTGGCCACAAAGTACGGTCTGGAAGATTTGCTGGCCCTGTCTACCGCAGCAGCGCACAACGCGCTACCAGATTGTGTTGTCCTGCCCATGGCATCGTCGTCGTTTGAAGTGCGCCAGATAATACAAGTGCTGAGTTGTCATCCCGATTTAAAAATACTACCGATGATAGAAACCCCGGAAGGCCTGGATAACTTGCCGGCAATGTTGCTGGAGGGAAGGGGGCGTATAGCGGCCCTGGCTTTGGGGTGTGCTGATTATGCGGCGGCCATCGGCAGTGATATGAGCTGGGATGCCCTGCTGGACGCTCGCAGTGCACTGCTCAGGGCGGCCAGCGCGCACGCTGTGCCCTGTCTGGATGGCCCCTTTTTTGACATCCCAAATTTAGCGGGACTGAGAGAAGACGCGGCCAGGGTTTCCAAACTTGGGTTTTTGGGTAAATTGGCCATTCATCCCTCTCAGGTGAATAGCATCAACGAGGTTTTCGCACCCTCTCAAGAAAAGGTAGACTGGGCAAAAAAGGTTATCGCAGCGTTTGAAAAAGCTGGCGGCGGCGTGGTGTCCTTCGAGGGCATGATGATAGACCAGCCGATGGTAGACCAGGCCAAACGAATTTTAGCAGGTGAAAAAGCATGAAACCGACAGCACACCATCGAGACCAGTACTTCGATTATTCACGGGCCATCATGACATTCCAGGATATGGATGTTTACGGGCACTTGAATAACAGTCTGCACAATCAATATTACGACAATGCCATTAACCGATACCTGTCCTTTGAGGGAGGCCTGTGTATGCGCACCAGTCCGGTTATCGGTTTGATAGTGAATTCAACGTGCGACTATTTCCAGGAAGTGAGTTGGCCCGAGAACGAGTACCTGGATGTCGGTGTGCGGGTAAACAAACTGGGGCGCAGCTCTGTGCAATACGCGGGGGCCCTGTTTATTCCCGGGGAAGACCTGGCCCTGGCCCAGGGCACCATGACCCATGTCTGGGTAGACCGGCTATCGCGCGATGCGGTGTCCATCCCGGATGAAATTCGAGAGGCCATGGAAGAAATTTTTTACAGCGAACAGTAAAAAACCAAGAAACCAATGGGGTCAGACTCCATTGGTTTTCAGTCTGACCCCATTGGTTTCAAGCGAGTCTAACCCCATTGGTTTTCTGCTAGTCAAAGGTACATACATCCGGCTTCTGCTCATACCAGTCCACGCCGTTTTCATCGCGCTTACAGCGAATTCTGCGTCGTCCCATCAGGCAATTTAGATGCGCCAGGGTTTCACCGGTGGCCATACCCAGCACACTGTCATCGATCTCTCGCTTGAACAACGCGGGGAAGCAGTCGACCGCTCGTTTGGGTTCTGCCAAGTGGTCAAACAGTTTATCCAGGTCGGTTTCGTGTGCTTCAATAACCTGGGTAAGCCGTATGTGCAGGCCGTAGAAGGGGGCTTCGTGGGCGGGTAAAACCAGCACATCATCCGGCAGCTTATCCCGAATGCGGCTGTTGGAGCGCAGCCATTCTTTCAGCGGGTCACCCTCTGGCTCGGTGGGGAAAACGCTGACATTGGGCGTGATTTTTGGCAGGACCTGGTCGCCGGAAATTAAAAGCTTGAGCGCAGGACAGTAGAGTGCGACGTGCTCGGGGGAGTGGCCTGCACCGACTACGATCTGCCAGTATCGATCGTTAACGCGAATGGTTTCGCCGTCCACCAGGCGTCGAAAGCTGTCGGGCAGTTGTGAAATAGCCCTCCCGAAATTACCAAACTTTTTCCGATACCTGTCCAGTTGTTCCTCGCTGTAACCTGCCGCGCGGTAAAAACGGATGGCGACATCGGGCGCTTCTCTGCCCGTGTCACCCGCCATGGCCCGGCACATCAGAAACTCTTCCCGGGACATCCATAACTGGCAGGAAAAACGATTTGTTATCCAGCCAGCGAGTCCCACATGGTCTGGATGCAGGTGGGTGCAGATAACCCGCTGTACGGGTTTGCCCTGCATAAACTCGCTGAACACTTGCTCCCAGATCTCCCGGGCATTGGGCAGGTTCAGGCAGGTGTCTACAACCGTCCAGCCCTCGTCATCCTCCAACAACCAGATGTTGATATGGTCCAGGGAGATGGGCATGGGGATGCGCAACCAGTACACACCATCGGCGATTTTTTCAGGTACGCCTGGTGTGGGGTTGACCGTTCTACCCCAGGGGTAGTTGAGGCCGCGATAGACCTCTGGATTATGGGTAAGCATGCCTCACAGTCTAACCCACGCCCCGCTCGGAGTCTTCCCAGTACTGGGCGCGCACGGCCTTCTTGTCTGGCTTGCCAACAGCGGTGAGCGGTATAGCAGCGACAAAGTCTATGGATTTGGGAGACTGCACCGAGCCCTTGCCCTCTTTAACCAATAACTGCAGGGCTGTTACCAGGTTATCACTGGATTCAAAGCCCGGCTTGAGGACGACCACCGCTTTTACCGCCTCGCCCCACTGTTCATCGGGTACGCCGACTACTGCTACTTGCCCCACCGCCTCGTGGGTGGCGAGAACGTCTTCTACTTCTCTTGGGAAGACATTGAATCCGCCGGTGACAATCATGTCCTTGGTGCGGTCGACGATATAGAGAAAGCCCTCGTCGTCCAGGCGTCCGACGTCTCCGGTGTGCATCCAGCCGCCGGAGAATGCTTCGGCGGTTTGCTCGGGCATATCTTTGTAGCCTTTCATAACCAGTGGCGCGCGCACGCATATTTCACCGGGTTCGCCCTGGGCGACCGGATTATTGTCCTCATCCAGCAGCGCCAGATGCACCCAGGGGGAGGGCCGGCCGCAGGAACTGAGTCGCCCGGGCTTACTCAGGTCGTGTTCCGCCTTGCGCATATTGGTGAGTACCATGGGCGCCTCGGATTGACCGAAGAACTGGTAGAAAATTTGTCCCCACTTCTCAAGACCCTCTTTCAGGCGAACCGGGCTCATGGGTGAGGCGCCGTAGAACAGTGTTTCCATACTGGACATATCCGCCGTTGCTGCCCGGGGCGAATCCAGCAGGAAGTACAGCATGACCGGTACCAGCATGGTGCAGGTAATTTTGTGTTGCTCCACCGCGTCGAAAAAGGAGTCTGGGGTGAAACCCTGCCTCACATAAAAAGCACCGCCCTTCTGCAATACGGGAACAAAGAAGGCGGCGGCAGCGTGGGACAGGGGGGTGGGTATCAGCATGCGCAGATCGTCGGGAAACTCCCACTCGGCCATCTGGATTTGAGTCATATAGGCGATGGAGCGGTAGGTACTGAGCACGCCCTTGGGCTTGCCTGTTGTACCGCCTGTGAACATGATGGAGGACACGTCATCGGGCTGTATGTCCGGTGCCACCAATGGCTGCGGCGAGAAGGTGTTGGCCAGGGCCAGGTAATCCTCACCCACCTCGGTGGGGCCAAAGGCCAGCATGAGTTTTAAACCGGGCACTTTTTCCTTAAGGGCCGCTGCATGCTGCTCAAATACAGAGGCGTCATAGACCAGGGCGTCTATTTCCGCCGCTTCCAGCACAAAGGCATGGTCATCCAGGGAGCCCAGGGGGTGTAATGGTGTGCCGCTACATCCGGCGAGTTGCATGGCTGCGATATTGGACAAGACCTCCGGGCGATTCGCTGAGATAACGGCAATACGGCTGCCAATACCCAGGCCTTTGGACTTCAGGGCCTGAACCATCTGGCTGGTAGATTCCCGCACATCCTTGTAGGTGGCGACCTTGTCACCCAGAAACAGGCAGGGCTCATCGTCGTAGCGGTTGAGGCCATCGATTAGCAGGTGGGGCATCAGAGGTGGATTGTGTACAGTATCGGTAGTCATTGGCTCGCCCTATGTAATGAAATTGTTTCCGGATTTGACGTGTCAGCATATCCTTTCCCCTCGTAATGTGTATCCTGTGAGTATAAAAATGGAGACCCGCCCCCTATATAATTGGCCGAAGGTGGAAGATATGAAAGCGAAAACGCTGCCTGTGCTCTTTGGCATGTTTGCTGCGGGTGGTATTGCGGCACAGGAAATCGCCACCGCCGAAAGCCTTTCCGAGATTTTTACCAAGGGGCAGATTAATGGCCTGCTGCGTTATAGCGCACAATATCGCGACAGCAATCTGCATGTACTACAGGACAGTACAACGCCCGATATCTCCGACGAGTCTGTACAGCAGTATTCCTCACTGGGTGGCTATCTGGGCTTTGAAACAGCCCCCCTGCTGAATACCTCAGCGGGGCTCACTTTTTACACCTCTAATCCGGTGGGCAATAACCCCGATAACCGACGCGGTCTGGGTGGTTTATATGAAGAGGATGGCGGACAGGATTCCTACAATGTACTGGGAGAGGCCTTTCTCAAAATCCAGAGTGGTGACCACCTGTTCAAAACCGGGCGGCAGGAAATGAATGACTACCGATTCGTAGCCCCTTCCAATATCCGCATGACACCCATCACCCATCAGGGCACTGTCTACGAAAATCGTTCCATTGACGGTTTACGGCTTAACTTTGCTTTCGTGAACAAAATGAAGGGGAGGAATGCGGAGAAGTTTATCGGTATGGTCAGGGGTGCCCGGGTGCAGACCGGTTGTGGTGAGGTAGATGTGCTTGGTGACTGCATAGAAAGCGGCAGCAAGAAACTTCTTCGCGGCGACTTTGATCCAGGTGACTACGATGGCTCGGGAAGCTACCGGGGTGACAGTAAAGATATGCCCATGTTCGGGGCGGTTTACTCCAGTAATAAAGCTATCTTTGAAGTGTGGGACTACTACGTCGAAGATTTTCTCAATATGATTTATCTGTATGGCCAGTACAGTTTTACAGCGCCGGGAGCGAAGTATGCTATTACGCTAGCCGCTCAATATGGTAATCAGAAGGACGTGGGTGACCATGTGGGAGGCAATGTAGACACCTGGTTTTACGGCTTTAACTTCCAGATTAATGCGCCGGGTCTCACTTATTTCGCTAATTTTAATGAAGTGGCTTACAACGAAGATTCCTATGACGGCGGCACCATATTTGTCCGCTGGGGCACGCCGCAAATGTTCAACTCCTTCCAGGTACAGGACTCGGAGCTGGCAGGTACCCAGTCATACGGCACCGGTTTGCAATATGATTTTGGACGTCAGGGGCTGCTGCCCGGGGTGGTCATGCGGGTACGTTTTGCCCACTACGATATGCCCGACAGCCTATCCAAGGCCGACGCCCGCCAGGACCGCTCCGAGGCAACTTTTGATTTACGCTATTCCTTCACCCGGGATTCGGGCTTCGGTATCTTCACGGAAATGGAAGGCCTGAGCGTACAGTTTCGCCTGGCCTATAACAAATACGAAACGGGTTACGACTTCGCCGCCTTTCAGGATATTCACGGCTATGAATTTGAGAGCGTAACTGATGACTTTATCGATGCGCGCATCTATCTGGACTACCACTTTTAAGTAAGCCGGTTCCCGGAACAACGAAAACCAGCTTGCCTGAAGTTTACTAGGCGAGCAGCGCTCTTCCCGGTATCGATTGCAGCAGCTGCCGCGTGTAATCCTGCTGGGGATTTTCGAACAACTCTGCACCGGTTCCCTGTTCCACAATTTCACCTTTGAACAACACCACGATGCGGTCGGCAATGTGTTTCACCACCGCCAGGTCGTGGGATACAAACAGCATGGTGAGGCCGTATTCTTTGCCCAGATCCAGCATCAGGTCCAGAATTTGTGCCTGAATGGTGACATCCAGAGCGGAGACGGGTTCGTCCGCCACGATGAACTCGGGCCGCGTTGCCAGGGCCCTGCCAATGGCGATGCGCTGGCGCTGGCCACCGGAAAACTCGTGGGGGTATTTGCGCACAAAATTGCGGGCCAGGCCCACATTATCCATCAGCTTCAATACGCCGCGTTCCACCGTTTTTTTGTTTTCCATGCCGTGTAATAACAGGGGCTCTGCCAGTGTGTCATATACCGACATACGTGGATTCAGCGAGGCATAGGGGTCCTGGAAAATCATCTGCATGCGCCGACGCATGTTTTTCAACTCTCTGCCTTGCAGGGCCGTGACACCGATGCCGTCAAATTCAATGGTGCCGGATGTAATAGGCACCAGTCTCAGTATGGAGCGCCCCAGAGTTGACTTGCCGCTACCGGATTCTCCCACCAGGCCCAGAATTTCGCCCTTGCGAATATCCAGAGTGACATCGTTAACCGCTTTGACCGGCTCCTTGTGTTTGCCCTGACCAAACCAGGTGTTCAAATTGCGGATGGAAATCAGTGGGGCGCGCTGCTCACTTGAAACTTCCTTGGTGCCAGAGGGAATAGCCGCGAGTAGCTTGCGGGTATAGGGGTGTTGTGCATTCTCGAAAATTCCCTTGCGGTCACTGTGCTCAACGACCTTACCTTTTTGCATGACGATAATCTGGTCCGCAATATCGGCTACCACGGCGAGGTCGTGGCTGATAAAGATCACGCCGATATCGCGCTTCTTCTGCAAGTCTGCCATCAACTTCAGTATCTGGGCCTGAATAGTAACGTCCAGTGCGGTGGTGGGTTCGTCGGCGATCAGCAACTTGGGCTCGTTAATCAGCGCCATGGCAATCATGACCCGTTGGCGCATGCCGCCAGAGAACTGGTGGGGGTAGTCGTCGATGGTGGATTGCGGGTCGCGCATGCCCACCTCTTCCAATAGCTCGATGGCGCGCAGTCTAGCCTCATTTTTACTCACACCCTTGTGATAGATGATGGGCTCCACCAACTGGTCACCAATTGTCATATAGGGGTTGAGGCAGGTCATGGGGTCCTGGAATATCATGGTGATATCCCGGCCGCGTATTTGGCGCAGCTCGGCCTCGGACATCTGTAACAGGTCGGCACCTCCAAACAGGGCTTTACCGCCCTCGACTTTTCCCGGCGGCATGGGTATCAGGCCCAGCAGGCTATAGCAGGCAACCGACTTTCCCGAGCCAGACTCACCGATGATGGCGGTGATCTTTCCGGACTCCACGGTGAAGCTGACATCGTCCACCGCTTTTACTTCACCGTTGCGGGTATGGAAGCTGACCCTGAGATTTTGAACATCCAGTAATGACATAGTCCTAATCCTTGGAGCTGCGCACATCGAGTGCGTCGCGCAGGCCATCGCCCAGGAAGTTCAGGGAGAACAGGGTTAATGAGAGCGCCAGGCCGGGAAAAATCAGCAGCCACGGAAACTCTTCCATGGTTTCAGCACCGTAGGAAATGAGTAGACCCCAGGAAGTCTGGGGTGGCTGAATACCCAGGCCCAGAAAACTTAAAAAGGCTTCCAGCAACATCACCCCGGGTATGGTCAGGGTGGTGTAGACAATCATGGGGCCCAGGGCATTGGGAATCAGGTGGCGGCGTATAATAGTGGCAGGCCCAAGGCCCAGCGATACTGCAGCTTCAACAAATTCCTGTTGGCGCAGGGACTGAACCTGGCTGCGCATAATGCGCGCCATGGTCAGCCATTCCACAGCGCCGATGGCCAGGAACAGTAATAGCAGATTGCGCCCGAACACCACCATTAACAACACGATGAAAATCATGAAGGGCAGAGCGTAGAGAATGTCGACGAAACGCATCATGGCGGCATCTGTTTTGCCACCTACATAGCCGGCGATAGCGCCGTAGGTCACGCCGATAATCAGGGCGACTGCTGTGGCGACAAATCCCACCGCCAAAGATATACGCCCGCCGTACATGATGAGGGTCAGCAGGTCTCGGCCAAAAATATCGGTGCCCAGCCAGTGTTGGGCAGAGGGTGGTGTGGCACCCAGGTCCAGGTTCTGGGTTTCGTAGCTGTAAGGAGCAATCCAGGGGGTGAGCAGGGCGATAATAATAAAGGACACCAGCACACCCAGACCAATCAGGGCCAGGCGGTTTTTCTTCAGCCGGGTCCAGGCATCCTTCCACAGGGAGGTGCCGTGCTCGGCCATGGCGATGTCAGTGATGGTGGTGTCGGTTACCGAAGGGTTTGCAGTTGTCATTTAGTGGCTCCCGAACTGTGACCGCAACCTGGGGTTCATCCAGGCGGCGAGAATATCTGAGAGCAGGTTGAACAGAATAATGAGAGTGGACAGGAATACCGTCGTACCGAGAATCATGGTGTAGTCCCGATTGAATGCCGCCTGCACGTAAAAGCGCCCCAGTCCGGGAATCTGGAAGATGGTTTCCACTACAAAAGAGCCCGCCAACAAGCCGGCGAAAGCCGGCCCCAGGAAGGCCACAACGGGAATCATGCCCCCGCGCAGGGCGTGTTTTACGACCACTTGCCACTCCGGCAGACCCTTGGCCCTTGCCGTGCGGATATAATCCTGGGACATCACTTCCAGCATGCCGGCCCGGCCCAGGCGAGCTATATAGGCGGCGTAGGCGGCTCCCAGGGTTAAGCTGGGAAGAATTTTATCGCCGGGAATGTCGCCCCAGCCGGCTACGGGCAGCCACTCCAGGTGAATGCCAAATACCAGCACCAGCAGGGGCCCCAGCAAAAATGTCGGCATGCAGATACCGATCATCGCGGCGGACATGGGAATATAGTCCTGCGCTGTATTGGGTTTGAGGGCGGCGACCACTCCCGCCAGTCCGCCCAGTAACAGGGCGACCAAAAGGGAATAGGCACCCAGCTCGGCGGTGACGGGCAGGCCTGCGGCTATTAATTCATTTACATCGCGCCCGGGGTATTTAAAGGAGGGACCGAGATCGCCCTGGGCCAGGTCGCCCAGATAGGCCGTGTATTGCTGGAACAGCGGCAGGTCCAGACGATACTGCGCTTCCAGGGCAGCTTTGACTTCGGGCATAACTGCCTTTTCACTGTCAAAGGGGCCGCCAGGGGCCGAGCGCACAAGGAAGAAGGTGACAGTAATTACCGCCAGGATAACGGGAATGGCCTGCAGTAGCCTTAAACCGATAAATCGCCACATGGTTTACTCTCCCCCCTGTTCATTATTGTCGGGTTCCAGCCACACGTATTTGAGATTGATTGAGTCCATCAGGTTGGAGGGCATGCCCTTTACCGAGGGGTGAATCAAGTGTTTGCTGGTGTAGGTATAGATGGGGATGATGGGCATTTCTGTCATCATCATGGTCTCGGCTTCGTTGAACAGGGCGAAGCGCTCTTCCTTGGTTTTTGCCTGGGGTGCTTTTCTCAAAATGAGTTCATCGTAGCGAGGGTCGGCGTAGCCCGTGTTGTTATTGCCGCCACCAGCCAGGTACAGGTCGAGGAAATTATTGGGGTCTACGTAATCGCCTATCCAGCCGCGACGGGCAATCTGGAAATCCATCTGGGTGACCGAGTCCAGGTACACCTTCCACTCCTGGTTGGCGATGGTGATGTCTATATTAAGGGCTGTCTTCCACATTTGTTGCAGGGCCACGGCTATCTTGCGGTGGCTCTCGCTGGTGTTATAGGTAATCTCCAGCCCGGGCCAGCCCTCGCCATCGGGGTAGCCGGCCTCCGCTAACAACGCCTTGGCTTTTTCAATATCGTAGCCGAAAAGCTTCGGTGGCTGGTAGCCTAGCGTGCCCGGTGGAGTGATGGAGTAGGCTGGGAATACGGATTTTTGCAGTACGGTGTCGGCCAGTGTTTGCCGGTCTACGGCCATGGACAGGGCCTGGCGGACTCTTACATCATCTACCGGAGGGCGACCGGTATTGATCAGGAAATAGTAGGTGCCCAGATAGGGGGCCTGCACATAGGGGCTGTTTTCCTGGGCCTCGTACACGGGAATTTTTTCCAGGGGTACGGCGGCGGTATAGTGCAATTGTCCGGCCCGGAACATGCGCTCCTCACTGACAATGTTTTCGGTGGGGTAGAACACAACGCTCTTCAGCTTGACCTTGTCGGCGTCCCAGTAGGTCTCGCTTTTGTCCATTACAATGCGGCGATTCAGGCGCCAGTCGACCAGTTTAAACGGGCCGTTGCCGACGATGTTTTCCACCCGGGTCCACTTGGTGAAGCGGTCGGTGGACTTGCCAAATTTTTCGATGGTGGCGCGGTGCACGGCGAAGGTGCTGTAGTGGTCCATCAATTGCAGAAAGTAGGGGGTGGGCTCGTTCAGGGTCACCTCAAAGGTGAGCCTGTCCAGGGCTTTAATGCCTAGCTCTCCGGGGTCATCCAGCTTGCCAGTGGCGTAGGCCTCGGCATTTTTTACCGGGAACAGCATATAGGCATAGAGATTGCCCATGGCCGGGTCGAGGGCTCGCTGCCAGGACCACACATAGTCCTCGGCAGTCATGGGGTCGCCATTGGACCAGCGGGCATTCGGGTTGATATGAAAGGTGAGAACGCGGCCGTCTTCGCTGAACTCCCAGCTCTCCGCCACCCCGGGCTCGGGCTCCAGGGTGTAGGGGTTTTTCACCGCGAGGCCCTCGAACAGGGCGCGAATCAAGTGATTTTCAGGAACGCCGGTGACTACGTGGGGGTCCAGGCCCTGGGGCTCGGAGCCATTGCCGTAGTGCAAAACATCGTCGCGGTTGCCCGCGGTAACATTGGATTCGCCCCCGGTACAGGCGCTAAGCAGGGTAGAAATTATGAGAAAAGTGAATACTTTAATGTAGCTGATTTGCATGGTGGATGAGCTTATTATTTTGATGGTGCAACCTTAGCCTATTGTGGGGTGTTTGTCAGAACTTAGTAGGGCAGCCCCGTTATTCCGGGGGTCAGGTCGATTCTTCCAGGAGATATTATTCCCCTACCGACGAAACAATATCTTTTCACCTCACCCATAAGTGCGTAAATATTTACGCTTCTTGCAGATTTCCTTTACTTGAAATTCTGATATTGTGGGCTAATGGCATCCGTATGATTATGCGGATTTGATGCATTCATAGAAATGTCGCCACTGGGTTATGAAAGAACGACACTAAATGCACAAGTAAAAAAACAGTTTTTAGGAGATTTACCCATGAATATCAAGAGAACCCCGCTGGCATTGGCTGTATCTGTAGCCCTCGCCACCCTCATAACTCCCGTGCAGGTACTGGCACAAGACCAGATGCTGGAGGAAGTGGTCGTAACCGGTAGCCGTAGTCACAAACCTCGTTCCGCCTCAGACTCCCCAGTACCCATTGACGTGCTGGCCGGTGAAGAATTTAACAGCATGGGTAATAACCAGGATATTACCGATAACCTGAAAGCCCTTGTTCCCTCCTACACAGCAACACCCGCCACCGGTGACGGTAGCGCCTTTATCCGTCCTACTTCCTTACGTGGTATGGCGCCCGACCAGTCGTTGGTATTGGTTAACGGCAAGCGCCGCCACCGCTCTGCCCTGGTTCAGTTTTTTGCCCCTGCGGCAGGCAACGGTGCCCACGGTGTCGATATCGGCATGATCCCAAGCATAGGCCTTAAGAGTGTTGAAGTGTTGCGCGACGGTGCCGCAGCCCAGTACGGCTCTGACGCAATCGCCGGCGTGATGAACTTCCGCATGAAGGACGACACCGAGGGTGGCCAGGTAATGGTCCAGTACGGTGAGTTTTTCGACGGCGAGCAAAGTACTAAAATTGGCGGCAATATCGGTTTTGGCCTGGGCGACAGTGGCTTTTTGAACCTGACCGCCGAGTGGTATGACAACGATGCCTTGTCGCGCGGTATTATTCGCCCCGACGCCCAGGCATTGCTTGATGCCGGTGTGGCAGGTGTGGGTGCCGACTCGCCCTTTGGCGATGCGCCCTTTACCCAGACCTGGGGTCGCCCTGAAGCCGACGGCTACCGCCTGTTCGTCAACTCCGGTTTTGACCTGAGTGACAGTATGGAGCTGTATGTCTTTGGTAACTATGCCGAGACCGATGGCCGCTACCGCTTCTTCTATCGTAACCCCGGCCACTCCAGTCTGGCGGCTCTGGTAGAAAACGACGGCTACACAGGCGATCTACTGAACACTGGTTTTACACCTTTTCTGGACGGTGCACAGACTGACTACAGTGCTGTCGGTGGCTTGCGCGGTAACTTTGCCAACGAAATGTACTACGACTTCAGCGTGAGCCTGGGTGTCAGTGAGCTGGACTACTTCCTCAATAACACCGTTAACCACAGCCTGGGCTTGGGTGCCGACGGTGAACCTGCCCAGATGGG
>JADFVW010000300.1 GCA_015222725.1 Pseudomonadota bacterium | reverse complement strand
GTGTTGGAGCCGCGCATGCCCAGCTTGTCCAGTTTGGGTGAGCGCGAGAAACCGGGGTAGTCGCGCTCCACGATAAAGGCGGTTATTCCCCTGGAGCCTGCCTCGGGGTCAGTCTTGGCGTAGATGATGTACACGTGTGCGTCGGGGCCATTTGTAATCCACATTTTGGTGCCGTTGAGAATGTACTTGTCACCCTCCTTGCGCGCGCTCAGCTTCATGCTAACCACATCGGAGCCGGCGTTGGGCTCTGACATGGCCAGTGCCCCGATATGTTCGCCGGTACACAGCTTAGGTAGGTATTTCTGCTTCTGTTCTTCGTTGGCGTTTTTGTTCAATTGATTGAGGCACAGATTGGACATGGCGCCATAGGACAGGCCAACCGAGGCAGAGGCCCTGCTGATTTCTTCCATGGCGACAGCGTGGGCCAGGTAGCCCATATTACTGCCACCGTAGGCTTCATCGACGGTCATGCCCAGCAAACCCATATCGCCAAACTTGCGCCACAAATCTGCCGGGAATTCATTTTCCCTGTCGATATCGGCAGCGCGTGGGGCGATCTCCTTTTGTGCCATCTGGTAGACCGCATCGCGCAGCATATTGATTTCTTCGCCCAGGCCAAAGTTGAGAGTGGGGTATCCAGTGTTCATGTTTGATTCCTGTCTTTATTCAATGTGTTAGCTATGAGATTCTTCAATGTCGCCCAGCGCACTTTCACAGAGGTTCTGCACCTCTGCCAGTCCGGCGAGCATTTCGTCAATATCCTGCTTCTGCTGTTCCAGTAGTTGGCGGCGGTTTTGCACTGTGTTGATTAATGAGTGTAGTTGATCCGCGTTGTTGTGCCCGGGATCATACATATCAATGACCTCAACACATTCAGCCAGACTCATGCCGATGCGCTTGCCGCGCAGAATCAGCTTGATGCGTACGCGATCAGCGGAAGAGTAAACGCGCTTCTGCCCCTCACGCCGCGGGCTGATCAGCCCTTTTTCCTCGTAGAACCGCATAGTTCGGGTGGTAACCCCGAATTCCTTCGCTAGCTCTGAGATTGTGTAGGTTTGATCGGACACAGCATTGCCTGTATTCGTCTGAAGTAAGCACACTATAACCTTACTTGACGTTAACGTAAACGGCATGCTTAGAAAAAGAGGTGTCTACAATTGATGTCGGGCAGAAAGCTGGACTAACGAAGCATTGTGGGAGGCGAGAGAGAGGTGCCGGAAAGCGCTACTACAGGCAATCAGGCTGCGTTAAAACTTGCCCGGTTCCACGGGGTTTTCTGCGAGCACTGTTCGAGTCCAGATTTTTGCGAAGCAAAAATTGTCGAGTTGCACAGCAGCCGTGGAGCCGGGCAAGTTTGCAGCCGCCTGTAGTAGCGCTTTCCGGCGCCTCTCTCGGATTCAGTACAACCGGATTAGGCCATTTTTCAGCTATCACCCGCCAATTGCGCCGCCAACTTCGCCTTCATCGGCACCACCCAGTTCTCTTTCAAATCAGGCTCCAGTAGTCCCGCAGCTTCCAGCTCATCACAGAGCTTCATCTGGTGTCCCAGATCAAACATATCGAACTGGCGGATAATCCGTGCATCCTCATCAATGGTGAGAAAAGAGACGCCGGGGGTCTCGTAGTACTCACCGTCGGGGCGGCGGCCCGGTCCACGGTTCATCCAGTGGGTAATGATGGAATTGTTGGTGCCGGCATAAACGCCCATATAGGGAAAAGTCCAGCCCTCCCAGCCTACTTGCATGTCGCGGCCGTAGTGAGTGGACTTTATTTCATCGATACCATGAGCCTCAACGCGCATGGTGCCGGCGTATTCGCAAATGTACACGCAGTCTTGTGCATACAGTTCATCCACGAAGAAGATCCAGTCGCCGGTTTGCGATGCCTCCTGGTGGGCTCGAATCAGTTTTCCCGCGGTATCTCGCAATACGCCCTCGGCGAGTTGGGTCATATGTCTCTCCTTTTTAGTATTTGTTATGATCTACAGCGACATTACTACTACCTAGCTGCAAAGGGCAAGCCGGCATGCCAAAAACCATTCTTCTTCCTCTGCTGGCCAACGGCGAATTCCACTCCGGGCAGGACCTGGCGAATGCCCTGGGTGTGAGCCGTACGGCGGTGTGGAAACAACTGCAAAAGTTAGAGGGGCTGGGCCTGGCTATCGAATCGGTGAAAGGCAGGGGCTACCGCATACCCGGTGGTATTGAATTATTGTGCGAATCACAAGTGAGGGCAGGTCTCAATGAGCAGGGTTCCGCCCTTCTCACCGAACTCGCTGTTGCCGAGGCCGTCGATTCTACCAATGCAGAGGCACTGCGAAAAATAGAGCAGGGCGCTGGCGCAGGGGTGGTGTGTACTGCCGAGCAGCAAACTGCCGGAAGAGGCAGGCGTGGGCGGGCTTGGGTTAGTCCCTATGCACGCAACCTCTATCTGTCCATTGTGGGTGAATTTACCCAGGGTGCAGCAGCGCTGGAGGGCCTGAGCCTGGCGGCGGGGGTTGCGGTGGCTAGAGCCCTGGAAAAATCCGGTGTGCCGCAAGTACAGCTGAAATGGCCCAATGATATTTTGCTTGGTGGTGCGAAGCTGGGTGGTATATTGTTGGAAATGGTGGGTGACGCAGCGGGTAGTTGCCAGGTGGTGGTCGGTGTAGGTGTCAATGTAGCCATGCCCGCCGCCACAGCAGCGCCCATTGAACAGGACTGGACAGATGTCGCCACCATATCAAGCGCTGCGGGGGTGGCGGCCCCGGGTCGCAATGCTCTGCTCGCCGCATTACTGAATGAATTGTTACCCCTGGTTGACAACTTTGAGGCAGGAGGCTTTGCGCTCTGGCAGGAGGCCTGGCAGAAGCTGGATGCGCACGCGGGTAAACCCGTTGTTCTAACAACAGGCAGCGAACAGTTGGCAGGCATTGCCCGGGGCGTAAATGAGCGGGGCGCTCTGCAACTGGAAACAACCCTGGGCGTGCAATCGGTCTTCGGTGGCGAGATTTCCCTGAGGGTGAGTGAATGACTGCCTGTTTGCAAATGGATGTGGGCAACAGCAGCGCCAAGTGGCGGCTGGTGCGAGGTGGTGATGTGGTGGCGCGGGGTAAATATCTGCCAGGTGACGCCGAATTGCAGGAACAGTTACTGAATAGCGTGGCGACTCTCGGGCAAATATGGATCTCCAGTGTCGCCTCACCACAGGCTGAAACAAAGTTAACTGATTTACTGGTGGACAAGTGGGGCGTGCAGCCCTGGTACGCCCGCACCCAGGCCAAGACCATGAGTCTGGTGAACAGCTATACGAACCCCGCCAGGATGGGGGTAGACCGCTGGTTGGCTATGCTGGCGGCGCATGACCTTATCGAAGGTCGCGTTTGTGTGGTTGATGCCGGCTCAGCCCTTACTATTGATATAGTCGCTGAAGACGGCCTGCACGAGGGCGGCTATATTATTCCCGGCCCCGAACTGATGGAGCGCGCCCTGCTGCTGGATACCGACCGGGTGCGTTTTGCGGAGGATGCGATCTACGACCTCGCGCCGGGAAAATCCACCGCAGAAGCGGTTCGTCACGGCATTGCGGTGGCGCAGGCCGGGGCCGTGGGCATGGTGCTGGAGCAAATGAAAATAGGTCAGAATCAATTGCTCATTTGTGGCGGTGGCGGTGACACATTACAGTCTTTACTGGGAGGCGTAGGTCTGCAAGTACCGGATCTGGTGTTCGATGGTCTCACATTAATGGCAGATCTCTCGAGTAGTTGCACCCACCCTTAACATTTCTTAACAGAATATTGCCCCAGCCTTCCATGACCCTGGTGTACAGTTAGCGGGAAGACTGCCCCGGAGAGTTTTATGAAACGGTTATTGCCACTCGCTATTGTGCCGCTGTTAATTTTGGCGGCCTGCACCACTACCGATGAAATTATTATCGATACCAAGGGTGTCAATATGGCCAACTACGAGACGGACCTGGCCGAGTGTAGAGCGTATACCGAACAAGTGGCCGTCGGCGAAAAAACCGCCAAGGGCGCGGCATCTGGAGCGGTGGTCGGTGGTGCAATCGGGGCTATAGTGGGAAATAGCAGCAATGCGGCACGCGGTGCCGGTGTTGGCGCTGTCACCGGTGGTGCCAGAGGCGTCAGCCAGGGTGAGCAGGACAAGGTTCGGGTGGTCAAGAACTGCCTGCGCGGGCGCGGTTATCGAGTTTTGAATTAGCCTGCAGCGGGTGTTAGCCTGAACTCACCGGCAAGCTGGCCCTGAGTGCGAACATAAATGGCGCAATATCAACCCGTAACGTACATCCTTTTCCGAGTGCTCTTACTTGGCGCTCTGCTGGGTCTCACGCTTGCTTGCGCAACCACTCCTGCTACGGTTCAGCTGGAAGACGAGCAAGAGGTAGTCGCGCCGGCACAATACAATGACTATGCCGATTTTGGGCCCAGCCCCGAGATTACCTCCGAGCAGGCCTTGTTTGCGCTCAACGAAGACCAGACCCGGCACTTCCTGAATTATTTCAATGACCCTCTGCGGCAAGGTTCGCCTGCGCACCAACGGGTAGTTGATTATATTCTGCTAACCGGTGACCGCTTCGGTTTTCAGGGCGCGACCCATACCGCAGAGCAAACACTAATGAACAAGGGTGGCAATTGCCTGTCGCTGGCAATTCTCACAACAGCCCTGGCCCGGTTGGCTGATGTGGATGTGGGCTACCAACTAGTGCGTTCCACACCGGTGTACATGCAATCAGCGGGCGTTACCCTGAAGCAGCAGCATGTCAGAAGCTATCTATACGCACCTCGGGCGAAAGATGAGCGGGACGATCTCTATGTGATGAGGCGTGCCGGACTGATAGTCGATTATTTTCCCAGCGGCCATGAGCGCTTTGTAGGCAATATTAGCGAGGCTGACTATATCGCCATGTATTACCGCAATATAGCTGCCGATGGTCTACTGATCAAAGACCACAATTTGAGCTTCTGGATGCTGCTCAAATCCTTTGAGTTTGCACCCTATCACCCCGATAGCATTAATATGATGGCGGTGTTGCATCGCCAGGCAGGCGATATCCAACGCGCCGAAAAATTGTATGTGTACGGCGTAGAGCACTCCGATGGCGTGGTAAGTTTATTGAAGAATTACCGTGACCTGCTGGCTTCCCAGGGGAGGGTCGTTGAAGCGAGCGAAATAGATGAACAGCTGGATGGTCTGGTAGATGACAGCCCCTACAATTGGATAGCTGCGGCAGACAGCGCCTATCTCGAGGGAG